>JBIOUF010000172.1:0-5749 GCA_044866695.1 Nocardioidaceae bacterium | reverse complement strand
GACGGGCTCGCCTTGCGGCTCGCCCTCCTCAACCAGCGGGGCCTTGTGAGCGGACGGCCGGCGTCCAGCCGCGTCGGCGGGTGGGAACGCGTGAACGACGCGGCAGCCCGCTGCACGCCGCACGCCGGCTACAGGATCGCGTGCGCGCCCAAGTAGGTCGTGATCGCGGTCGTGAGTGCGAAGGTGAGAACGAAGAAGAAGCCGGCGCCAGCCACGCCGATCGCCCGTCTGAGGCCCGAGCCGTCCGCAGGCAGCGCAGTGTCGCGGGCCCGGGTCAGCGCCCGCCCCATCAGTCGCAGCGCCGTACGGGCCCAGTCGTACTCCAGCGCAAGAAGTGCCAGGCCGAGCGCGACGACGACCAGGCCAGGCCCGGGTAACACGGTCATGGCGATCCCGGTCAGGACGACGAGCGGGCCGACGACGGTGACGAAGACCTTGCAGACCAGCGACCGAGCCCGACCGCCGTGAGCCCACGCCTCGAGCCGGTCGATCAGGTCGTGCGCGCGGGTGACGAACGCTAGGTGACGACCCGCGGAGGCGGTGGCAGGGTCGGTGGCGGGTGGCATCACGGTCCAGATCAGGCAGAAGGGCGGCGGGTCGGCCTCCATTGTCCAGGGCTTCCCTGAGGTTTTCCTGATCCCCCGAGTCCCTCTGGGAATCCCAATGCGCTACCGCTTCCCCCGGCGGAACATGCGGCCGAGCCGTCCGGCCATCGACGTCGCCGGTTTGACGTCGATCAGGTTCGACGCGTCGGGCAGGGGGAGGCGCGCCGCCTGGTCTGCGGTGAGTGTCGTGCAGACGTAGGTGGTGTAGATCGTGCCGATGAGGTCGGCGTCGACGAACCGCGCACCCTCCGCCGTCTGGACGACGATGCCGTCGAACACGGAAACCTTCTCGTCGACCAGCACGGCCTGGACCGTGCCGAACGGGTGCCCCTCGCCCGTCCGTACCGGTGTGCCCGGCTGGAGCGCGGTGTAGGCGATGGGGTCGGGCGCGTCAGGCATCCCGCAACCTTACGTCCGCCCCGCGCCGCCGACGGCACTCCTCTGAGCGGCCCACCGGGCGGAGCTCTGCCCGTGTGCGAAACTCCTCTCGGACGGACGGCACCGTGCCACGAGACGAGACCACTCACCTGCCGCGGTGGCCTGAGTCACTCGCCCAGCTCGGCCGGCACCGCGACGGCGTCGACCAGCGCGCCGTTGCGCAGCACGGTGATCTCCATCCGGCGGCCGACCGACTCGCCGAACAGCAGGCGCTGCAGCGACTGCGCGTCTCCCAGCGCCGTGCCGTCCACGGCCAGCACCAGGTCGCCGGCGCGCAGACCGCTGGTCGCCGCGGGGCTCCCGGTCACCACCTCGACGACCCGCAGGGCGGTGGCCTGACCGGTGCGGTCGGCCCACTGCGGCACCAGGGGTGCGGGCGTGGTGACCAGGCCGAGGTAGCCGCGGCGGACCCGCCCGTCGCGGAGCAGGTCGTGGATGATCCGCCGGGTCGTGACGTTGATCGGCACGGCGAGGCCGAGCCCCGCGCCGGCGACGGCGGTGTTGATGCCCACCACGCGGCCGTGGGAGTCCGCCAGGGCGCCACCGGAGCTGCCGGGGTTGAGCGCGGCGTCGGTCTGGATGACGTCCTCGATGATCCGGGTGGCGGTGCGGGTGCGCACGGGCAGCGCCCGGCCGAGGCCCGAGACGACGCCGGCGCTCACGCTGCCGGCGAGGCCGAGCGGGTTCCCGACGGCGACCACGAGGGTCCCGATGACCAGGCCGTCCACGTCGCGGTAGACCGGCGGGTCGACGGTCTGCCGGTCGGCCCGCACCACCGCGAGGTCGGCCAGCGGGTCCTGGCCGATGACCTCCAGGCGCGCCACCCGGCCGTCGGCGAAGGTCGCCTCCCCCGCGTCCGCCTGGCCCACCACGTGCGCGTTGGTCAGGAGGTGGCCCTCCGCGGTGAGGACGACGGCGGAGCCGGAGGCCTCCCCGGAGCGGCCCGAGCGGTGCAGCCGGATCGCCGCGACGCGGGGGAGCAGGTCGTGCGCGACGCTCGAGACGACCTGCGAGTAGGCGTCCAGCGCCACGTCGTCCGGGTCGTCCGGGTCGTCCGGGCCGTCCCGGCCCGGGGCACCGAAGGTGTCGGGATCCATGGGCTCCTCCTGTCCGCACAACGCCGGAGTCCCCGACGCGCCTTCCTTCCTGCGGTTCGCTGTCAGCGAACGACGCGTCCGGGCTTGCGAGGCGACCGGCGACACCCCAGCCTGGGTTGTCCCAGGACCACCCAGGAGACCCTTTCCGTGCCCGAGCGCCTGCTCAGCCTCGCCGCCGCCGACGGCTGCCCGGTCTCGGCGCACGACGAGGGTCACGGCGCCGTCGCGGTCGTCCTGGCCGGCGGCGGGCTGGACGACGGCCGGTCCTACGCCGGGCTGGCCGCCCGGCTGGCGACCCGGCACCGCGTGCTCCGCCTGGTCCGCCGGCAGTACCGCGCCGACGTGGACTCCTGGCGGCCGGTGGGCCTGCGTGACGAGGCGGCCGACGTCGTCGCCGTGGCGGCGGCCGTGGGCCGGCCGTGCTACCTGTTCGGCCACTCTTCGGGAGGTGTGGCGGCGCTCGAGGCCGCACTGGCGGCGCCCGACCGCTTCGACGCGCTGGCCGTCTTCGAGCCTCCGGTCAGCTCAGCCGACCTCCCGCTGGGCAGCCCGGCCGCGGCGCTGGCGGCGCGGCGGGCGCTGGACGCTGGGCGGCCGGGCAAGGCGCTGCAGGTCTTCCTGCGCGACGTGGTCCGGGTGCCGCCCGCCCTGGCGCTGCTGTCGCGGCTGGTCACGCTGTCGCGGCGGTACCGCGACGTGCTCGTGCCCGGCCAGGTGGCGGACTACGAGGCGCTGCTCGACCTGGGCGACCGGCTGCCTGCCTACGCCGCGGTCCGGCACCACGTGCTGCTGCTCACCGGCGAGCGGTCCCCGGAGCACCTGCTCGAGCGCTCGATGCTCCTGGAGCGCGCGCTGCCTTCGTCCGACGCCGTCCGGCTTCCTCGCGCCAGACACGGTGCCCCCGCCGACAAGCCGGCCGTCGTCGCGGAGCTGCTGCTCGCCGACATCGCCGACCGGCTCGGCGGCTGAGACGCTGGGTCCTGCTCTCCGCCCACGACACTGGTACGTCGTGGACCACACCGGCACCCGCCACCTCGGGAGCGCCGCTCCACTCCTGGTCGCCCAGATCGACGCCCGCGCCCGACCGCGACCTCAGCCGTGGGAGAAGCTGACGGTGGGCAGCACGCGCCGGAGCCAGTCGGGGGTGGCCCACGCCGCAGGTCCGGCCAGCCGGAGCATGACGGGCAGCAGCACCAGCCGCACCCAGGAACGCGTCCAGGAGCACCGCGAGCCCGAGGATCAGACCCATCTCCTTGGGCGGGAGTGGCCCGGACAGGGTGAAGGCGAAGAACACCGCGACCATGACGCCTCCCGCGGCGAAGATGACCGGTCCGGAGTGGGCCAGGGCCTCGACCATGGCCACCCGGGCGTCGCCGGACCGCTCCCAGTGCTCCTTGGCCGCCGCGAGCAGGAAGACCGTGTAGTCCATCGCGATCGCGAAGATCATCGCGAAGAAGAACACCGGCGCCCACGCGTCGACGAAGCCCTGGTGCTCGAAACCGAACAGAGTGTCTCCATGCCCGTCCTGGAAGACTAGCCGCGCCACGCCGAAGGCCGCCGCCGTGGACAGCAGGCTGGCGACGGTCCCGAGCAGCGAGATCAGCGGCGCCCCAAGGGCGACCAGCAGCAGCAGGAACCCCAGCACCAGGACCACCGCGACGACCAGCGGTGTGGAGGAGTCGAGCTGCCTCTCGAGGTCGATGTTCTCCACGGCGGGTCCACCCACGACCGCGGACGACGGCAGGCCGGCCCGCAGCCGCGCGACGGTCGTCGCAAGCGCGCCCTCGGCGGGGTCGACGATGGGGACGGCCGGGATGAGCCGGTAGTCGGTCCGGTCGGCGGCCGGGAGCGCGGGCAGCACCGCGGCGATCCCGGGGTCCTCAGCCAGGGCTCGGCCGGCGGCCGCGGCGTCCTCGCCCCGCGTGACGACCTGGAGGAGCCCCGGGGCGCCCGGTCCGAACGAGTCGGAGAGCTGGTGGTACCCGACCCGGGCGCTGGAGTCCTCGGGGAGCACCTTGACCGAGGGCATCGCGGTGTGCAGACCCAGGACGGGTGCGGCGAGCGCCGCGAGGACCACGAAGGATGCCACACCCCAGAGGGCCGGGCGGCGCCACAGCCGCGCGCCCCACGCCGCGAGCCGCTCGGACCGGTGCCGTGCGGTGTCGAACCAGGGCAGGGAGAGCCGGTTGATCCTCTCGTCGAGGGTGACCAGGAGCACCGGCAACAGGGTCAGCGTCGCGGCAAGGACGAAGACGACGGAGAGCATGATGCCCCCCGCTGCCGAGCGGAAGGACGGCGCCGGGACCAGCAGCACCGCGGAGAGCGAGACCAGGACGGTGAGACCGGAGAGCAGCACCGCCTTCCCGGCCGTGTCCATGGTCTCGGCAACTGCGTCCCGTCGGGACCCGCTGCGGTTGCGTGCCGCTCGGTAGCGGACGACCAGGAACAGCGCGTAGTCGAAGCCGAGCGCGAGCGAGAACATCATCGCGAAGTCCATGGCCCAGATGGACACCGGGACGAGCTCGTTGACCAAGACGAGGGACCCCGCCGAGGCGACCAGGCCGGAGATCGTGAGCATGAGTGGCAGGCCCGCCGCGACCAGGCCACCGAACGCCAGCAGGAGGATCGCGAACGTGCCGGGCCATGAGTGCAGCTCGGAGGTGAGCATCGCCTCGAGGTTCGACTCGCTGAAGTCCGACCACAGGACCGACGCCCCGGTGGGGTGGACCTCGACGGTGCCGGTCGAGAGATCCTCGAGCGCGCCCTTCAGGTCGGTCGCGGCGCGCACCATCTCGTTGGTGTCGGCGTCCGCACCGGCCAGCACCACGGCCGTGCGCCCGTCCGGGGACACGCTCACGCCGGGCATCGGAGGGACGACCGCGCCGAGCCGGTCGTCGCAGGGACGATCTCGCCGGCCGTCCCGTCGGCGATGTCGCTGGTGCGGTCATGCGTCGCCTGGCTCATGGCGTGCCTCCTGTTGGCTCGGCTCCAGGGGTTGAGAGCGGACACTGCGGACCCCCGCACGCTGCGTCCGCCGGCTTCCGCCCGGCTTCCTCCCCCGCGCCGGCCCGCGCGCCGAGGGAAGGCGGGGGAAGGCGGAACCGTCAAGGTCGGGGCGTGCCGCAGACGCCGATCAGTGCCGCCGCCCCGATACACGCTGGCGTCTGGTACATCTGGGTGGTTTCGAGACGGGCTCGCAAGCTCGCCCTCCTCAACCACCGGGGGGCTCGAACGGCGCCCTCCTCAACCACCGGGGGGCTCGAAGGGCGCCCTCCGCAACCACCGATACGCCGCTGGCGTGGCCCTGGCACATCCCGGTGGTTGAGGAGCGAGCCGCTAGGCGAGCGTCTCGAAACCACCGGCGTGTGGCGGGGTCCCAGCCCTTGTGCCGGTGGTTGGGTTCGAGACGGGCTCGCAAGCTCGCCCTCCTCAACCACCGGGGGCTCGCAAGCTCGCCCTCCTCAACCACCGGTGGGGCTCGCTCCGCGGTTCCTGAGGAGGGCGACGAAGGAGCCCGTCTCGAAGCGCGCCCACCTCGACCACCGGTGCCTCTGGCGTCTGGCACATCCCCGGCTGCCCCTCCGCGACCACGTCCGCGGCTGCGGCGAC
>JBIOUF010000171.1:0-3201 GCA_044866695.1 Nocardioidaceae bacterium | reverse complement strand
GTCATCGCCCCGCCGATGCGAACCCCCCAGCGCGGCGGGCGCGACGGCGGCTGGCTCATCCAGCGTCTCCTCAGGTCGTGCGGCATCGGCTCGGGCCGGCGCCGACTACGCTAGCCGACACGGGTCTGACCAAGGCCTGCCCACTCGTATCGTCCGGCTCGTCCGTCCAGGAGCACCCGTGTCCCGACCGCGCCCCCTCAACCAGCCCGCCACCAGGGCGGCGGAAACGGGCATCTCGGTCGTCAGGACCGGCCTGGCCCTGCTGCTGGCGCTGGCGGGCATCGCCTGGGTGGTCTTCTACACCGTCCACGTCCACGACGCCGGCTCGCCCGCCTGGGCCGCCGACCTGGGCAAGTGGAACTACGCCATCGGGTTCGGCCTGGTCTTCCTCGGCCTCGCGGTCTCCGCCCACCCCGGCACGCCGCTCGGCCGCGGCCGCGGCGTGGTTGTCGGCATGCTCGGCTGCTTCATCCTGGGCCTGGTCTGGATCGTCGTGTACTACCTGTTCAGCCAGGAGAACGACATCCCCCTGCTCAGCGACCTCGGCCAGTACAACCTCCTGGTCGGCATCGGCTTCATGGCCACCGGCTTCGTCTTCGCCACCCGCTGGGAGTAGGCCGGCCGGGGGGCTGATTCCCATGGGATCGAGAAGTTTTCCCGCTCCCCACGGTGGGTACGTCGTGGGAACCGGCAGATCCTCGTGGCCAGCCCCCCGTTCGGTGGGCCGGCCCGCTCCGCGTAATGACACCGATGTAGTTCTCCACAACCTCATCCCCAGGTGTGGACGGCCGCCCCTCATCTGACGCGGTCGCTCCTCGCGCAGCCGGAGGCCGGGACGGCTCCCCGGAACGGCGGCCTGGTCCGCGTGTGGGGCTTGCCGCTCGCGGGGCGTGAGGAGGTCGGGGCGGCGGACCGGGGCGGCGGCGCGGGCGTGGATGGGACTGGCCCCCCCGGAGCGAGGAACGAGCGAAGGGGGTGGTTGCCCGCGCCGCTGTTCCGGGGAGCCGTTCCGGCCTCCGCCCGCTCTGACTGAGTGGCCGGTGGCCCTCCGCGGCGCAGACACGACGGCTCGGCGCCCCGCAGCCGGGTCAACCGCGCAGCTCTGCGATGCGCACCCAGATCAGCGCCACCAGGAGCGCGGTGAAGGCGAGGGCACCGGCCCACTGCCACACGGCGCGGTGGGTTCTCGGCGCGAACGCGAACAGCGCGGCCAGCACCAGCCCGCCGAGGAAGCCGCCGAGGTGGCCCTGCCAGGAGATGAAGCCGGAGCCGAGGACGGTGAGCAGGAAGTTCACCGCGATCCAGCCGACCAGCCCCCGGGGGTCGGCCCCGACCTTGACGACGACCACCAGTAGGGCGCCCATCAGGCCGAAGACCGCCCCGGAGGCGCCGAGGGTCTGGGAGTACTCCCCGGCCAGCCACATCACGCACGTGCTCGCCGCGAGCGCGGACAGCAGGTAGACCGCGAGGAACCGCGACCGGCCGAGCACCCCCTCGAGCTGGGGACCGAGGACCCACAGCGCGAGCATGTTGAAGCCGATGTGCAGCACCTGCACGTGGGTGAACGCGGAGGTGACCAGCTGCCACCACGACCCGAGGGCGACCCCGTCGTGCGTGGCGACGCACCGGCCGAGCTCGACGTCGGTGCAGGCGACCAGCGGGTTGAGCGCCAGCCGGTCCACCCACACGCTCGCCGCCGCGCCGGTCGCGACGATCACCACCCAGACCGCGACGTTGGCCAGCACCAGCGCGCGGGAGGTGAGGGTCGGGTCGGAGGAGCGGAGACCGCCGTACGCCGTCCGGCCGCTGCGGGTCTCGCGGGCGCCCTGGCGGATGCACTCGGGGCACTGGAAGCCGACCGGCGCCTGGGTCATGCAGTCCGGACAGATCGGCCGCTCGCACCGTTGGCAGCGGATGTGGGTCTCCCGGTCCGGGTGCCGGTAGCACACCGGCGGCGAGGCCTGGGTCGGCTGGTCCGGCGGCCCGGCTGGGTGGCTCATGGCTGGTCGAGGCGCTGGCGGCGAGGCTGGCGGCGAGAGCGGGTCAGCCCTGCGAGATGGTCACCGACTCGAGCACGACCGGCTGCTCGGGCCGGTCGCCGCGGCCCGTCGGCACCTTAGCGATCGTGTCGACCACCCGCTGCGACCCCTCGTCCTCGACCGCGCCGAAGATCGTGTGCTTGCGGTTCAGCCAGGTGGTCGCGCCGACGGTGATGAAGAACTGGGAGCCGTTCGTGCCCGGGCCGGCGTTGGCCATTGCGAGCAGGTACGGCCGGTCGAAGGACAGCTCGGGGTGGAACTCGTCCTTGAACGTGTAGCCGGGGCCGCCGGTGCCGGTGCCGAGCGGGTCGCCGCCTTGGATCATGAACCCGTCGATGACCCGGTGGAAGATCAGCCCGTCGTAGAACCGTCCCGTCGTCCTCTGGCCGCTGGCCGGGTCGGCGTACTCCTTCGTGCCCTCCGCCAGCCCGACGAAGTTGGCCACCGTCGCCGGCGCGTGGTTGGGCAGCAGGTGGACGACGATGTCGCCGTGGTTGGTCTTCAGGGTCGCGTAGGTCTCGGCCACAGGGGCACCTTTCACTTCACGGTCGCGTTGTCGTCTGCGGCTCGATCCTGCCATGCCGGTCCATGGACCCCCTCGTTTGACTGGGCCGGGCGGCCGGGAATGATGGGACCTACGACGGGCGCGCAACCCCCCGCCCGACCACGAGACGTCCCGCGCCGGGTGCGCGAGAGGGAGGCACCGGTCAATGAAGGACACGAAGTCCGCCACCATCCTCGACCAGGCGAAGGAGCAGGCCGCCGAGCTCGCCGCCCAGGCCGGCGAGCGCGCCAGTGAGCTCGCCGAGGCCCTCGCGCCCCGCGTGGCCGAGGCGCGGGAGAGGGCCGCGGTCCTCGCCGCCGACGCGAGCGAGCGGATCGGGCCGGCCGTCGCCGAAGCCCGTGAGAAGGTCGGCCCGGCGGTCGCCGAGGCCAAGGACAAGCTGGCGCCGTACGTCGCCGACGCGAAGGACAAGGTCGCCGAGCTCGCCGCCACCGGCCAGGCCAAGGTGAGCGAGGCGATCGCTCCCGAGCCCGAGCCCAAACGCGGCACGTTGAAGAAGGTCCTGATCATCACCGGGATCGGCGCCGCTGCGGTGTTCGTGCTGAAGAAGGTCCAGGAGCGCTCGCGTCCGGCCAGCACGTGGCAGCCCGCTCCGAC
>JBIOUF010000170.1:0-2130 GCA_044866695.1 Nocardioidaceae bacterium | reverse complement strand
CGTTGAGCCGGCGGAGCACGCGGCGCAGCCGGGGGTCGCGCTGGGCGAGCGCCCACGCGTCGATCCACACCCGCCAGCCGGTGGCCGACCCGGACGGCCCGAACACGCGCAGGACCCGGCGCATCCGTGCGACGGCGTCGCCCGCGGAGTGCACCGCCCGGTCGAGGTCGTCCTCGTCGCGGTCGACGGCGTACTGGAGCGCCTCCGCGAGCAGGGCGTCCTTGGTGCCGAAGTGGTAGAAGACGAGGGCGGGGCTGATGCCGCGCTCGGCGGCCACGTCGGAGACCCGCACGTGCGCCAGGCCCGCGCGGTCGATCAGGTCGACCGTGGCGGTCAGGATCTGGTCGCGGCGTACGTCGACGGCGCGCCGAGATCCACTGCCCATGGTTCGGAAGCGTATCGAGGGCGGTACCGTCACCGACGGGAATGCCGATGAATGCCGGGATCGGACGCTCGTAGGGTTCTGGGGTGGCTCGGTACTTCGACGTGCACCCCCGGGACCCGCAGCCGCGGGCGATCGGGCAGGTTGTGGCGCTGCTGCGCGAGGGCGGGCTGGTGGCCTACCCGACCGACTCCTGCTACGCGCTCGGCTGCCGGCTCGACAACCGAGAGGGCGCGGAGCGGATCCGCCGGATCCGGCGGCTTGACGCCAGGCACGACTTCACCCTGGTGTGCGCGGACTTCGCCCAGCTCGGCCAGCTGGTGCACCTGGACAACGCGGCGTTCCGGGCGGTGAAGGCGGCGACGCCGGGGCCGTACACGTTCATCCTCCCCGCGACACGAGAGGTGCCGCGACGGCTGGCCACCCCCCGTAAGAGGACGGTGGGCGTGCGGATTCCCGACCACCCGGTCGTCAACGCGCTGCTCACCGAGCTCGGCGAGCCGCTGCTGTCCAGCACGCTGCTGCTGCCCGAGGGCGAGGAGCCGATGACCGAGGGGTGGCAGATCCTGGAGGAGCTGGACCACCTGGTCGACGCGGTGGTCGACTCCGGGGAGTGCGGCCTGGTGCCGACCACGGTGGTCGACCTGACCCGTGGCTCCCCGGAGATCGTGCGGTACGGCGCCGGGGACCCCACGCGATTCGAGTAGGAGGTCGCGCCACCTCTGAGGCTCAGAGGGAGTCCACGATCGCCTTCCGCCGCGCGGCGTACTCCTCGCGGGTCACCAGGCCACGGTCCAGCAGCGACTGCAGCTCGACCAGCCGGGACTCCGCCGACGCCGGCGGCGCGGCCCAGGGCGCGGCTGGCGGCGCGGATGGTGGCGCGGATGGTGGCGCGGATGGCGGCGCGGCGGGTGGCGCCGGCCGGGGCCGGATGTTGGCCGCGAGGTACGTCGCGTCCAGCCCGTCGTCGGACAGCAGCGTCATCGCCGTGGCCTGGCCTGTGCTCATGCCCGAGTCGCGCGCCATCCGCCTGGCCAGCAGCACCTTCACGACCAAGATCACCACGGCGGCGACCACAACCAGGACGATGAGCGCGCCGAGGCCGCCGAACCCGTCGTCCGGACTGCCGCTCATGCCCGCCGGGTCGAGGCCGTTGTCGGACGGCAGGCCGTCCGGAGAGGAGAGGTCGCCCGCCAGCGCAGCCGCGACATGGACCATCAGTGCCCCCGTCATGAAAGACAGGGTAGGGGTCAGCACCCCCAGCGGGGGAGCACCTCGGACCAGCTGTGTGTCGCGGCCCCTGAGCTCGGCGTAGGTTGGGCGCATGCTCACCGCCGTGCACGCGTTGGTCTACGCCGAGGACCCCGAGGCCGCCCGCGCCTTCGTCCGGGACGTGCTGCGGCTGAAGGTGCCCGGCGCCGGTGAGCTCACCCTCTACCAGCCGACGTACGACCCCCCTAGCAGTAGATAGCGATGAGTTCTGTCGGTGCCGGTGTCGATACTGCCGACAGGTCCAATCCCCTTGCCCACCCGGGCGCGAAGGAGCACACACCATGTCCGTCCAGCTGAACCCCTACATCGGCTTCCGGGACACCGCCAAGGAGGCCATGGCCTTCTACCAGTCGGTGTTCGGCGGGGAGCTGACCACCAGCACGTTCGCGGAGTTCGGGGCCAGTGACGACCCGGCCGAGAAGGACAAGATCATGCACAGCCAGCTGCAGGGCGACAACGGCGTGGTGCTGATGGCC
>JBIOUF010000169.1:0-2567 GCA_044866695.1 Nocardioidaceae bacterium | reverse complement strand
CAGCAGTGCCGGCGACAGAGCCGCTACTGCGAGGCAGGCTTGACAGTCTCGAACCCGCACGAGGGTTCGGCCCACCGTCCGGCGGTCGTCCATCGCCGCGATGGCGGCACTGGTCCGCTCCAGGGCAAGACCTCGCTGATCGGCGGGTCGATGACTCCCGACTCCAGTTACGGCAACAGCACGGGCCACTGCGCCGTGGCGTACCGCGGATCGGACCGCCTCGCCCTTCTGGAGCCGCGCCCGGCGGACGAAGCGCGAAATGCACCGTGAGGTGGTTCAAGGGCACCGCCGCAGCCTTCGCCAGGGACAGCTGCTCCGGCACTGGAAAGACCATGTGCTCGTCGACGGCAACCGTCTCGGCCAAGCCGCCGACGACCGGCATGGCCGCCACGCGTTCACCAGCCCGGAACCCGCCGCACCCATCGGATACTCACCGCGCGTCTGCAGCAGGAGCAGGGGCAGTAGTGGAGCCGCGGATCTCAGGCTGCGCGAGGTCGGGGCGCCGCGGCCAGGCCCTATCCTGAGCGGGAGGTGATGACCGATGACAGCCGCAGAGATCGCACCTGAGCCCGTCCCGCTGTTCCGTGACGACTTCGGCCGCCTCACGGTCATCGGAACCCGAATCCCGCTGGACACCTTGGTGGCGGCTTTCGAGCGAGGCGACTCACCGGAGACGATCCATGAGTCCTTTCCCACGGTCTCGCTGGGGGACATCTACGCGATCTTTACCTACTGCGTGCGACACCGTGACGAGGTGAACGCCTACCTCGCCGAACGTGAGCGAGGCCGGGCGGCAACTCAGGCATCCGTCGAGGCCCGCTTCCCCCCAGAGGGCATTCGCGCCAGGCTGCTCGCGCGACGCGACGCGTGACGATCAGGTTCCTCGCGGACGAGAACTTCGACCGCGCCATCGTCAAAGGCATCCAACGTCGGGCACCAGCCCTCGACATCGTGACAGTGCAGGACGTCGGCTTGCGCACGCTCGAGGACCCGACGGTCCTTGCGTGGGCGGCCGACGAGGGACGGATCCTGCTCACCCATGACTTGACCACCATGAAGGACCACGCCTACGCGCGAGTCGAGGCGGGACAACCCATGCCAGGCGTCTTCGAGATCCGCGAGTCTCTCGCGCGCGGACTTGTGATCGAAGAGCTACTCCTCATCGCCGGGGCGGGTGCCCCTGACGAATGGCAGGGCACGGTCCACTACCTGCCGCTGCGGTGACTGCCGAGGTGGCCAGGAGGTAGGACGTAGCGGTCGCCAACAGAGTCCAGAGGCGGCTACTAGGTAGGGGTGCGCCGCCCTCCCGTCAGAGCATCCCTGCCTGCCGCGCCGCCCACCGCCGGTGCCCATCGGCCGCCAAGCAGCACCGCGTACCCTCGCACCCACCTCTAGCCGGTAGGAGAAGTCCTCATGCCCAAGCCCGCCCGTGACCGACTCGCGCTGCTCCTGGCGGGTACCCAGCCGACCGGCGCGGACAGCGCCGTGCTCCGGCTGCCGGGCGACGTGCTCGCGCTGGAGGTCACCGGCCTCGGCCCGATCAGGACCCCGATCCGGGCGGCCGAGGCGAAGCGGCTGATCGGGGCGGCCCGGCCAGCCCAGTTCGGCCGCGGCGAGGAGACGTTGGACGACGCCTCGGTGCGCGACACGTGGGAGCTCACGCCCGATCAGGTGCGGATCGGCGGCCCGAGGTGGGGCGCGCACCTCGACGCGGCGCTGGAGCACTTCTGCGACGAGCTCGGGCTGCCTGCCGGCGCGCGGCTGACCGCCGCGCTGCACTCGATGCTGGTCTACGGCAAGGGCCAGTTCTTCCTGTCCCACCAGGACTCCGAGAAGCACGACGAGATGGTCGCGAGCCTCGTGGTCATGCTGCCGTCGGTGCACACCGGTGGTGAGCTCGTCGTCGACGACGGCGGCCAGGAGCAGACCTACCGCGGTTCCCGGGACGACCTCGTGCTCGTCGCGTTCTACGCCGACCGCCGCCATGAGGTCCGGCCGGTCCGGTCGGGCCACCGGGTCGCGCTGACCTTCGACCTGCTCCTCACCAGCTCCAGCGGGACCTCCGCAGCCGGTCCGGTCGCGGAGGCGGCGTCGTACCTGACCGAGCACTTCACCACCCGCTCCGTCAGCCAGTACGGCGGGCGAGACCTCGGGGAGCCCACGCGGCTGGCGTTCCTGCTTGACCACGAGTACACCCAGCGCGGTCTGGCGGCGGGCCGGTTGAAAGGCTCGGATGCCGAGCGGGTCTCGACGCTGCGCGCAGCCGCACAGCAAGCCGGGTGCGAGAGCGTGCTCGCCCTGGCCGAGATCAAGGAGACCTGGGACGTCCTGTCGGACGGTGACTCCCGGCGTCACAACTGGTACGACGAGGAGGACGACGAGCCCGATCACGACGATGACGACTACGAGCTCAACGAGCTGATCGACGACGAGATCATCCTGGGCTGGTGGATCAGCCCCGACGGCTCCGGCAAGGAGACGGTCCGGCTTCCCCTCGGCGGGGACGAGGTCTGCGCCGTCACGCCGACGAGGTCGCTCACGCCGTACGACTCCGAGTACGAGGGCTA
>JBIOUF010000168.1:0-2909 GCA_044866695.1 Nocardioidaceae bacterium | reverse complement strand
CGGCGCCCGAGGACGACATGGAGGCCAAGCTGGCCCAGCTCAAGCAGCTCGGGGAGCTCAAGGACGCCGGAGTGCTGTCCGAGGCCGAGTTCGCCGAGCAGAAACGACGCATCCTGGGCTGACGCCGAGCGGACCCAGGCGTTGGCGCGGCGACACCCGGGACCCGCGAGACCCCTCGTCGAGGCGCTTCGGTGCGCTACGGTGAGGAGTCGTCTTGCCTCAACGGCGGAGGGTTCGTGGCGCCTGCGGATGGTCCCGGGGCGGGGAGCGCGTGGGATGCCCCCGGCTCGGGTGTGCTCAGGTCCAAGCTGCGACCGTCGGTGGTGGCCGGCCATCTCGTCGTACGACCCCGCCTGCACCGGCTGCTGGACGAGGCGGTCGGCTGTCCGCTGACGCTGGTCGCGGCTCCCGCCGGATCGGGCAAGTCCTCCCTTCTCGCCACCTGGAGCCGCGCGCTCACGACGGGGAACGCCTGGCTGTCGGTCGACGAGCACGACCGCGACGCGGTTTCGCTGTGGTCGGGCCTCGGTGCGGCTCTGGAGGCATTGGCGCCGGGGTGCACGCGCGGCAGCCAGACCCTGCTACGCCGCCCAGCCACCCTCCTGGACGGCGTCGCCGCGCTCCTCGACGAGCTGGAGCTGGTCGAGGAGCCGACCGCGGTGCTGGTGCTCGACGACGTGCACGTGGTCGACGAGGACGACCTCGCGGTCCGGTCGATGGGCCTGTTCCTCCAGCACCTGCCCGCCTGGCTGCACGTGGTGATGTCCGCACGCCGGGAACCACGGCTTCCCCTGGACCGGCTGCGGGCCCGGGGCCAGCTGGCGGAGGTCCGCTTCTCCGAGCTGGTGTTCTCCCAGGACGAAGCGGTCGAGCTGCTGACCCGCCTCGCGCCGTCCTTGGCCGGGGCCCGCGCCGGCGACATCGCGCTGCGGGCCGGTGGATGGGCGGCCGGCATCCAGCTCGCCGCCCTGGCGGCGAGGTCGCGTGACGCCCGGGTCGCCGGTGTCGACGTCGTGCCGCAGTCCCGGGAAGGCGACCTGCTGGTGGAGGACTACGTCTGGCACGAGGTGCTCGGCGCTGAGACCCCCGAGCTCGTGGAGGCACTGCAGGACCTGGCCGTGGTGGAGCTGGTCGACTCCGCGCTGGCCGTCGCGCTGACGGGTCGTCAGGACGCCCCGGAGCTGCTCACCCTCGCCGAGAGCCGCGGGCTGTTCGTGAGCAGGCTCGACCCGTCCGGCTGGTACCGGATGCACTCACTGGTCCGTGACGTGCTCTGCAGCGAGCTGGCCAGGCGGTCGCCCGGGCGGCTGGCCGACCAGCACGTCCGCGCGGCGGAGTGGTTCGAGGAGACCGGAGACGTCGCCCTGGCGCTGGAGCATCTCTTGTCTGCCGGTCGGCCACGAGACGCGCTGCGCGTGCTGGCCACCCATGAGACGGCGTTGTACGACGCCGGGCGGGAGGCGACGATCGGCCGGGTGCTGGACCGGATCCCGGGCAGCGTGGCGACAGCGGACGTCACGGCGGCGCTGGAGTACGCCTGGTGCCACCTGCTGGTCGACCGACGCGGGTTCATCCAGGGCGTCGAGCGGGCCGGTGAGCTGGCGAGGAGGACCCCGAAGCTCAGCCTGACCACTCGCAGCGGGCTCACCATGCTGCGCTCGATCGCGATCACGATGAGCGGGGACTGGGTCGCGGGAGGCACGCTGGCCGCCACGGTCCTGGCCGAGCTGGGTGACGATGCCTGGCTGGACCCGCTGGGCAAGGTCGCCGGGAACATGGTGGCCCGGGAGGTCGCCCTCTCGGAGCGTTGGGAGGACTCTGCCGGCCCAGTCGACGACGCGCGCCGCGCGCTGGCTCTCGACCCCGACCGACGACTGGCCTTCGAGGGAGTGCGTTCGTTGGGTGAGTCGCTGGCCGGCCACCCCGTGGACGCTCTGCGGGTGGCGGCCGGGGTCCGGCATGCCGCGTCGGTCACCGACATGACCATCCTGCGCACGGAGCTGGCGCTGGCCGAGGCGATCGCGCACCGCGAGCTGGGCGACGCGGCGCACGCGCTTGGCGAGCTGACCGCGCTCGCGAGCGTCCCCGTCGAACCGGTGCCCTACTGCCAGCTGCTTGCCATGCTCGAGCTCGCCCAGTCACACCTCGACGCGGGCGCCGTGGACTCCGCTGCGCAGTGGTTCACCCGAGCGGCGGAGCTCGTCGAAGGAGACCTCACCGGTGTCGGCGCCCGCACGCTGCTGGCCTGCGCGGGCACCCGCCTTGCGCTGGCCCGGGGGTCGCTGGAGGAGGCGAAGGGCTGGTCGGAGCAGGTTCAGGACTCGTTCTGGAGTGGCCTGTGCAGGGCGCGGGTCCTGCTCGCCGAGCAGGACCGCGGAGGGGCGACGGCGGCACTGGACCAGGTGGTGCCGCGGTGTCTGCGCCATGAGGTGGTGCGAGACCTGCTTCGCGCGCGAGCCGCGGCGACGCACGAGGAGTCGCTGAAGTGGGTGATCGCGGCTGCTGAGGCGGCCTCGTCCCAGGGTCTGGTGCAGACGGTGGTGGCAGAGGGGCCGGAGGCGTTGCGGCTGGTCGAGCTGGCCGCGTGGCGGGTGCCGCCGAGCTGGCTGGACAGGCTCCGGCGGGCCGGAGCGCCGGAGGTGCGCCGGGGTCGTGTCGAGGCCGCGTTGGGCCTGGTGGAGACGCTGACCGACCGGGAGCGGGAGGTGCTGCGGTTGTTGCCGAGTCGGTTGACGTTGCGCGAGATTGCCGCGGAGCTGTCGATCTCGATGAACACGTTGAAGTTCCATCTGCGCGTGATCTACCGCAAGCTCGGCGTGAACAGCCGGACAGAAGCCGCCGAGTTCGCTCGATCGATGATCACCATCCGGCAACAGGCTCAACCGCCGCGCTGATCGTGGTGCCGCCTA
>JBIOUF010000167.1:0-3465 GCA_044866695.1 Nocardioidaceae bacterium | reverse complement strand
GGTGGCCGGTGCGGCCGGTCCGGCGCTTGCCGGCCGGCTGGCGCCTGCTGGCTCCTTCGACGACGTCCCGGACTACTGGCGCGAGACCGCGGCCTGGCTCGGCGCGCACGACGACGGCACCCGCGCGCTGCTGCTGCCCGGGTCGTCCTTCGGAACGTACGTGTGGGGGGACCCGGGCGACGAGCCGCTGCAGGCACTGGCCACCTCGCCGTGGGCGGTGCGCAACGCGGTGCCGCTCGCCCCGCCTGGGAACATCCGCATGCTCGACGCCGTCGAGGACCGCATGGTCAGCGGCCAGGGGTCGGGCGGCCTGGCTCGCTACCTCCGGCGAGCGGGCGTGGGGTGGCTCGTGGTCCGGAACGACCTCGCTCGGTCCGGCGACGCGCCGGATCCCGTGCGGGTCCACCAGGCCGTGGCCGAGACCCCGGGCGTGCGGCTGGTGAAGGCCTTCGGGCCCGTCGTCGGCGGCCCGGCGCGGCTGGACGACGGCACCGGACCACGCGTGGTGGTCAGCCAGGGCTGGCAGGACCAGCGGGCGGCAGTGGAGGTGTACCGGGTCGCCGGCGCCGAGACGGCGCGGGTGGCGCCGGACCCGACCGTCGTGGCCGGCGGTCCGGAGGACCTGCTGGACCTGTCCGACTCCGGGGTTCTCGGGGACGAGCCGACCCGGCTGGCCGCCGACGTGACGGACCGCGCGCCGGGCCAGCGCCTCGTGCTCACCGACGGTCTCCGCCTGCGGGACCGCTCGTTCGGCCGGGTCCACGAGGCCGAGAGCGCCGTGCTCAGCTCGGCGGACGAGGCCCGTGCCGGCGTGCCCGCGACCGACTACCTCGACGAGGGCTGGAGCGACTGGCAGACCCGCGCGCGGCTCCTGGGCGCCCGCCGGCTGAGCGCGTCCAGCTCCATGTCCGACGCCAACGCGTTCGGCGCGGTGCGCCCGGACCAGGCGCCGTACGCCGCCCTCGACCGCGACCCACGCACCGAGTGGGTGTCCGGGTTCGGCGACGACGTCGCGTGGCTCCGGCTCGACCTCTCCGGCGCGCCGGACCTCGACCGGGTCCTCCTCAGGGCGGGCCGCACCCTGGGAGAGGGCCGGCAGGAGCTCAGGGTCCGGACCGCGCAGGGGGTCAGCGAGACCGTCGACGTCGCGGCGGGGGAGCGCGTGCTCGTCCCGCTGCCGGCCGGCCCCACGTCGTGGCTGAGGCTGGAGGCGGCGCCGGGCGTGCCGGGCCGGCGGCTGGCGGTTGCCGGGCTGAGCGTGCCAGGCGTCCGTGTGGACCGGCCGCTGGTGCTTCCCCGGACGCCGGCGGCGTGGGGCACGCCGGACGTGGTGGCACTGTCGTCGACCGCAGGCTTCCGCTCCGCGTGCGTGCGGGTCGACGGCGACACCAGGTGCGCGCCCGGCCGCGGCCGCCGCGGCGAGGAGGCCCGCGGCCTGGACCGGGTGGTGTGGCTGAGCGCCCCGGAGACCTTCGTGCCCCGGATGTGGGTGCGGCCCACCGCCGGGCCGGTGACCGTCGAGCGGCTGCAGCGCGGGCGTCTGCTCAGGGTGGACGCCAGCAGCAGCGCGGTCGACGAACCGGCGGCCTCTGCCCTCGCCGCCGTCGACGGCGACCCGGGCACGACCTGGGTCGCCGACCCGGCCGACGAGGCTCCGGCGCTCGAGGTGCGCTGGGTCCGCCCCCAGCTGGTCCGGCGGCTGGTGGTCCGGCTGGACCGCGACGCGGCGGCGGCGCAGGCCACCGAGGCGACGCTGGTCTACCCGGGCGGCCGGCAGACGGTCAGCCTCCGCGACGGCGCGGCCCGGGTGGTCCCGGTCCGCACCGCGGGGCTTCGGGTCGAGCTGCGGGCCCACGGTGTGGCCCGCAGCCTGGGCTTCGACCGCTCGGCGGAGGAGCTGGGCGTCGGCGTCAGCGAGCTGCGGCTGAGTGGAGCCGGAGGGCTGCCGTCACCACTCGACGCCGCCGCCCGTTCCTGGGGCTGCGGCAGTGGCCCCGACCTGCTCGTCGGCGAGCAGCGCGTCCGCACCGAGGTCACGGCCTCGCCGCAGGACCTGTTCGCGAGGACCCTCGTGGAAGCCCACCCCTGCGACGCCGAGCGGGTCACCCTCGCCGCCGGGGAGAACCGGGTCCGGCTCGGCGCCCGCGGCGGCTTCTCCGGAGCGCGGCTGGTGCTGACGCGCCCGTACTCCGCGCCGCCGAGCGCCGGCACGCCCGCGGACCTGGCCCGGACCAGCGCGGTGAGCGCCCTGGTGCCGGCGTCTCCCGGCAGCGACGACCTCGTAGCGGTCCGGGAGAACGCCAACCCCGGATGGTCGGGAAGGCTCGACGACGCCTCGCTGGCCCCGGCTCGCGTGGACGGCTGGCAGCAGGGCTGGGTGCTGCCCGCGCCCGAGGACGAGGCGGGCGCCGCGCCGGTACTGATGCGCTTCGGCCCGGACCGGGTCTACCGCGCCGGGCTCGCCGCCGGAGGGGTCCTGCTCACCGCCCTCGCCGTGGCGGTCCTGCTGCGCCGCCCGCGAGACCGGCGTGGCCGGGCCGCCGAGGCGGTGGGCGAGCACCCGCGGCTGCGACGCTGGGCGCCTGTGGCCGCGGCGCTCGCACTGCCGCTGGTCGCCGGCTGGTGGGGCGCCGCCGCCGGGGCGATGCTGCTCGGCGGCCGGTGGGTGCTGTCCCCGAGACGGCGGTGGGCGGGTGCAGGGGCGTCGGTTCGCTGGTGGCTGCCGGGCACCGCCTGGTGGGTGGGTACGCCGGTCGCCCTGGCGGCCGTGGCCTACTGGGTCCGCCCGTGGGGCGCGGCGGCCGGGTGGGCCGGCGACCTGCGCTGGCCTCAGCTGCTCGTCGTGGTGTCGCTGGCGGCGCTGACCGGTGCCATGGTGCCGCGCCACGACCAGTCCCGCAGCCGCGACGCCGGAAGCTCGACTCCACGGTAGAGCGCCTCGGACACGACCAGGCTGCTCCCAAGCGTGAGCGCGAACAGAACCAGGCCGTGACCGCGGAACAGGTCGAAGCCGCCCCAGTGCACGATCAGCTCCAGCAGGGTCAGGTGCACGCAGAAGATGCCGTAGGAGATGTGCCCGACGTGCCTCAGCACGGGCAGGGTCATCACCTGGCCGACCCGCCGGCCCGGGTCGGCGTACACCGCGGGCAGTATCACCAGACCCGCGCAGACGGCGTACAGCAGGTTCTTGGTCAGCACCTGGCTGACCGTCGCGGGGACCAGCAGCGCGGGCCCGGCGACCGGGGTGCAGGCGATCACGAAGACGGCCGCTGCACTGGTCCAGCAGGCGCCGGGTGAGCTGCCGAGCCGGCTGACCAGAGCCCCCAGCCGGTGGCCTGGCCGGCGCGTGCCGAGCACGTGCACCGCGGCCAGGGCGATGCCGACGGCGAACCACGACAGGTACGACGGCAGCCAGAGCAGCACCTGGCCGTCGCTCTGCACGCGCCCGGCCAGCTCCAGGATCCA
>JBIOUF010000166.1:0-4535 GCA_044866695.1 Nocardioidaceae bacterium | reverse complement strand
GAAACCACCACTCCCCAGATCGACACCCGTCCTCGGCCCCGGTGGTTCCGAGACGCTCGCAAGCTCGCTCCTCAACCACCGGCCACCCGGTGGTTGAGGAGGGCGAGCCGCTAGGCGAGCCCGTCTCGAAACCACCACTCCCCAGATCGACACCCGTCCTCGGCCCCGGTGGTTCCGAGACGCTCGCAACCTCGCTCCTCAACCACCCTCCGGGTGCCGGGTGCCGAGCGTCGGCTTCTGCACGCGCGGGACGACGAAGGTGAGCGCGGCGGTCAGCAGCAGCCACAGCAGCAGGATCGCCAGGGTGAGCGGCGTACGGGACAGGCTGAACAGCACGCCGCCGAGCGAGATCAGCGCCGCCCACAGCCACATCACGACCACCGCCCGGCGGTGGGAGTGGCCGAGCTCGAGCAGCCGGTGGTGGAGGTGCTGCTTGTCCGGCGCGAACGGCGAGAGCCCCGCGCGCATGCGGCGCACCACCGCCAGCACCAGGTCGGCGAACGGCAGGATCAGGACGGCCAGCGGCAGCAGGATCGGCAGCAGCACGGGAAGCAGGCTGGTCGGGGTGCCGTCGCCGCCGGACAGGTCCACCAGCGGGAACTGGCCGGTGAGGGTGAGCGCGGACCCGGCGAGCACGAAGCCGAGCAGCATCGAGCCGCTGTCGCCCATGAACATCCGCGCCGGGTACACGTTGTGCGGGAGGAACCCGGCGCACGCGCCGCACAGGGCCGCGCAGAGCAGGGCCGCGGTGATCGCGAGGGTCTCCCCGTTGATGTCGGCCAGGTAGTAGCTGAACAGGAAGAACCCCAGCGCGCCCAGGCCGATCACGCCCGCGGCGAGGCCGTCCAGGCCGTCGATGAAGTTCACCGCGTTGACGGTGGCGACGACGACCACGACCGTCGCCAGCGCGGCCTGCGCCGAGTCCAGCGCGAGGGCGCCGCCGCCAGGCAGCTGGATGGAGTAGAACTGCACCTCGAAGACCACCAGGAGTCCCGCGGCGAGCACCTGGCCGCCGAACTTGGTGAGAGCGTCGAGCTCGAAGACGTCGTCGAGGACCCCGAGGAGGCAGATCAGGCCGCCGGCGCCGACGACCACGCCGGCGTCGGTGAACACCTTGGGGTCCGCGCCGGCGAGGAACGGCAGCTGGCGCGCCACCAGGTACGCCGCCACGAGGCCGCCGTACATCGCGACGCCGCCGAAGTACGGGATGGGGATCTCGTGCACGTCCCGGTCGCGCACGCGGGCGTAGGCGCCGGTGCGCATCGCGAACTCGCGCGCGACCACGGCGAGCAGGTACGTCACCGCGGTGGAGACCAGGAAGATGGTGAGGTACTCGCGCACGGGCCGGGCGCTCCAGTCAGCCCTCGTCGACGATCTCGACGTCGAGACCGGCCAGCAGCTCGCGGATCCGCTCGACCCGGAGCGTCCCGGGCCGGAGAACCCGGGCGGTCCGGCCGTCGCGGGCCGTGGCGTCCAGGATCGTCGACGGCTCCGGCCCAGGGGTGGGGCCGGCGTCCAGGATCACCCGGACCGAGTCGCCGAGCATCGCCTCGGCGTCCTCGGCGTCCACCGCGGGCGGCAGGCCGGTGCGGTTGGCGCTGCTGACCGCCAGCGGCCCGGTGCGGGCGAGCAGCTCCAGGGCGACCGGGTGGTCGGGCATCCGGACCGCGACGGTGTCGCGGGTGTCGCCGAGGTCCCAGCGCAGGCTCGGCTGCTGGCGCAGCACCAGGGTGAGCGGCCCGGGCCAGAGCTCCTCGACCAGGGTCGTGGCCCACTCGGGAATGCCGGTGGCCAGCGCCTGCAGCGTGGTCCTCGCCGACACCAGCACGGGGGGCGGCATGTCCCGGCCGCGGCCCTTGGCCCCGAGCAGCCGGGCCACGGCGTCGGGGTTGAACGCGTCGGCACCCACGCCGTACACGGTGTCGGTGGGCAGCACGACCAGGCGGCCGCGCTGGACCGCGAGCGCGGCGGCGGCCAGGCCCTCCTCCCGTTCCGACTCGTCGGTGACGTCGTAGCGGGTCACGGTCGTCCCCGGGTGGCCGGCGAGCCGCTCACGGAGCTCATGGGTCTGGTCACGGGTGGGGGTACGGGTCTGGTCACGGGTCTGGTCATGGGTGTGGTCATCGTGCCAGCCGCGCCGCCAGGAAGCGGGGACGCCCGGCCAGGTCGGGGTGGTCGCGCAGCCGGTCCCAGCGGCCGGCGCGGGCGAACACCGCAGCGGCGGCCTCGCCCTGCAGGTCGGCGTGCTCGACGCCCACCCACCCACCGGGGCGGAGCAGCCGGGCGGCGGTCGGCTCGACCACGCGGATGGCGTCCAGCCCGTCCTCCCCCGCCCACAGCGCCAGGGCGGGGTCGTGGTCGCGGGCCTCCGGCTCCACCGACTCCCAGGCGGCCAGCGGGATGTAGGGCGGGTTGCTGACCACGACGTCGACGGTGCCGTCGAGGTCGGGGAAGGCCTCGGCCATGTCACCGGCGCGGAGGTCGACCCCCGTGCCGGCCAGGTTGCGACCCGCCCAGTGCAGCGCCTGCTCGCCGAGCTCGACGGCGTGCACCTGGGCCTCGGGCACCTCGGTCGCCACGGCATGGGCCAGCGCGCCGGACCCGGTGCACAGGTCCACGACCACCGGAGGCGCTCCGGCCCGGTCGGTGGCCAGCCGGCGGGCCCGGTCCACCGCCCAGCCGGCGAGCACCTCGGTCTCCGGTCGCGGCACGAACACCCCCGGTCCCACCGCGAGCTCGGCGTGCCGGAAGGGCGCGGTCCCGGTGAGGTGCTGCAGCGGCTCCCGGCCGGCGCGACGGGCGACCAGCCGCTCGAAGCCGGCCACCTGCCGCTCGTCGAGGTCGCGCACGAGCGCGAGCTCGCCGCGCGGTCGGCCGACGACGTGGGCGAGCAGCGCCCGGGCGTCGTGCTCCGGGCTGCCGACCCCGGCGTCGGCCAGTGTGGCGGCTGCCGCGGCGAGCAGCTGCCGGACCCGGTCGGCCGCGCGAGCGGGCGAGGTCACCCGTCCAACGCCTCGAGCCGCGCGGCGAGGTCGGCCTCCACCGCCGCGGCGACCACCGGCTCGAGGTCGCCGTCCAGCACCTGGTCGAGGTTGTAGGCCTTGTAGCCGGTGCGATGGTCGTTGATCCGGTTCTCCGGGAAGTTGTAGGTGCGGATCCGCTCGGAGCGGTCCACGGTGCGCACCTGTGAGCGGCGCGCGTCGCTGGCCTCGGCGTCGGCGGCGTCCTCGGCGGCCCGGAGCAGCCTGGACCGCAGGATCCGCAGCGCCTGTTCCTTGTTCTGCAGCTGGGACTTCTCGTTCTGGCAGGACACCACGATCCCGGTCGGCAGGTGGGTGACCCGCACCGCGGAGTCGGTGGTGTTCACGCTCTGCCCGCCGGGGCCGGAGGACCGGAAGACGTCGATGCGCAGGTCGCCCTCGTCGATCGTGACGTCCACCGGCTCGGCCTCCGGCAGCACCAGCACGCCGGCCGCGGAGGTGTGCACCCGGCCCTGCGACTCCGTCACCGGTACTCGCTGGACGCGGTGGACCCCGCCCTCGAACCGCAGCAGCGCGTACGGCGCCTCGCCCGGCGCGGGCGTGCCCTTGGCCTTCACGGCCACCGTGACGGACTTGAAGCCGCCGAGCCCGGACTCGGTGGCGTCGAGCTCCTCGACCCGCCAGCCGCGGCGGTCGGCGTACCGGGTGTACATCCGGAGCAGGTCGCCGGCGAACAGCGCGGACTCCTCACCGCCCTCGCCGGACTTGATCTCCAGGATCGCGTCCTTTCCCTCCGACTCCTCGCGAGGCACCAGCAGCCGCCGCAGCCGCTCCTCGGCGTCGACGTGCTCGGCACCGAGCTGCGCGGCCTCGGCGGCGAAGCCCGGGTCCTCGGCGGCCAGCTCCCGGGCCGCCTGGAGGTCCTCGCCGACGCGCCGCCAGCTGTCGTAGGCGCGGACCACGGCACCGAGCTCGGCATAGCGCCGGCCGAGCCGCCGCGCGACCGCGGGATCGGCGTGCACGGACGGGTCGGCCAGCCGGCGCTCGACGTCGGCGTGCTCGGCCACCAAAGCGTCGACCGCCTCGAACGCCATCGCACCCGCCTCCCTTCGGCTCTGCGGACCCGGTCCCGGACGTGCGAGGACGCCGGTCCCCGACGCGCTGGGGACCGGCGTCCGGTGCCGCTACTTGCCGGCCTGCTTCTTGGCGTAGCGAGCCTCGAACCGGGCCACCCGGCCTCCGGTGTCGAGGATCTTCTGCTTGCCGGTGTAGAAGGGGTGGCAGGCCGAGCAGACGTCGGCGTGGATCACCCCAGACGTCGCGGTGCTCCGCGTGCTGAACGTGTTGCCGCAGGTGCAGGTCACCTGCGTGGCGACGTACGCCGGGTGGATGTCCTTCTTCATGGTGTCCTCTCCGCAAGTGCCAGGGGCCATGGTGCCAAACAACGCGGCCGCACCGCCAATTCCCATGTATCGGTGGTTGAGGAGGTCGCCTTCGAGACGGGCTCCTTCGTCGCCCTCCTCAGGAACCGCGAAGCGAGCCCGTCGGTGGTTG
>JBIOUF010000165.1:0-50210 GCA_044866695.1 Nocardioidaceae bacterium | reverse complement strand
CGTGGCGGAGCTGACCGGGTACCCCGAGGAGCTGCTGGACCTGGACCTGGACCTGGAGGCCGACCTGGGGGTGGACACGGTCAAGCAGGCCGAGGTGTTCGCCGCGGTCCGGGAGCGGTTCGGCGTGGAGCGTAACGACACGCTGTCGCTGCGGGACTTCCCGACCCTGACCCACGTGGTCGGCTGGGTGCGGGACAAGACCGGCATCCAGGCCCCGACCGCGGCACCGACCGCGGCACCGGCCGCCGCGCCGGTGGCTGCAGCCGTGACCGCCCCGAGCGAGACCTCGGGCGTGGCGACGTCCCCCGCCGTGGTCGGAGACCTGGACGCGGTGGACCGGCTGCCCCGGCGGGTCCCGGTGCCCACGCTGCGGCCCGCGCTGGAGCAGTGCGTGCCGACCGGCGTGAGCCTGGCCGACGCGCGGGTCGTGGTCATGCGCGACGAGGGCGGGGTCGCCGACGCGCTGGTGAAGCGGCTCGACAAGGCCGGTGCCACCGCGCTGACCCTCGACCCCGGCACGCCCACCGACGACATCGTCGGGCAGGTCGACCAATGGCGCGCCGAGGGCGACATCGCCGGCGTCTACTGGCTGGCCGCGCTCGACGACGAGGGCCCGCACGCCGACCTCGACCTCGACGGCTGGCGAGAGGCGCTGCGCCGCCGGGTGAAGGCGCTCTACGCGACGATGCGCAGGCTGTACGACGACAGCCCGTTCCTGGTGGCCGGCACGCGGCTGGGCGGCTTCCACGGGTACGACGAGACCGGCGCGTCCGCGCCGATGGGCGGCGCCGTCACCGGGTTCGCCAAGTCCTACAAGCGGGAGCGTCCCGACGCCGTGGTCAAGGCGGTGGACTTCCAGCCCAGCCGCAAGACCGCCGCGCTGGCCGACGTCCTGGTCGAGGAGACCCTCACCGACCCCGGCTGCGTCGAGGTCGGCCGCGTCGACGGCCGGCGCTGGGGCGTCGGGCTGGCGCTGCGGGCGTTCCCGCCCCAGGACCGGCCGGCCGAGGGTGCCAGCGAGCTCGGGGCGGACAGCACCGTGCTGGTCACCGGGGCGGCGGGAAGCATCGTCGCGGCGATCACCGCCGACCTGGCCAGGGCGTCCGGTGCGACGTTCCACCTGCTCGACCTGACCCCCGAGCCGGACCCGGCCGATCCCGACCTGGCCCAGTACGTCGCCGACCGCGACGGGTTCAAGTCGGTGCTCGCCGCCCGGATGAAGGAGCGCGGCGAGCGGCCCACGCCGGTCGCCATCGAGCGCGAGCTGGCCGGCTACGAGCGGCTCACCGCCGCGCTGACCGCGATCAACGCGGTCCGCGAGGCGGGCGGCACGGCGCACTACCACTCGGTGAACCTCACCGACGCCGACGCGGTGGCCGGCGTGCTCGAGCAGGTGGCGGCGGCAAGCGGCCGCGTCGACCTGCTGCTGCACGCGGCCGGGATCGAGGTCAGCCGGGCTCTGCCGGACAAGGAGCCGCGCGAGTTCGACCTGGTCCTCGACGTGAAGGCGGACGGCTGGTTCAACCTGCTGTCGGCTGCCCGGGACCTGCCCGTGGGTGCCACCGTGGTGTTCTCCTCGGTGGCCGGCCGGTTCGGCAACGCCGGCCAGACCGACTACGCCGCGGCGAACGACCTGCTGTGCAAGATCACCAGCAGCTTCCGGCGTACCCGGCCCGACACCCGTGGCCTCGCGCTGGACTGGACCGCTTGGGGCGGCATCGGCATGGCCACCCGGGGCTCCATCCCGAAGATCATGGAGATGGCCGGGGTGCAGATGCTGCCGCCGGAGGCGGGCGTGGCCTGGATTCGCCGCGAGCTGACCTCGTCGCCGTACCACGGCGAGGTCGTGGTGGCCGGGGTGCTCGGCCGGATGGCCGAGGGCTACCACGCCACCGGTGGCCTGGACGTCTCCGCGCTCGACCTGGCCGACGCCGGCCCGCTGGTCGGCGAGGTGGTCGCGGCCGACGTCCACGACGGGCTGGTGGTCAGGACGTCGCTGGACCCGAAGGCCCAGCCGTACCTGGACGACCACCGCATCGACGGCACCCCCGTGCTCCCCGGCGTCATGGGCATGGAGGGCTTCGCGGAGGTCGCCCGGCTCCTGGTGCCCGACCTGACCGTGGCGTCGGTGGAGGACGTGGACTTCCTGGTCCCGGTGAAGTTCTACCGCGACCAGCCGCGCACCCTGACCATCACGGCGGGGATCCGGCCCGACGGCGACGACCTCGTCGCGGACTGCCGCCTGGAGGCCGAGCGGGTGCTGCCCGGAAGCGACGTGCCGCAGCGGACGGTGCACTTCACCGGCAAGGTGCGGCTCTCGGCCGGGCCGCCGTCGGACGCCGGTGAGGACGGCGGGCCGGTCGGCCGGGCCGAGGACGCCCGCGTGGTGCCGCCGGAGGACGTCTACCGGCTGTACTTCCACGGTCCCGCCTACCAGGTGGTGGCCGAGGCCTGGCAGCAGAACGGCGGAGCCGCCGGGCGGTTCTCCGGGCACCTTCCCCCGGACCGTGAGGCCGGGGCCGCGGCCACGGTGCTCGGGCCACGGCTGGTGGAGCTGTGCTTCCAGGTCGCCGGCCTGTGGGAGGCCGGGTCGCAGGGCCGGCTCGCGCTGCCGGCACACGTGGACCGGCTGAGCCTGCTGCGCCGCCCCGCGGAGCCGGTCGGCGCCGAGGGGACGGTGGCCGTCGCGGAGCCCGCGACCGAGCCGGGCAGCTTCGACTGCCGGGTGCAGGACCTGGCCGGCAGCGTCGTGCTGAGGCTGGAGGGCTACCGCACCGTGCCGATGCCCGGAGAGCTCGCCGAGGAGGTGCGTGGCCCGTTGCGTGAGGTGATGTCAGGCCACACGTCGCCGGCGGACGCAGGGCCGGACGACGAAGGGACCGGGTCGTGAAGAAGATCCGCAGGCTCGGCATCGTCAACCGGGGTGAGCCCGCCATGCGCGTGCTCACCGCGGTGGCCGAGCTGAACCGCCTGGACGGCGCCCTCGGCGGCGACCAGGGCGGCATCAGCACCGTCGCGCTCTACACCGACCCGGACGCGGACGCGTGGTTCGTGCAGGAGGCCGACGAGGCGGTGTGCCTGGGGCCGGCGACCTACCTGGACCCTGCCGACGGGCATCGCAAGTCCCGCTACCTCGACGAGGCGACGGTGGTGAAGGCGCTGGTCGAGGCGTCCTGCGACGCGGTGTGGGTCGGCTGGGGCTTCGTCTCAGAGCGGGCGTCGTTCGCCCAGCGGTGCGAGGAGGCCGGCATCACCTTCGTGGGGCCGGACAGCCACACCATCCGCATGCTCGGCGACAAGGTCCGCTCCAAGCGGCTGGCCGAGGAGGCCGACGTGCCCGTGGTCCCCTGGGGCGGCGGACCGGTCGACGACCCCGAGGAGGCGGCCCGGCAGGCCGAGCAGCTCGGCTACCCCGTGGTGATCAAGGCGTCCGCCGGAGGCGGAGGTCGCGGCATCCGGGTGGTCCGGACCCCCGACGAGCTGGCCGGCGCCCTGGTGTCCGCGCGCAGCGAGGCCGAGCTGGCCTTCGGTGACCCGGCGGTGTTCCTCGAGCTGTTCGTCGCGGCGGCCCGGCACGTCGAGGTCCAGGTCATCGCCGACTCCTACGGCACCACCTGGGCGGTCGGCGTCCGCGACTGCAGCGTGCAGCGGCGCAACCAGAAGGTGATCGAGGAGTCGGCGTCCACGGCGCTGGACCGGGCCACCGACGACGCCATCCGGGCCGCCGCCGTACGGCTGGCCAAGGCCGCCGGCTACTGCAACGCCGGGACGGTCGAGTTCCTGGTCGACCCGGAGACCCGGCAGTTCCTGTTCATGGAGGTCAACACCCGCCTCCAGGTCGAGCACCCGGTGACCGAGGCGACGACCGGGCTGGACCTGGTCAAGCTGCAGCTCCATGTCGCCAGCGGCGGTCGCCTCGAGGGCGACCAGCCGGTCACCAACGGCCACGCGGTGGAGGCCCGGCTGTGCGCCGAGGACCCCGAGCAGGGGTTCGTGCCCGCCCCCGGCCGGGTCGCGATGCTGCGGCTGGCCAGCGGCTCCGGCGTCCGCGTCGACTCGGGAGTCCGCCAGGGCGACACCGTCTCCGCGGCGTTCGACTCGATGATCGCCAAGGTGATCGCCTGGGGCGAGAACCGCGACGAGGCCCTGGCCCGGCTCCGCCGCGCGCTGGCCCAGAGCGCGGTCGTCGTCGAGGACGGGACCACCAACCGGTCCTTCCTGCTCGGCCTGCTCGACCGGCCGGAGGTGCGCTCCGGCGAGGTCGACAACCGCTGGCTCGACGGCATGACCGCCGCGGGCGAGCACCTTCCGCCGCCGCACCCCGTCGCCCTGCTGGTCGCGGCGGTCGAGGCGTACAAGGCCGACCACGCGGGCGTCGAGGCCGCCTTCCACGCCGGGGCGCGGCGGGGCCGCCCCGTGCAGCCGGAGCGGATGGGTACCAAGGTCCAGCTGCGCTACGACGGCGCGGGCTACGACCTCGAGGTCTACCGCACCGCGCCGGGCTCCTACCGGGTCCGCCACGGCAACGTCGCCGCCGACCTCGCGGTCGACGTGCTCAACGAGTTCGAGCGCCGGGTCCGCTGCGGCGGCCGGCAGTACCGCGTGCTGGCGCAGTCCCAGGGCGCCGCGTTCCGGATCGTGGTGGACGAGAAGACCCACCTGGTGGTCCGCGACGACGGCGGCGTGGTGCGGGCCGGCTGGCCGGCGTTCGTGGTCTCGATCCTGGTCAAGCCCGGCGACGTGGTCGCCGAGGGGGACCCCGTCGCCGTGCTGGAGAGCATGAAGATGGAGTCCACCGTCACCGCGCCGTACGCCGGCGAGGTGGCCGGCGTCGACGTGGCGGCGAACGTCCAGGTGGCCGCCGGCGCCGCGTTGCTGCGGATCAAGGCCGCCCGGGCCGAGGTCGCCGCGGTCGTCTCCGAGTCCGAGCTCGACCTGCGCGGCCTGGAGGCCCGTCCGGACCCCGGGAAGCCGCTGTGCGAGCGGGTCTTCGGGCAGCTGCGCAGCTACCTGCTCGGCTACGACCTCGACCCGCGGGCGCTGCGCCGGGTGCTCACCGAGCAGCGGCGGCTCGGCGAGGTGAGCCCGCCGGCCGACCCCGGGCTGCTGGAGTGCGAGGACGGCCTGCTCGACCTGTTCGCCGAGGTGAGCTCGCTGTACCGGCCGCGCACCGACACCGACACCGAGGCCGACGACTCCCTGACCGGTGCCAGCACGCAGGAGTATCTGCTGTCCTACCTGCAGTGGCTAGACGTCGACCGGGCCGGCCTGCCCGACGAGTACCGCGCCCGGCTGGAGGCCGCGCTGTCCCGGTACGGCGTCGCCTCGCTGGACCGCACCCCCCAGCTGTACGCCGCCGTCGTGTGGATGTTCCGCTCCTTCTCGCGGGTGGCCGAGCTGGTTCCCGTGGTGGTGTCGATCCTCGAACGCCGGCTCCGGGCCGGCGAGGCCCTCGCGGCCTCCGCCGACGCCACCATGCGAGCCCGGCTCGACCGGCTCGCGCAGGGCGCGCAGGGCCGCAACCAGGTGGTGGCCGAGCTGGCCCGGGACGTCCGGTTCCGCTACTTCGAGGAGCCGGTGCTGGAGTCGCTGGTCGCCGAGGAGTACGCCGAGACCGAGCGGGTGCTCGACGCGCTGGCGGCGGCGCCGACCGGCCCCGACCGCTCGGCGCACATCGACCGGCTGGTCGTCTCGCCGCATCCCCAGCGGGGGGCGCTGCTGCGCCGATGGCTGGGCAGCGACGATCCCGAGCTGCACAAGGCGATCCTGGAGATCTACGCCCGGCGGTTCTACCGGATCCGGGAGCTGCACGAGCTCCGGTTCGCCACCCACGCCGGGCTGCAGCTGTGCCTGGCCGACTACGAGTTCGAGAACAAGCACATCCGGCTGGTGGTCGCCTACGCCCCGCTCGCCAAGCTGCCGACGGTCGCGCGCGCGGTCGCCGAGCACCTCGCCGAGGACCGCACCGACCGCGCGGTCACCGTGGACGTGGCCGCCTGGCGCAGCGACCCCCAGCCGCACATCGACAAGACCGCGGACCAGGTCACCCGGATGCTCGAGAGCTGCGACTTCGGCAGGCCCCCCTGGCGTCTCGACGTGACGGTCACGAGCACCGGTGGGGAGACGCCGGAGCACTTCCGGACCCAGCACCTGAGCTTCCGGCCCAAGGCCGGTGGCGGGCTGGCCGAGGACCCGCTCTACCGCAACCTGCACCCGATGCTGGGCAAGCGCCTGGACCTGTGGCGGCTGTCGAACTTCACCCTCGAGCGACTGGCCTCGGCCGAGGACGTGTACCTGTTCCACGGCGTCGCCCACGACAACCCGGCCGACCACCGCCTGTTCGCGCTGGCCGAGGTCCGCGACCTGACCCCGGTACCGGATGGTGCGGGCACCCCGACGTACCCGTGGCTGGCCCGGATGGGACTCCAGGCGCTGGCCGCCATGCGCGCGGCCATGGCCGGGTACCCGCCGCGGCAGCGGCCCAAGGCGAACCGCATCGTGCTCTACGTGCGCCCGCCCTTCAGCGTGCCGCGCACCGCCTGGGTCGACCTGGCCCGAGGCTTCGCGGCCCTCGCCGAGGGGGCCGACCTGGAGAAGGTGCTGCTGCGCGTGCGGCTGCCGCAACCCGACGGCTCCACGCGCAGCGCGGTGCTCGACGTCCAGGGTGTCGGCGGGCAGGGCGTCACGGTCACCGAGCGGACCCCGGGCAACGAGCCGGTCCGGCCGCTCACGCGCTACCGGCAGAAGGTGCTCGTGGCGCAGCGGTTCGGGGTGCCCTACCCCTACGAGATCGTCCGCATCCTCGCCCCGGCGGCCGGGGCCTCCGCGGACTTCCCGCCCGGCACGTTCGCCGAGCACGACCTGGACTCCGAGGGTGCCCTGGTCCCGGTCGACCGGGAGCCCGGGATGAACACCGCCAACGTCGTGGTCGGCCTGCTCACCAGCCACACCACCAAGGTTCCGGAGGGCATGACCCGGGTGGCCCTGCTCAGCGACCCGACCAAGGGCCTGGGCAACCTGGCCGAGCCGGAGTGCCGGCGCATCCTGGCGGGTCTCGAGCTCGCGGCCCGGCTGAAGGTGCCGGTGGAGTGGTTCGCCGTCTCCTCCGGCGCGCTGATCGCCATGGATTCCGGCACGGAGAACATGGACTGGATCGCCGCCGTGCTGCGCGGGCTGATCGAGTTCACCCAGGGCGGCGGTGAGATCAATGTCATCGTGACCGGAATCAACGTCGGTGGGCAGCCCTACTGGAACGCCGAGGCCACGATGCTGATGCACACCCGGGGCATCCTGGTGATGACGCCGACCAGCACGATGGTGCTCACCGGCAAGCAGGCGCTGGACTTCTCCGGCGGGGTCTCCGCGGAGGACAACTTCGGCATCGGCGGCTTCGACCGGGTCATGGGCCCCAACGGGCAGGCGCAGTACTGGGCCACGGGCCTCGAGGACGCCTGCCGGATCCTGATGAGGCACTACGACCACACCTACGTCGTCCCGGGCGAGCGGTTCCCTCGGCGGGCGGTCACCACCGACCCGGCCGACCGCGACGTCCGGAGCGCTCCGCACTCCCGCCTGGCCGGCAGCGACCTGCGCCTGGTCGGTGACGTGTTCTCCGACGAGCACAACGCCGAGCGCAAGCAGCCCTTCGACATCCGCTCTGTGCTGCGGGCGGTCACCGACAGCGACTCCGAGCCACTGGAGAGGTGGTCCCGCTGGCGGGGCGGGGAGACCGTGGTGGTCTGGGACGCGCACGTCGGCGGCATCCCGGTCTGCATGCTGGGCCTGGAGTCGCGCTCGATCGCGCGACGCGGCTTCGTCCCCGCCGACGGGCCGCCGGCCTGGACCTCGGGCACCCTGTTCCCGCAGTCGGCCCGCAAGGCCGCCCGCGCGGTCAACGCCGCCAGCGGCAACCGGCCCCTGGTGGTGCTCGCCAACCTGTCCGGCTTCGACGGCTCGCCGGAGTCCATGCGGCACTGGCAGCTGGAGTACGGCGCGGAGATCGGCCGAGCGGTCACCAACTTCGACGGGCCGATCGTCTTCGTAGTCGTCTCCCGCTACCACGGCGGCGCGTTCGTGGTCTTCTCCAAGCGACTCAACGCCGAGATGGAGGTCGCCGCGGTCGAGGGCTCCTACGCGTCGGTCATCGGCGGCGCGCCCGCGGCGGCCACGGTCTTCGCCCGTGACGTCCGCACCCGCACCGAGCGCGACCCGCGGGTGGCACGGCTGCGAGACGCCGTGGCGCAGGCCGGTCCCGAGGAGATCGGCGCCCTGCGGACCGAGCTGCTGCGGGTCACCGAGGAGGTCCGGTCGGAGAAGCTCGGCGAGGTCGCCACCGAGTTCGACTCGATCCACACCATCCAGCGCGCCCAGCGGATGGGCTCGGTCGACGAGATCATCCCCGCCGCCCGGCTCCGCCCCTACGTCGTCGAGGCGCTGGAGAGAGGGATGGCCCGATCGACCGGCCGAGCGTAGCGAGGACGGTGCGCGTCGACCCGTGAGCTGTGGTGTCCGCTCCGGCGCGAAGCGCCCCTGCCGGACGACCAGACCAGAGGTCGCGGCTCGACGCACCCCCCGCCCCACCGGGCCCTTGGTCGACCAACGCGACCCCTCTGCACCCGTCTCGCCCGGCCGACCAACCCCTGCGCCGACCCGTCAATCCTGGTGCGCCGACCCGTCAATCTTGGTGCGCCGACCCGTCAATGTTGGTGCCCCGACCCGTCAATCCTTGCGGGTCCACCAACATCCACGGCTCAACCCACCAACATCCACGGCTCAACCCAGCAACATGAACCGGTCGTGGCCGGCGGGAGAGCCCGTGCACCCCGGGAGGGGGCAGGCACGCGCGTGCGCCCGGCCCCGCCCTGTTGAGTCCGGTCGGCGGGACGACACGCCGCGCTAGTCCTCGAGCGGCTGGCCCACCCAGCTGTGCACCGGCTCGGCGGCGCGGAGGTCGGCCGAGCCGGCCAGCACGACCGGCTCGGGGAACGGCCGGTCGGAGGCGATGGTGAGCAGGAACCTGCCCTCGCGGCGCCACCACCCCGGCATGAGCGCCCCCTCCGTGCTGCGGACCTGCATGGACCCCCAGCCGGTGGGGCTCGCCTGGTGGACGGTCACCTCGACACTGCGGGTGTCCCGCCGCAGGCCGGTGCGAAGCACCTTCAGCGCGCTCTCCTTCGCCGACCACAGTAGGTTCGCGGCCGCGTCACGGTGCGGGGCAGCGGCGACGTACGCCTGCTCGGCGGGGGTGAGGAAGTCCCTGACGAACCCGTCGGACCGCGGCTCCACGATCTCCAGGTCGCAACCGACCCGGCTCAGGTCCGCCCCCACGACGCAGACGGCCCAGCCGGCCCGGTCGGTGAGCGAGACGTCCAGGCCGAGCGGTGCGCCGTCGACGAGCACGTACGGCGCGCCGGTGGGACGGTTGGCCACCTCGATGCGGGACAGCCGCTCCGGATCGGCCGGCAGCCCGGCCGCCGCGGCCACGGCCTGCTTGCCGGCCCAGCGGCGCAGCAGGTACTCCCGGCGACGCTTGGTGAAGCGCATCCCCGAGGCTCGGGCGGCCTCGTAGGGGGTGAGCCAGTGCCAGCCGTCGGGCAGCTCGTGCTCGCCGCGGGCCAGCCAGCGGCTGGACGTCGAGGTCATGGCACGCCACCGCTCAGGGGACGGGTCAGCAGTAGGAGATCCGGGAGAGGCTCTTCTGGCCGGCGGCCCTAGCCGACGTGGCGGTCAGCATCAGCAGGCCCCCAGGAGCACCGGGACCGAGACGACCAGGACGAGCATGCGACGCAGCACCGACATGGGGTTGCCTCCTGTGACGACTGAGGCGAGGACGGTAGCACGAGGGCGTCCGGGCAGGGGTCAGCTGCCGGGCCGCGGCCCTCGTCGCATCCGCTCGTACGCCGCGGCGTCCTCGTCCCGCAGCTCGCGCCGGGCCCGCCGCCGGTAGCGCAGGATCTCAACGGCGCCGAGCCCCCACAGCAGGTACTGCACCGACATCGCCCAGGTGAACGCCGACTCGGTGTACCGCGCGCCGGCCGGGGTGCGCCAGTCCAGCACTAGGCCGATCCCGACGACGGCCAGCAGACAGGCCAGGAACCCGCCCTGGTTGACCACACCGATCGCTCCGCCGAGCTGCTCGGGCGCGTTGAACGTCCGCGCGTAGTCGAACCCGACCATCGACGCCGGACCACCCACGCCGATCACCGACACCAGCACCACCAGCAGCCACACCGGTGCCGGGCCCGGCCAGCACAGCACGACCGTCCAGGCCAGCGCTATCGCGGCCAGGATGGTGAGCACGAGCGTGGAGCGGTGGAACGGGTGGTAGGCGACCAGCCGCGCGACGACCGGAGCGGCGACCACCGACGACACGGTCGCCAGGGTGAGCAGCACACCGGCGGTCACCGATGACACGCCTTGCCCGACGACCAGGAACGGGTAGCCCCACAGCAACGCGAACATCGTGACGCTGAACGGCGTGGAGAAGTGGGTCCAGAACCCCAGCCGCGTGCCGGACCGGCCCCAGACCGTCCGCAGCGTGCCGGTGACCTGCACCCGGGTGATCCGCGGTCCGCTGCGGACCTTGACGTCGGGGCCGTCGTGCACGAAGGCGAACAGCAGGAGCCCCAGCACGACGCCGACGCCGACCGGCACCAGGTAGGCACCGGTCCAGCCGAGACTCCGCAGCATCAAGGTCATCGGCACCGCCGCCGCCATCGCCCCGACCTGGCCCAGGAACCCGGTCAGCTGGGCCATGAACGGGATCCGCAGCGGGGCGAACCAGGTGTTCACCAGCCGCAGGACGCTGGGGAAGATCGCCGCGTCACCCGCGCCGACCCCCACCCGCGCGACCAGGGCTGCCGGGTACGACGACGCGACGGCGAAACCGGCCTGGGCAACGACCAGCACCACCAGGCCGGCCACCAGCACGCGCCGAGGGCCGAACCGGTCGATCAGCACTCCCACCGGGATCTGCATGCCGGCATACACCAGCAGCTGCAGCATCGTGAACGACGACAGCAGCGAGGCCCCGATTTCGAAGCGCTCGGCCGCGAGCAGCCCGGCCACCGACAGCGAGGTCCTGCAGAAGACCGCGAGCACGTAGACCGCGACGGCGACCGACCACACCAGCGCTGCGCGGCGACCCGTCCGGCGCCGGCGACGCTCCGCGCGAGGGCCGGCCGTGGACACGCCCCGGACAGTACCCACCCGGGCCGCCTAGGGTCGCCGGATTGTGGCCGATCAGGACACGTCTGCTCGGCGTGTCGGTGTCGTCTGCGGCCACAAACAGGGATCGGTGCGGTTATCGGCCACAAGCCCGCCCGCGCGCCGGGAACCGGTCCTGGCCCACGGTGCGTCACAGTGGCAGCAAGGGTCGGGCAGTGCCGGAGGAGGAGCCATGCGCCTGGGAGTCGTCCTCGTCGTCGCGCTGCTCGCGCTGGCCGCCTGTGCCGACGACGCGACCACCGGCACTGACCCCGACCGGGACGCGGGCTCGACCAGCCCGAGCGGCGGCCCCACCGGCGGCCCGATCGTGTCGATGGCCGACCTCGCGGGTCGCACCTTCGTCAGCGAGGCGCTGACCGACCCCGACCACGAGCTGGTTCCCGGCTCGACGGTCACGCTGGGCTTCGAGGAGGGCCGGGTCGCGGCCTACGCCGGCTGCAACCGGCTGTTCGGCGGCGCGGAGATCCGCGACGGCGTCCTGGTGGTGGACCGGGCCGGCGGCACCATGATGGCCTGCTCGCCGGAGCTGATGGCGCAGGACGACTGGCTGGTCGCGCTGCTGCAGGGGTCGCCCGCGCTCACGCTCGACGGCGACACCCTCATCCTGACCCGCGCCGAGACCGTCCTCACCCTCGCCGAGCAGCGGCCCGCTGCGGCACCGCCGGTCGAAGGCACCCGCTGGATCGTCGACTCGGTCGTCTCCGGGACCGGCGAGGACGGCGCGGTCGCCAGCGTGCCGCAGGGCGTGCGCGCCTGGCTCGAGGTCCACGGCGGCACCCTGCAGGTGGCCACCGGGTGCAACCGGGGCAGCGCGGAGGTCGACGTCACGTCGACCCGGTGGACCGTCGGACCGATGCGCACCACCAAGATGGCCTGCGCCGACGACGGGGCGGCGGCGGTGGAGCAGGCGGTGCTCACGGTGCTGGACGGCGAGGTGGCGGTGTCGCAGGACGGCCGGCGGCTGCGCCTCACCACCCTCGACGGCGGCGCCGGTCTCGACCTGGTGGCAGGGTGACCGGCCGGCACCTGAGTCGACGTGGCGAACGCCACGGCGCGCCGATTTCACGCTATCTCATATCTGAGATAGCGTCCCGGGCATGGACTACCTGGCCCGGATCGGCAAGCTCATCCGCGACGCCCGCAAGCACCGCGGCTGGACGCAGGCCCAGCTCGCCGACGTCCTGCAGACCAGCCAGAGCGCGGTGAACCGGATCGAGCGGGGGCATCAGAACCTGTCCCTGGAGATGCTCGCCCGCATCGGCGCCGCGCTGGACTCCGAGATCGTGTCCCTCGGCGCCGGCCCCACGCACCTGCGGGTCACCGGGCCGACCACGCTCTCGGGCAGCATCGAGGTGAAGTCCTCGAAGAACGCCGGCGTCGCGCTGCTCTGCGCGTCGCTGCTCAACCGAGGCCGCACGACGCTGCGCAGGGTCGCCCGGATCGAGGAGGTCAACCGGCTGCTGGAGGTGCTGGAGTCCCTCGGCGTCCGGACCCGCTGGCTGAACGACGACAACGACCTGGAGATCGTCCCGCCCGCGGACCTCGACCTGTCCCGGATCGACGTCGAGGCGGCCCGCCGGACCAGGTCCATCATCATGTTCTTGGGCCCGCTGATGCACCGCGAGGACACCTTCGACCTGCCGTACGCCGGGGGCTGCGACCTGGGCACCCGGACGGTCGAGCCGCACCTCGTCGCGCTCCGGCCGTTCGGCCTGGAGGTGAAGGCCACCGAGGGCAGCTACCACGCGACCGTCAACCGCGCCGTCTCGCCGCAGCGGCCGATCGTGCTCACCGAGCGCGGCGACACCGTCACCGAGAACGCGCTGATGGCCGCCGCCCTCCATCCCGGCGTCACCGTCATCCGCAACGCCAGCCCCAACTACATGGTCCAGGACCTGTGCTTCTACCTGCAGCGGCTCGGCGTGCGCATCGACGGCGTGGGCACCACCACGCTGGCCGTGCACGGCCTCGCCGAGATCGACGTCGACATCGACTACGCCCCGTCGGAGGACCCCATCGAGGCGATGTCGCTGCTCGCCGCGGCGATCGTGACCAGCTCGGAGATCACCATCCAGCGGGTGCCCATCGAGTTCCTCGAGATCGAGCTGGCGCTGCTGGAGGAGATGGGCTTCTGCTACACCCGCAGCGAGGAGTACGTCGCAGCCAACGGGCACACCCGGCTGGTCGACCTGACCACCCACGTCTCGGAGCTGCACTCCCCCATCGACAAGATCCACCCGATGCCCTTCCCGGGGCTGAACATCGACAACCTGCCGTTCTTCGCCGTGGTCGCGGCGGTCGCGCAGGGCGACACCCTGCTGCACGACTGGGTCTACGAGAACCGCGCCATCTACCTCACCGACCTGAACCGGCTCGGGGCCAGGGTCCAGCTGCTGGACCCGCACCGCGTGCGCATCGAGGGACCGACCCGCTGGTCGGGGGCGGAGATCATGTGCCCCCCCGCGCTGCGTCCGGCGGTGGTCATCCTGCTGGCCATGCTGGCCTCCAAGGGCACCTCCGTGCTGCGGTCGGTCTACGTCATCAACCGCGGCTACGAGGACCTCGCCGCCCGGCTGAACTCCCTCGGGGCGAGCATCGAGACCTTCCGCGACATCTGACCGCGCGGCGTGCTTGTGGCCGATGCCTGCAGGTCCCCACGGCGTGTCGCTGCGGTCCGGGGCCACAACGCCGAGGTGGTGCAGTCATCGGCCACAACCTTGCCGACCCACCGCGCTTCGCCGTGGGACCCCGCCCGAGTGCCGGTGATTCCGAGGCTCGCAAGCTCGCACCTCGATCACCGGGGTGCTGCTCAGCCGAACAGCGTCTCCAGGAACGAGCGGGCGGCGGGCTTGGCCGGGGGCGGGGCGACCATGTCGGGGTGGATGCGGGGCAGCGGCTCGGTCTTCGGGCCGCCGCGGTCGGCGTGCCAGTCGTTCTCGGCCTCGCCGAGGATCCCGAGGTCGGCGCGCTCGAGGAAGATTCCGGCACAGGACGAGCAACGGGCGACCGGGACCGCCCCGGTCTGATGGATGTGCATCGTCCCCGCACACTTCGGGCAGGTCATCTCGTCCATGCCTGCGACGTTATCCCACCGCCGGCGGGGATACTGCTGGGGTGGTGACGAGCTCGCGACCGCGCACCGGGTTCGCGTTCCTCGACGAGGGGATCGAGCATGGCACGGTGCTGGCGTTCGCGCACCGGGGCGGCGCGCTGCACCCCGACGCGCCGGGGCCGGAGAACACCCTCAAGGCGTTCGAGCACGCCGTGGCGCTCGGCTACCGCTACCTGGAGACCGACGTGCACGCCACCAGCGACGGCGTGCTGCTGGCCTTCCACGACCCGACTCTGCTGCGGCTCACCGGCCGGGCCGGGCGGCTGGCCGAGGCGACGTACGCCGCCCTCGGCACGGTGCTCGTCGACGGCCGCGAGCCGATCCCCCGGCTGTCGGACCTGCTCGAGGCGTTCCCCGAGGCGCGGTTCAACGTCGACCTGAAGTCCCCGGGCGCCGCCCGGCCGATGGCCGACCTGGTGCGCAGCACCCGGTGTCACGACCGGGTCTGCGTCGGCTCGTTCTCCGAGCCGACGCTGCGCCGGTTCCGCCGCCTGGTGGACCGCCCGGTGGCGACGTCGCGCGGGGTGCTCGCGGTCGGCGTCAGCCTGGTCCCCGGCGGGCGGCTGCTGGTGCCGCTGCTGCGAGACCCCGGCGTGGCCTACCAGGTGCCGCAGCGCCACCGCGGCGTCACCGTCGTGGACCGCCGGTTCGTCGAGCGTGCGCACCGGGCCGGGCACCCGGTGCACGTGTGGACCGTCGACGAGCCGGACCGCATGCACGACCTGCTCGACCTCGGCGTCGACGGGCTGGTCACCGACCGCACCGACCTGCTCCGCGACGTGCTCGTCGCGCGGGGTCTGTGGGGCGGACCGGCATGACCGAGGCGTCCGGCCCGGCCGGGATCGCCGACCTCCGGTCGCTGGAGCGACAGAAGGAGCAGCGCGCCTGGTACTGGTACGACTGGGCGAACTCGGCCTACGTCACGACCGTCGCGGCGGTGCTGTTCGCGCCGTACCTCACCTCGGTCGCCGAGCGGGCGGCCGGCTGCCAGGTCGGCGGCGACGCCCCGGACTGCACGGCGGACCTGTCGGTGCTCGGCCTCACGGTGTCGCCGGGCTCGCTGGTGTTCTACCTGATGACGCTGGCCACGGTGCTGTCCGCACTGGTGCTGCCCGTGGTGGGCGCGGCGGCGGACCGGTCCCACCGGAAGGTGACGACGATGGCCCGCTACGCCTGGGCGGGCAGCGTCGCGGCGGCGCTGATGTTCTTCGTGACCGGCTCCAACTGGCAGCTGGGGGCGGTGCTGCTGGTCGCCGCGACGCTGTGCCTGGGGTCGTCCCTGGTGGTCTACGACGCCATCCTGGTCGAGATCGCCACCCCCGACGAGCGCGACCGGGTCTCGTCCCGGGGCTGGGCGCGCGGGTACCTCGGCGGCGGGCTGCTGCTCACCGCGAACTTCGGCCTGCTCACGGTGATGGACGACCAGGAGACCGCCGTGCGGATCTGCCTGGTCTCCGCTGCGGCGTGGTGGGCGGCGTTCACGGTGATCCCCTACCGGGGCATCCGCAACCGGGCCCCGGTCAACGTCGTCCCCGAGCACGGCGGGCTGGTCAAGGAGAGCTTCGGCCAGCTCTGGGTGACCCTGCGGGACCTGCGGCGCTACCCGGTGACGCTGACGTTCCTGGTGGCCTACCTGTTCTACAACGACGGCATCCAGACGGTGATCTACGCCTCGTCGGTGTACGGCGAGAAGGAGCTCGGGTTCGCCAAGAGCACGGTGCTCAGCGGCTTCCTCGTGGTCCAGTTCGTCGGGGTCGTGGGGGCGCTGGTCTTCGGGCGGGTCGCCGAACGGTACGGCGCGCGCCGGGTGGTCCTCACCGGGCTGGGCATCTGGATGCTCGTGGTGACCGGCGGGTACCTCACCCCGGAGGGCAGCTACCCGCTGTTCCTGGTGCTCGCCGCGTCGATCGGTCTGGTCCTCGGCGGCACCCAGGCGCTGTCCAGGTCGTTCTTCAGCCTGCTCATCCCCCGGGGCCGGGAGGCCGAGTACTTCAGCCTCTACCAGGCCGCCGAGCGCGGCACCAGCTGGCTGGGCACCCTGGTGTTCGGCCTGGTGCACCAGTGGACCGACTCCTACCGGCCGGCGATCTTCGCCCTGGTCGCGTTCTTCGGGGTCGGGGCGGTCCTGCTGGCCCGGGTCGACCCGCGCCGCGGCATCGAGGAGGCCGGGAACACCCCGCCGTCGGTCCTCTGAGCAGCCGCTGGACCTGGTCCGGCGGTGGTGTGAACCGGCCCGGTGCTGGGCAGCATGAGCACGGGAGCGCCGGGCGGGGAATCTTCACCGGCGTCGAGACGTTGACACAAGAAGGCGCGACGCGCGTCATGCGACGCCGCCGGCGGCGTCTGTCTCATCGACGACGAGCACGACGACTACCGAGACTGGGAGGTTGCTCATGGCGGAGCGCACCTTGCGTGGGGCGCGCCTGGGCGGGCAGAGCTTCGAGGACGAGCGCGGCATCGAGTTCGCCGCGCGGCAGAAGGTCGCCTACGCGTGCCCGCAGGGCCACGCGTTCGAGATCACGATGTCGGCCGAGGCCGACGTGCCGCCCGTGTGGGAGTGCCCGCGCTGCGGCGCGGAGGCGCTCAGCCGCGACGGCGAGCAGCCCGCCCCGAAGGCGGAGAAGCCGGCGCGCACGCACTGGGACATGCTGCTGGAACGGCGCTCGCTGCCAGAGCTGGAGGAGATCCTGGCCGAGCGGCTAGAGCTGCTCCGCGGCGGCGAGATCGGTCCGGCGCACCTGCACCGGGCCACCAAGAGCAAGGCACGCAGCGCATAGGCATCGCTGCCCTCGGTGGCGACCGGCTGCCGTGCCATCGAGATCGACGCCTCGGCCTCCCCCCGGGCCGGGTAAGGACCGCCCGCTTCCCCCGAGCGCCGCGAGTCCCGTCGACGACGCGCCCTGGGCCTTCTGGCCCAGGGCGTCGTTGTGTCTGGGGTGTCCGGGGCCCGACCGCGCCGCGGGTCAGTCGACCACCTCGCCGCGGACCACCTCATGGTCCCCGGCGGCGTACCGACGTGCCCCGCCGGCGGCCACGACGGTGAACCGCCGGGCCAGGTAGGCGGTGAGCAGGCCGCGGACCACCGCCCGGGTGGGCGGCAGGATCAGCGCGATGCCGAGGATGTCGCTGATGAAGCCGGGGGCCAGGAGCATGGTGCCGCCGACCAGGATCAGCGCGCCGTCGGCGAGCTCTCGGGCCGGCACCCGCTGCGCGCCCAGCGCCTCGTCGAAGGCCCGCCAGGCCCGGCGTCCCTCGTGCCGGGTCAGCCAGGTGCCCAGGAGGCCGGCGGCCACGAGCAGCAGCACGGTCCAGGCGGCCCCGATGACCTGCCCCACCTGGATCAGCACGTAGATCTCCAGGACCGGCATGACCACGAACAGCACGAACAGCACCAGCCAGGGAACCCGCCTCACGACCCCCGCCCCTCTCCTCCCGTCCGGCGACGGATGCGCCGGGGACGCTTCGAGAGTAGCCCGCGGAGCCGAGTCAGGCGCTCCTCGAGCCCCCATCGGGTGATCCGGCGCAGCGACTCGACCGCCACGGCGGGGGTCATCTTGGACTCGCCGCGCTCGCGCTCGAGGAACTCGATGGGCACCTCGCGCACGGTGAGCCCCGCGCGGACGGTGCGCAGCGTGAGGTCGGCCTGGAAGCAGTAGCCGACCGACTGCACCGTCGTCAGGTCGATGCGCTCGAGGGTGCTGCGCCGGAACAGCCGGTACCCGGCGGTCACGTCGTGGACCGGCACGCCCAGCAGCAGCCGGGCGTAGCGGTTGCCGCCCCTCGACAGCAGCCGCCGGCCCAGGCTCCAGTTCACCACCGACCCGCCCGGCACCCAGCGCGCCCCGATCACCAGGTCGGCGTGCGCGAGGGCGGCCAGCAGGTCCGGCAGCTGCTCGGGCTGGTGCGACCCGTCGGCGTCCATCTCCCCGACGACGTCGTAGCCCTCGGCCAGGGCGACCTCGAAGCCGTGCAGGTACGCCGCCCCGAGGCCCCGTTTCGCGGTGCGGTGCAGCACCGAGACCTGCGGGTCGGCCGCCGCCAGCGCGTCCGCGGCCGCTCCGGTGCCGTCGGGTGAGGCGTCGTCGACGACCAGGACGTCGATCTGGGGGGCCGCGGCGCGGAGCCGGCCCACCACCCAGGCCAGGTTGTCCACCTCGTTGTAGGTCGGGACCACCATGACCACCCGGCCCGGCCCGTCCGCCGGGCCGGGCGAGGGGGTCACCGAGGCGTCCGGGAGGGCTGGGCGGGCCGGGGCACGGCGTCCGCCGGAGCGGTCAGCGGCGCGGGCCGCCGACGCCCCCGGCCGACCCCGCCGACGACCCCGGCGGCGACCGCGGCGACGGCCACCGCGGCCAGGCCCAGGTCGACCGCGCGTCCGAACCGGACCCCGGGGGTGCGCCCGCCGGCCAGCGGCACCCGCCGCTCGAGCACCACCTGCTCCCGCACCGGGGCCCGCTCGGCGACCTCCCCGGTCGGGGCGACGATCCCGGACACGCCGTTCGTGGCCGCCACGACCACCCAGCGGCCGGTCTCCAGGGCGCGCAGGCGGGCGATCGCGAACTGCTGCTCGACCTGTCCGGTGCCCATGTACGTGGCGTTGTTGGTCTGCACCACCAGCATCTCGGCGCCGCCGTCGGCCAGGTCGCGGACCTCCCGGTCGTAGGCGACCTCGAAGCAGATCAGGTCGCCCAGGCGGGTGCCGTCGACGTCGAGCAGGCCGGGGCGGGCTCCGGGCACCATGTCGCGCGGGATCATGTCCAGGCGCTCGAACCAGCCGGCCAGCTGGTTGCGCAGCGGGATGTACTCGCCGAACGGCACCGGGTGTCGCTTGGAGTATGCCGCCGCGGGGCCGGCGCGGGGCAGCCAGACGATCCCCTGGTTGCGCACCTCGCGCGGCCCGGGTCCGCCGACCATGGCGCCCACCAGGACGGGGACGTCCACCGCGTCGACGGCGCCCTGGATCGCGACCCGCGCGCTGGGGTCCTCGAACGGGTCGATGTCGGTGGAGTTCTCCGGCCACAGCACCAGGTCCGGCCGCGGCGCCGTGCCCGCGGCGACGCGTCCCGCGAGGTCGCGGGTGGCGGCGACGTGGTTGCGCAGGACCGCCCGCCGCTCGGAGAACGCGTCCATCCCCTCCCCGGGGACGTCTCCCTGGACCGCGGCCACCCGGACCGCCCCCGCGTCGTCGAGGGTGCCGGCGGGTGCCGGCAGCAGCAGCGGCAGCGCCGCGACGGACGCTGCGACCACGAGGCCTCCGACCGCGCGCGCTGGCCGACGCCACCGGGTGAGCGCCCAGGCCAGGGTCGCGCCGGTGAGCGCGACGACCGCGGTAGTGCCGGCCGCCCCCACCCATCCGATCCACCCCTGGGCGGGGGTGTCCACGACGGCGAAGGCCAGCCGCCCCCAGGGGAAGCCTCCCCATGGCAGCAGGCCCCGGAGCAGCTCGGTGGCGGCCCAGAGCGCCGCGGCCCACACCGGCCACAGCGGGAGCCGTGAGGTGACCGCCAGGCAGCTGCCGAGCAGGCCGTAGAACAGGCCCTCGACCAGCGCCAGGCCGACCCAGGCGTCCGCGCCGATCACCTGCAGCCAGGGCAGCAGCACGAGCATGAAGGCGGTGCCGAAGGCCGTGCCGAGCAGGAACCCCCCACCGGCCCGCTGCCGCAGGGTCACCAGGCTGAGCGTGGCCACCGCCACCGGCAGCAGCCAGACCAGGTCATGCGGCGGGAAGGCCAGGCCCAGGCCGGCTCCTGCCGCCGCCGCGGCGAGCGCGCGCCCCACGAGACCAGGAAGGGGACGGCCGGTGCGGCTCAAGCGGCTCCTCAGGGATCGAGGGGTGACCGCGCGGCGGACCGCCGCGCGGCACCAAACCTACCCTGCGGCACCTCGCTCGCAGGCCACGGAGGAGTCCGAACCCTTCGGACCGACGGCACCCCGGCTGGCTGCGCGGGTCGCTCGTCGTTGTCTACTGGGTCCTGGTTCCTCCGTGTTCCCACCCCGTGGATGTGCCCCGCCGGCCGGGCCCGCGCGACCCTGGTGCGTGGTGCCCGCCCGGGTAGCGCGCTGTCCGTCACCGGTGGTGCCCAACTTCGGCCTGCTCGGTGGACGCGGGGTACACTGCCGAAGCGGCCGGACCGGTGTCAACGCCCGGCTGACCTGGGGTTTCTCCCATCGTGGGGGGAAAGTCGCAGGTCAGCGCCGGGGTCGTGGTAACAGGACGGTTACGAGGTTTTTCGCTGCCGTCGGCGTGTCGGCTGGCGACACGCCGCGCCGTGCGCTAAACGGCCGGGACCACGACGGTGCCCGTGGCCGTCGTCGCGACGACCGGCTCCTCCAGGATCGCCGCGGCCGAGGCGGACTCCTCCGGCCGGCCGCGGCCGACCACCACGGCCCGGAGCTCCAGGGTGCGCGAGCGGGTGCCGACCCGGACCACGGTGGCGGTCACCTCCACGACGTCGCCGGCGCGGACCGGGGCGAGGAACTGGACGTCGGCGTACGACGCGAACAGCCCCTCGTCGCCGTCGGTGCGCATGCACACCTCCGTGGCCACGTCGCCGAACAGCGCCAGCGAGTACGCGCCGTCCACCAGGTTCCCGGCGTAGTGGGCGTGGGAGTAGGGGACGTAGCGGCGGTGGGTGACGGTCAGCCCCACCCTGGGATCGTCGGTCATGTCAGGCTCCCCCGGTGCGGTTCGGCTGCGGCTCGCGGGGCCGTTCGCCGCGTCGGGCGACCAGCGCGTGGACCAGGTAGGAGGCCACCTCCGCCGGTGTGGTGCCACGGGCGAACACCCGGTCCACGCCCAGCTGCGCCGCCATCGTCTCGGTGAACCGGGGCCCGCCGACCACCAGCAGCGGGCGGCGGTCGGAGGGGTAGGCCTCGCGGAACGCCGCGGACATCTCCTCGGTGTTGAGCAGGTGGGCGTCGCGCTGGGTGACCACCTGGGAGACCAGGACGGCGTCGGCGCGCTCGGCCTGCGCCCTGGCGACCAGGTCCGGCACGGAGACCTGCGCGCCGAGGTTCACCACCCGCAGCTCCCGGTAGTACTCCAGGCCCTTCTCCCCGGCGAAGCCCTTGACGTTGAGGATCGCGTCGATGCCGACCGTGTGCGCGTCGGTGCCGATGCAGGCGCCGAGGACCACCAGCCGTCGCCGCAGGCCCGTGCGGATGGCCAGGTTGGCCTCCTTGGGGGTGAGCAGCGGGTAGTCGCGCTCCACGACCTGGACCCGGTCGGTGTCCACCAGGTGGGTCACCGCGCCGTACACGACGAAGAAGGTGTGCTCGGGGCCGATCGGCCTGGCGTGCACGACCAGGGCAGGGTCCAGGCCCATCTTCGCCGCCAGCTGGGCCGCCGCTCCCTCGGCCCGCTTGGAGTGCGCCATGGGCAAGGTGAACGACACCTGCACCATCCCGTCGCCGGTGGTGTCGCCGTACGGGCGCAGCAGGGTCATGTTCCTGCCTTTCGTCCAGATCGGCGCGGTGCCGGAAGCCGGCTGTGGTGGCGAGGAGCCGACGAGCGTCGCCCCTCCTCCAGCAGGTCGCGGGCGGGGTTGTGGTAGCCGGGGGCCAGGCGGGCCACCCCGTCGAGGCCGCGGCCGCCGTCCGGCGGCCGGCGCATCAGCCCGAAGGTGCCGTCGGCCAGCGCGTCGAGCAGACCCCGCTCGTGCCCGACGATCCGCTCCAGCAGCTCCACCGCCTCCGCGAGCACCCGATGGGCCCGCTGGGCGACGAAGCCGTCGTGCGCCGGGTGGAAGTCCTCGGCCAGGCCACCGGCGGCGTCCATGACGTAGCGGACGTTCCGCAGGGCCAGGTCGCGGTCGGAGAGCCACGGCGTGACCACGGCCTCGGTCATCATGCCGACCAGCAGGATGCCCTGGCCGGTCAGCACCCCGGCGAGGTTGAAGAAGGCGTCGAGCAGGTAGCCGCGGAACACGTCGCCGGTCATGTGCCGGGTCGGCGGCATCCACTTCAGCGGCGCCTTGGGGAACAGCTCCCGGGCGAGCAGGGCGTGGGCCAGCTCCAGCCGGAACGACTCCGGCAGCTCGGGGTCGATCTCGAAGGCGTGGCCGAGGCCCAGCTGCCAGTCCGCCAGCCCGGCCTCCTTCGCGAACCGTTCGTTGAGCAGCTGGCTGACCGTCACCGTGTGCGCCGCCTCGACGGCGTCCGCCGTGGTCAGGTAGTTGTCCTCGCCGGTGTTGATGACGATCCCGGCCCGGGCATGGACCTGCCGGCTGAACCGCTGGTCGACGAAGGTGCGGACCGGGTTGATGTCGCGGAACAAGATGCCGTACATCGAGTCGTTGAGCATCATGTCCAGCCGCTCCAGCCCGGCCAGCGTGGCGATCTCGGGCATGCACAGCCCCGAGGCGTAGTTGGTCAGGCGGACGTAGCGGCCGACCTCGCGGCTGGTCTGGTCGAGCGCCGCCCGCATCAGCCGGAAGTTCTCCTGGGTCGCGTAGGTGCCGGCGAAGCCCTCGCGGGTGGCCCCGTCGGGCACGAAGTCCAGCAGGGACTGGCCGGTGGAGCGGATCACCGCGATCACGTCCGCGCCGGCGCGGGCGGCGGCCTGGGCCTGGGGGATGTCCTCGTAGATGTCGCCCGTGGCGACGATCAGGTAGATCCACGGCGTCCGCGGCGGGTCGCCGAGGCGGCGCACCAGCCGCTCCCGCTCCTGGCGCCGGCGGTCGACGCGGCGCAGCCCGGCGCCGACCTGGCGACGGGACGCGGCGCCGGCCCGGGTGGCGGCGCGGCCCTCGGGCAGCCGGAACCCGACCGAGCCCGCGGACGCCTTCTGCGCCAGGGCGGCCAGGTCCTCGGCCTCGCCCCGGGCCAGCGCGTCCCACACCGGCAGGCAGACGCCGTGCTCGAGGCCCACGTCGGCGCGCACGGCGTCCAGTAGCCGGTTGACCCACGGGGTGCCGTCGGGGTCGGCGCCGGTCAGGCCGGCCAGCCGGAGCGTGGCCCGCTCCACCGAGACCGTGGTGTGCTCCTTGGCCAGCCGGACGATCGGCCGGGCCGCCTGGCGGGCCAGCGACCGGGCCTTGCGGACGGTGACCGGGTCGAGCTCGAGCTTGCCGGTCACGACGCCAGCCCTTCGGGGTCGTGGACCACGCGCCCGCGGACGAGGGTGACCGCGCACCGCGGCAGGTCGGAGCCCGGGGCCAGGTCGGGCAGCTGCGGCACGCCGGCGCGCGGGTCGGTGGACCAGGCCGCGACCCGCTGGTCCGGGGTCTGCACCCGCAGCTCCCCGGTCACGTCCCAGACCGCGAGGCTGGCCGGGGCGCCCACGGCGACGACTCCTCCCTCGTCCATCCGGGCGGCCCGCCAGCCGCCGCGGGTGTGGGCGTTGAACGCCGCTCGCACCGTGGTCCGCTCGTCCTCCCGGTGGTGGAACGCCGCGGCCCGCACGGCCCCCCACGGGTCGAACGGGGTGACCGGGACGTCGGAGCCGAAGGCCAGCGGCATGCCGGCGCGGTTCATCGAGGCGAACGGGTTCATGGCCGCGGCCCGCTCCCCCAGCCGGCGCTGGTACAGGCCGCCGGGTCCGCCCCAGAGCCGGTCGAAGGCCGGCTGCACGCTGGCGGTGACGCCGAGCCGGCCGAGCGTGGCCAGCTGGGCGGGCGTCACCATCTCCAGATGCTCCAGGCGGTGCCTGCCGCGCACCACGGCCGGGCCGCCCAGCCGCTCGGCCGCCTGGGCGAAGCCGGCCACGGTCTCCGCCACGGCCCGCTCGCCGATGGCGTGGAAGCCGGCCTGCAGGCCGGCGGCGGTGCAGGCGACGACGTGCTCGGCGACCTGGTCGGCGGTGAGGTACAGGTAGCCGCTGGTGCCGGCGTCGTCGGCGTACGGCGTGTGCAGCGCGGCCGTCCGGGAGCCGATGGCGCCGTCCACGCACAGGTCCCCTGCCGCGCCCGCGCAGCCGAGGGCGGCCGCGAGGTCGGCGTCCAGGTCGCCCCAGTACCGCACCGTCTCGGGGTACCCGCCCTCCGTGCCCAGCCCGGCCAGGACGTCGAGGTCCGAGGCCGGGGAGATGTGCGGGGCGCCCAGCTCGTGGACCATCCCGATGCCCATGGCCGCAGCCTGGTCGAGTGCGGCGCGGATCGCGTCCGCCCGGTCCCCCGCCGAGACCATCTCGGCTAGCGCCGCCCGGACGTCGTGGTGCTCGTCGCGCTCCACCCGGCCCTGCCGCCCGGCGATCCCGGTGACCACCGCGGAGTGCATGTCCACGCGGGTCACGTAGGCGGGACGGTCCCCGACCGCCCGGGCCAGCTCCTCCCCGGTGAAGGGGCGGCCCTCCGGCCACGCGGACTCGTCCCATCCGTGGCCGCGCACGACCGGCGCCCAGGCCCCCGCGGCGTGCGCCGCCAGCAGGTCCAGCGCCTGGGCCGCCGTGGCGGCCCCGGTCAGGTCGCAGCTCGAGGCGGCGAGCCCGGCCTGGGCCAGGTGGGCGTGCGCGTCCACGAACGCCGGCGTCACCAGCCGGCCCTCGAGCTCGACCACCCGGTCGGCGTCGTCGGCGAAGTGCGCGGACGCGTCGTCGTCGCCGGTCCAGACGACCTCGCCGTCGGCGATGGCCAGCGCGGTGGCGTGCGGGTCGGCCGGGGTGTGCACGTAGCCGCCCCGCATCAGGATCCGCGTCACGGCCTCATTCTCCCCACGGTGGTTGAGGAGGGCGAGCCTGCGAGCCCGTCTCGACTGGGGCTGAGGAGCGAGCTTGCGAGCGTCACGAAGCCAACCACCGGCACCCGGGCCGAGACTCCTCGCCCGCGTCGTGGCGAGTCAGCCATGCACCCGCTCCTCGAGCAGCGCCCGGACCCCGGGGACCTCCCGCACCAGCGAGAGCGCGTAGTCGGCATGGCCGGGGACGTAGCCGTTCCCGACCAGCATCGTCACGTCCGCGGCGAGGCCCTCGGCGCTCAGCGCCGCGGCGGAGAACGAGGTGGCCATGGAGAAGAACACGACGGTGCCGCCGTCAGCGGTCGCCAGCACGGCGCCGCCCTCGCACCCGGGCACGTCCACGCAGACGACGGTCACGTCGGCGGTGCGGCCGAGACCGGCGAGGACCGCGTCCCGCAACGCCAGGGCGTCCCGCGCGTCGGCGACCAGCACGTGGTCGGCCAGGCCGGCCGCGCGCAGGCACGCGGCCTCCTCCTCGGTCGGGACGACCCCGGCGGTCGCCTTCGCGCCGGCCCGGCGGGCGGCCGCCAGGGCCAGCGACCCGGACTTCCCGGCGCCGAGGACCACCACCGCGGGGTCGGCGTACCCCTGGACGACGCGCGCGGTGAGCGCCGGCGCGCCGCAGACGTCGAGCACCGCGAGGGACAGCGCGTCGGGCAGGTCGCCGGGTAGCCGTGCTGCGACGGAGCGGCCGAACAGCACCGCGTAGCCGTCGGCGGGCACCTGTTCCGACCGGCCGTCCCAGCGGGCCAGCCCGTCGGTCACCACGAGCGGGGTCACCGTCAGCGAGACCAGGGTGGCGACCCGGTCGCCCGGCCGCAGGCCCAGCGACGACGCCGGGCCGGCCTCCTCGACGGTGCCGAGCAGCATCCCGCCCGAGCCGGTGACCGGGTTCTGCATCTTGCCCCGACGCGCGACGATGGAGAGGACCTCCTCGCGCAGCGCCTCGCCGTCCACCCGGCCGTCGAGGGTGGTGTGCCGGCCGGCCAGCTGCCGGTACGACGCGGCGTCCAGGTTCAGCCGCTCCACCCGGAGCAGGGTCTCGTCCGGCCAGAGCTGCCGGCGGGTGTCCAGCCGGTCGGCGGCCTGCGGCAGCACCCCCTCCGGATCGATGACCCGGTGCCGACCGGTCGGGTCGCTGGGCGGGAGGCCCATCGGCAGTTGTCCTCCGTTATCGTCTCGTGACCGCAAGTCCTTCGGCGAGTGAGTGGACTCGCCGGATGATGTCCATCTACCCTGGCATGACCGCCGCACCGGCACAACCGAAACGACGGGAGCCCCGCGCATGACCATCGCCACCGCGCTCAGCATGGCCACCGGCCAGCCATACGCCTACCGGCGTCCGGAGCTGGCCGAGCCCGACTGGACGCGCTTCCCCGGCTGGCGCGACGTCGGCCGCGCGGAGTGGGAGTCCGCGCAGTGGCAGCGCGCGCACTGCGTCAAGAGCCTGCGCCAGCTCCGCGGGGTGCTCGGAGACCTGGTCGACGAGGCGGCGTACGACGACCTGGCCGCCGACCAGCAGACCCGCGCCACCATGTCGATGCTGCTGCCGCCGCAGATGCTCAACACGATGATGCCGCGCGAGACGCCGCGAGGCCCGGGGTCGCTGACCGAGGCGTTCTCGGCCGACCCGGTCCGCCGCTACATGCTGCCGGTGCTGTCCGACCGGCGTACCGACTGGCCGTCGCACCCGCACGCCAGCCGCGACTCGCTGCACGAGCACGACATGTGGGTGGCCGAGGGGCTCACCCACCGCTACCCCACGAAGGTGCTCGCCGAGCTGCTGTCCACCTGCCCGCAGTACTGCGGCCACTGCACCCGCATGGACCTGGTCGGCAACTCCACCCCGGTCGTGGACAAGCTGCGGTTCGACCTCAAGCCGGTCGACCGGCACGACGCGATGATCGCCTACCTGCGCCGGACCCCGAGCGTGCGCGACGTCGTGGTCTCCGGCGGCGACGTGGCCAACCTGCCCTGGCCCCGGCTCGAGGACTTCCTCACCCGGCTGCTGGAGATCGACAACATCCGCGACATCCGGCTGGCGACCAAGGCGCTGATGGGCCTCCCGCAGCACTGGCTGCAGGACGAGGTCGTCGCCGGCGTCGAGCGGGTGGCGCGCACCGCCCGCGAGCGCGGGGTGTCGCTGGCGATCCACACCCACGTCAACCACGCGGCGTCGGTGACGCCGCTGGTGGCCCGGGCGGCCAGGGCGATGTTGGACGCCGGGGTGCGCGACGTGCGCAACCAGGGCGTGCTCCTCGACGGGGTGAACGCCGACCCCGACGCGCTGCTGGACCTGTGCTTCGCGCTGCTCGACGGCGCGCAGGTCATCCCGTACTACTTCTACCTCTGCGACATGATCCCGTTCAGCGAGCACTGGCGGGTCTCGGTCGCCGACGCCCAGCGGCTGCAGCACCACATCATGGGCTACCTGCCCGGCTTCGCGACGCCGCGGATCGTGTGCGACGTGCCGTTCGTCGGCAAGCGGTGGGTGCACCAGCTCGCCGACTACGACCGGACGCTCGGCATCTCGTACTGGACCAAGAGCTACCGCACCTCGCTCGAGGCCGACGACCCCGACGCGCTGCAGCGCACCTACCCCTACTTCGACCCCATCCACACCCTGCCGTCCGACGGCCAGGCGTGGTGGCGCGAGCACGCGAGCACCGACCTCGCGGAGGCGGAGGCACGCGCGCGGGCCAGCCGGCTGCTCAGCCTGGCCGACGCCCGCTGAGCCCCGGCCTCCCGGTCAGCGCTCGCTGAGCGCGTTCACCAGGCGGGCGGCGGGCGAGTCCAGCCCCCACCGGGCGCAGAGCTCGACCAGCCGGTCGGGGTCCGCCGGGGTCCGCGGGAGCGTGAGGTCGGGCCCGCCCAGGTCGAGGTCGCGGACCACCGCCACGACCGGCCGCGCGGCCTCCAGGTAGGCCGCCGCCTCGCGGATGCGGCGCCGCGGCCCGGGTGCCAGGTCCGATGCCGGGTCCTCGGCGGCGGAGACCAGGCCGGGCAGGTCCCCGAACCGCTGCAGCAGCGTCGCCGCGGTCTTCTCCCCCACGCCGGGCACCCCGGGCAGGCCGTCGGAGGGGTCGCCGCGCAGCACCGCGAAGTCGGCGTACTGGCGCCCGTCGATCCCGTACTTCTCGCGCACCACCGCGTTGGTCACCCGCTCGTGGCGACCCACCCCCCGGGCGATGTAGAGGACCCGGACCTCGGCGTCGTCGTCGACGAGCTGGAACAGGTCCCGGTCCCCGGTCACCACGTCGACCGGCATGCCGGCGCGGGTGGCCAGCGTGCCGATGACGTCGTCGGCCTCGTAGCCGGGCGCCCCGACCCGGGCCAGCCCGAACGCCGCCAGGACGTCCACCATCACCGGGACCTGCGCCTCCAGCGGGTCCGGCACCTGCTCGACGTCCGGCCCACCCGTGACGACGTACTCGACCCGGTGCGCCTTGTACGACGAGAGCAGGTCCACCCGCCACTGCGGACGCCAGTCCTCGTCCCAGCAGCAGGCCAGGTGCGTGGGGCGGTAGTCGCTCACCAGCCGGGTGACGAACTCCAGCAGCCCGCGCACCGCGTTGACCGGCGTCCCGTCCGGCGCGCGCACCGAGTCCGGCACCCCGTAGAAGGCGCGGAAGTACAGCGACGCGGTGTCGAGCAGCATCAGCCGGCGTTGGGTCACGCCGCCCGAGTCTGCCATCCGCCGGCCGGCCCACCCGTTACCCTGACCGCTGTGGAGGACCTGGACCGCCGGATCCTGGCGCTGCTGGCCCAGGACGGCCGGATGTCGTTCACCGACCTCGGCCGGGCGACCGGGTTGTCCACCTCGGCGGTGCACCAGCGGGTCAAGCGCCTCGAGACGCGCGGGCTGATCACCGGGTACGCCGCGGTCGTCGACCACACCAGGACCGGCCGCCCGCTCACCGCGTTCATCTCCATCCGGCCCATCGACCCCTCACAGCCCGACGACTCCCCCGAGCGCCTGCGCGCCCTGCCCGAGATCGAGTCGTGCTGGTCGGTCGCCGGCGAGGCCTCCTACGTCTTGAAGATCCGGGTCGGAACCCCCGCCGACCTCGAGGACCTCCTGGCCCGCATCCGCGCCGCCGCCAACGTCTCGACCCACACGACGATCGTCCTCTCCACCCCCTACGAGAACCGCCCGATCCCCTGACCCCCCACTCGCACTGTGTTGAGCCGTCAATGTTGGTGCGCCGACCCGTCAATCTTTGCGGGCCGAGCCGTCAACCGTGCGGGGTCGAGCCGTCAACCGTGGCGGGCCGAGCCGTCAGTCCTGGGAGGTCGGCCAACATCAACGGCTCGGCCGACCAACATTGACGGCTCGACCCACCAACATTGACGGCTCGGCGGAAGGCCCAGTTGGGGGTGCGGGTGGTGGGTGGGGTGTCGGTCAGTCGGTGAGCGAGGAGTAGGCCACGACGCCGCGGCGCAGGGCGGCGGAGGTGGTCCGGGCGGTGGAGCGGAGGGGACCGTCCCCGGCGACGTCGGCGACCTGGTCGGCGAGGTCGAGCACCTGCTTGGTCCAGCGGACGAAGTCGCCGGCGGCGAGGTCGGTGGCGGCCAGGACGTCGTCGAGGGAGGCGCCCTCCGCCCACTGGTGCGCGGCCCAGGCGAAGCCGAGGTCGGGCTCCCGTAGGAAGGACAGGTGGTGGTCGCGCTCGAGCCGGTCCAGGTCCGCCCACAACGAGACCATCCGGGCCAGCACGTCCCGGACCCGGCCGACCGGCAGCCGCGGAGCGCCGGCGTCGTCGGGGCGGCGCGCCTCGAACACCAGTGCGGACAGCGCCGCCGCCAGCTCGGTCGGCGTGAGGTCCTCCCAGAGGCCGGTGCGCAGGGCCTCGGCGGCGACCAGGTCCATCTCGGTGTAGAGGCCCATCAGCACCCGGCCGGCCGGCGAGACCCGGTCGTCGGCCAGGTAGCCCAGCGCCGTGAGCACCTCGCAGACCCGGTCGAACTGCCGGGCGATGGTGTTCGTGCGCTGCTCGATCCGGCGGCGCAGGGACTGGGCCTCCCGGGACAGCCGGTGGTGCCGCTCGGCCCAGCGGGCATGGTCCTCGCGGTCCGGGCAGCGGTGGCACGGGTGCGCGCGCAGGTCCGCCCGGAGCCGGGCGATCTCCCGCTCGCCCTCATCGAGCAGGCCGCCGCGTCCAGCTCCGCGTCCAGCACTCCGGCGGCCGCCGCCGGACGGCAGGTCGCGGGTCCTGGTGCGCAGCGTGCTGGCCAGGTCGCGCCGGGACTGGGGGTTGCGCGGGTTGAAGCTCCGCGGCACCCGCACGCGGGTCAGCGCCCGGACCGGCCGGGTGAAGTCGACCACGGAGAGCCGGCGGGCGTGCCGGTCCTCGGTCAGCACGAACGGGCGCGGGTCGTCGCGGTCGGACCGCGTGCCCGGGTCGAGCACGACGGCCATGCCCGCGTAGCGCCCCGCGGGCACCTCGATCACGTCCCCCGGCGACAACGCCTCCAGCGAGGCGACCACCTCGTCGCGACGGTCGGCCCGGCGCGCCCGGGCGGTCGCCGCCTCGGTCTCCCCGAGGCGCCGGCGCAGCTCGGCGTACTCCATGAAGTCGCCGCGGTCGCAGGTCGCCGCCTCGGAGTACCCCTCCAGCGCCTCCGCCGCTCGGCGCAGCTGGCGGGCCAGGCCGACGACTGCCGCGTCGGCCTGGAACTGCGCGAACGAGGACTCCAGCAGCTCCCGCGCGGTGGGCCGGCCGACCTGGTGCACCAGGTTCACGGCCATGTTGTACGACGGGCGGAAGCTGGACCGCAGCGGGTAGGTCCTGGTGGAGGCCAGGCCGGCCACGGCCTTGGGGTCCATCCCCTCCGACCAGAGCACCACGCCGTGGCCCTCGACGTCGATGCCGCGACGGCCTGCGCGGCCGGTGAGCTGGGTGTACTCGCCGGGCGTGATGTCGGCGTGGGACTCGCCGTTCCACTTCACCAGTTTCTCGATCACCACCGACCGGGCCGGCATGTTGATGCCCAGCGCCAGGGTCTCGGTGGCGAACACGACCCGGCAGCGGCCGGCCGCGAAGAGGTCCTCGACGCAGTGCTTGAAGGTGGGCAGCATGCCCGCGTGGTGGGCGGCGACGCCGCGGGTGAGACCGTCCAGGAAGTCGTGGTAGCCCAGCACGTGGAGGTCGGCGTCCGGGATGCCGGCGCACCGCTGCTCGACGAAGGTGAAGATCTCCTCCCGCTCGTCGGGGGTGGTCAACCGGAGGTTCGCCGCGAGGCACTGGGTGACCGCGGCATCGCAGCCGGCCCGGCTGAAGATGAAGTAGATCGCGGGCAGCAGGGCGTCGCGGTCCAGCCGGTCCAGCACGTCGACCCGGCTGGGCAGCCACGGCCGGCCGGCGCGCTGGCCTCGTCGCTGCCCTCCCGCAGGTCCGCGTGGCGCGCCACGACCGCGGCGCGGGTCACGCCGGACCCGCCAGTCCTCGCGCGCGACCCGGAGCAGCTCGGGGTTGACCCGGGCCCCGGACGCCACCGGGCCCGCCACTCCCCCCGCCGACGGACCGGCGCCGTCCTCGTCGGCGAACAGGTCGTAGAGCCGGCGGCCCACCATGACGTGCTGGTAGAGCGGCACCGGCCGGCGCTCCTCCACGATGGTCGCGGTCTCGCCGCGGACGGTCGACAGCCACTCGCCGAACTCCTCGGCGTTGGACACCGTGGCCGACAGCGACACCACCGACACCGAGTCGGGCAGGTGGATGATCACCTCCTCCCAGACCGCGCCGCGCATCCGGTCGGCGAGGTAGTGCACCTCGTCCATCACCACGTACCCGAGCCCGGCCAGGGTCGACGAGCCCGCGTAGAGCATGTTGCGCAGCACCTCGGTGGTCATCACCACCACGGGGGCCTCGCCGTTGACGCTGTTGTCACCGGTGAGCAGCCCGACGTCGTCGGGACCGTAGCGGGCGACCAGGTCGGCGTACTTCTGGTTCGACAGCGCCTTGATCGGCGTGGTGTAGAAGCACTTGCGGCCCTGCTGGCGGGCCAGGTGTACGGCGAACTCGCCGACCAGCGTCTTCCCCGACCCGGTCGGCGCGGCCACCAGCACGCCGCGGCCGGCCTCGAGCTCGCGACAGGCGCGGAGCTGGAAGTCGTCGAGCGGGAAGTCGTAGAGCGCCGTGAAGTCGGCGAGCACCGGGCTGGCTCGGTCGGCCATGAACCGCGCGTAGCGCTCGGCGGGACCGCTCACGGCCGGTCCGGCGGGGGCGCGAGGACCCGCAGCGCCCCCGGCGCGCAGCGTGCGGTCAGCGGCAGCGGTCCCACCCGCTCGCCGTCGGCGTACGCGACCACCCCCGGGGAGCCGATGGTCAGCGACCGGACCCGGTGGTGCTCGTAAGCGGGATGCCGGACGTGGGTGCCGCGGTAGAGCCTCGGGTAGGTGCGGACGAGCTCGCGCTTGCTCATCGCGTTGATCACCACCACGTCGAGCAGCCCGTCGTCGAGCTCGGCACCGTCGGTGATCCGCAGCCCTCCGCCGAAGGTGGGGCCGTTGCCGACGGCGACCAGCATCGCCTGGCGCTCCAGGGACCGGCCGTCGAGGTCGAGGGCGTAGTCCAGCGGCCGGAACACCCGCAGCTCGGCCAGGGTTGCGGCGGCGTACCTGGCTTGGCCCCCGGGCCACCGCATCCGCAGCGCTCGCTCGCTGACCACGGCGTCGAAGCCGGTGGACAGCACGTTGACGAAGTAGGTGTCACCGGCCCTGCCGAGGTCGACGGTGCGCACGTGGGAGGCCACCACGACGTCCGCGGCCAGCTGCGGGTCGCCCCGGGGGATGCCGAGCATCCGGGCCGCGTCGTTGCCGGTGCCCGCCGGGACGATGCCCAAGGCGACGTCGGTGCCCGCCAACGCCTGCACCGCGAGGTGGACCAGCCCGTCGCCGCCCACGACGACGAGGGCCTCGACGCCGTCCGCGACGGTACGGCGGGCCAGGCCGGCGGCCTCGTCCGCGTCGCGGCCCTCGAGGCTGCGCACGTGAAAGCCGGCCTCGCGCAGCCGCGGCACCACGATCGCCGCCGTCCGCGAACCTCGCCCTCGCCCCGCCGCCGGGTTGGTGAGGAGCGCGACGTCCCTGGCCACGGCGCCAGCCTAGGCTGGCCGGACCCCCGCCGGGCGGCGGGCCGCGCGGCGCCGCGCCGACGGGTGCGGCGGGGTGACCCGCCGCGCTGGCGTGACAACCGATCGGCGGTCGGCCCCGTTGACGAAGGTGACGGGGAACCACGGGCGGAGGGACGCGACCGACATGGACCTGGACCTGACGGAGGAGCTCGACCGGTCGTTCGGCGCGGGACCCGCGCACCGGCCGGTGTCGGCGCGACTGGAGGCCGGGCGGCGGGCCAGGCGTCGCCGCCGGGGCGGCCAGGCGGTGACCGGGCTCGCGGTGGTGGCCCTGCTCGGGGTCGGGTACGCCGCGACGGCGGGTGGTGACGGTGCCGGGGAGAGCCCGGGGGTGGCTACCGCGGTCCCGGCGCCGGCCGGCTCCGACGACCAGGGGAAGCCCGGCTCGACCTCGACCGGCCAGGGACTGCTGCCTGGCGAGCTGGCCCGCTGGGGCCCGGGCGGGCTCGAGCTGGCGGACGGCGTCCGCGTGGTGGAGCGCGTCGAGAACCCGCTGGGCCTGCGGCCACCGGCGGCGTCGCTGGGGCTGGTGGTCGACGACGGCCGGACCCGCCAGTGGCAGCTGTGGTCCTACGACCCCCGCGTGTCCGACCTCGCCGTCGGGACGACGGAGACGGCCCGGCAGAACCTACCCTCCTTCGACCTCTGGCTGGCCGACCAGGTGGCCGCCTACGACGGCGAGCCGGCGCTGGCACTGGTCGCCTTCGGTGGCGACGGCGCCCTCGAGGCGGCCGAGGACGGCGTCGAGGTGGTCGACCAGCGCGCGGACCCGGGCATGCCCCCCGGCTTCGCGGACCCGGCCGAGCGGGTCGCGGTCGCCGAGGTGACCTGGCGCGGCGCGACTTGGTTCGTGCTGGCGGTGCAGGGGCCCGGCGAGCCGGCCAGGTACCTGCCGACCGCCGGCTCCGTGGCCGGCGACGCGACCACGGTCGCGGAGTTCCTGGTCTGGGCCCGCCAGCACTACGTCGACGGCATCTCCCGGTGAGCCGCGCCGACCGGGACGAGTCGTACTGCGAGTTCGTCCTGGCCCGGCAGACCCATCTGCGCCGGATCGCCTACGCCGTCTGCGGCGACTGGCACCAGGCCGACGACCTGCTGCAGACCGCCCTGGTCAAGCTCTACGTCGCCTGGCCGCGGCTGCAGCGGCGCGGCCGCGAGGAGGCCTACGTGCGCCGGATCCTGGTCCGCGCCCACGTGGACGAGCACCGCCGGCCGTGGCGTCGCGAGCGGCCCGGCCTCGACGGCCACGACCTGCCGACCCGCGAGACGCTGCCCGTCGAGGAGCGCTCGGCCCTGTTCGCCGCGCTGCAGAGCCTGCCGGAGATGCAGCGCAAGACGGTCGTGCTGCGGCACTGGCTGGGCCTGTCGGTGGCCGAGACCGCCGAGGAGCTCCAGATCAGCGAGGGCACGGTCAAGAGCCACTCCTCCCGCGGGCTGGCCGCCCTCGAAGCAGCCCTGGTGCAGCAGGACGGCTAGCCCTGCGCCGGATTGTGGCCGATTGCGACACCTGTCCTCGGCGTGTCGGTGTCGTCTGCGGCCACAAGCAGGCCTCCGTGCCGTTATCGGCCACAACCCCGCCGACCCGGGCACCGGTGCCGGTCGGGATGGGCTCCCATCACAGCCGCAGGGCGACGGTGAACCGGTCCGCCGGCGCGCCGACCGCCTTGGCCAGCCGGGCCACGGTCTCGACGACCAGGTCCGCGGTGAATCCGGTGCCGGGGACGGCCAGGGTGAGCCGGCCGTCGACCCGCAGCGCGCGTACCTGGCCGTAGACCCAGGCCTGGTGGGCGTCGCGGCGCCAGGGGTCGCCGAGGACCGGTTCGGGGTACGCCGCGTCGCAGGCGAGCAGGTCGCACCCGAGTCGCTCGGCGCCTCCGCGCAGCTCTCCGGTGACCCGCGGGCCGGCGGCCAGGCTGCTGGTGAGGGTCCAGGTCACGTCCTGGGTGCCGAGCCAGTCCGGGAGGTCGAAGGGGTCGGCGGCCGCGACCACCGGCGCGGCCACTCAGTCGTCCCGATCCGCCGGCCCGGAGGGGCCGACGTCGTCGTCGCGGCGGTAGTCCAGCGGCGAGGCCTCGTCGTCGGCCAGGCCGGCGTAGGAGCGCCGTCCCCGGCCGCGGTCGACCAGCCGGGCGACGAGCTCGGAGACCAGGAACAGGACGGTCATCGGGGCGGCGAGCATCAGCATCGAGAACGGGTCCGTCGACGGCGTGGCCACGGCCGCGAAGACGAACACCCCGAGGATGATCCAGGCCCGGTAGCGCCCGAGCGAGCGGCCGGAGACCACGCCGGCGAGGCTGAGCATGACCACGAAGAGCGGGATCATGTACGACACCCCGAACACCAGCAGCATCCGGGTGAAGAAGCTGACGTACTCGCCGATCTCGACCAGGTTCTCCATGCCGGCGTTGGTGAACCCGATGAGCACCTCGATGCCCTTGGGCAGCACGTAGTACCCGGTGGCGACGCCGGCGACGAACAACGGTCCCGCGACCGCCATGAACACCCGGCTCCAGCGCCGCTCGTGCGGATGCAGGCCGGGCACGACGAACGCCCAGATCTGGTAGAGCCAGTACGGGCTGGTGGCGACCACCGCCGCCACCCCCGCGAGCTTGAGCTGCAGCAGCAGCGGCCCGCCGATGCCCTTCACCACCGCCTGCGACTGGACTTTCTGGCCGAGCGCCTCGCGGGCCTGGTTGTAGGGATCCAGGATCAGGTCGAGCAGCTGGTCGTAGAAGAACAGCGCCACCACGAACCCGACGCAGAGCACTACGACGGACCGCAGGACGCGGGCGCGCAGCTCCCGGAGGTGGTCGGCCAGGCTCATCCGGCCCTCGGCGTCGACCGGGTTGAGCGGTGCGGTGCGGAACAGCCCGAGGACGCCCGCGACACTCACCTTGGGCTCACCGGGGCCTCACCCGGGGGCCCACCGGGGGGCTCGTCGCCGGCTCACGTGGCCGGCGGCTCGCCGGTCGGGCGGGTGCTGGGCTGGCCGGTGGGCTGGCCGGTGGGCTGGCCGGTGGGCGGCGCGACCGGCGGGGGGGTCGGCGGGGCGGTCGGGGGGGGCTCCAGCGTGTGCTGGGCGTCGACCTGCCGCTGCTCCGGCGTCCGCTTGTCCTCTTCGTCGTCGAGCAGGCCCTTGGTCTCGGCCTTGAAGATGCGCAGGGCCCGGCCGCTGCCGCGGGCCAGCTCGGGCAGCTTCTTGGCGCCGAACAGCAGCACCAGGACCAGCAGGACCAGGATGATCTCGGGTGGGCCGATGCCACTCATGGCAGGTCACTTCCTCTCCGCCCTCGGCAGCCGGTGCGGCCTGGTACCCCGTCCACCAACCCTGGTCCGCTCCGCGCCGCCCGTCACGCACGCCGGCCAGGGCAGTCCCTGGCGACCGGGGCACTGGTCATCCTACGCGGGTGCCGTCGTCGTACCCGGCGAGCGCGGAGACCGCCGCGGACCGGACCCGCTCGGCCAGCTCCGGCGGCTCGACCAGGCGGGCGGTGCCGCCCAGGCGCAGCATCAGCCGCACCAGCCAGCGCTCGTCGCCGGCCCGCAGGCGCACCCGGGTGACCCCGGCACGCCGGTCCTCGACCACCTCGTCGACCGGGTAGTACTCCGCGACCCACCTGGCCTGCGGCCCCAGCTCCACGACGGCCGCGACGGCGTCCTCTCCGGCCTCGAAGATGCCCGCCGCGAGGTCGCGTGGGGCGAGGTCGGGGTGCGGCTCGACCGAGGAGTCCAGCACCTCGGCGACCTCCACCCGGTCCAGCCGGAACAGCCGCCGCCCCTGCGCGAGGTGGCACCAGGCGTCGAGGTAGACCTGGTCGCCGGCGCCCGTACGCGCGCCCGCCACGGCCACCGGGTCGACGACGCGGTCGGTAAGCGCGTCGCGCGCCGGGGTGTGGTAGCGCAGCCTGACCTGGCGCCTCTCGCGCACCGCCCGCTCGAGCTCGGCGCGCAGGCCCCTCGCGCTGGTCTCGCCGTCCGGGAGCCGGACCTCCACCCGGGCGGCAGCCGCCGCGGCGTCGCCGGCCGCGGCGGCGATCTTGTCCAGCGCGCGGTCGACCACCTCGCGCTCCTCCTCGCCGGTCCCCTCCCGCAGCGCCCGCAGCGCCACCATGAGCGCGGCGGCCTCCCCGCTGTCCAGCCGCAGCGGCCGGGTGAGGTAGTCGGCGTTGGACAGTCGGATCACGCCCTCGCCCTCTAGGGCGTCGAAGTCGACGTCGATCAGGTCGCCCATGCCGAGACCGGGCAACCCGCAGAACAGCAGGACGCCGAGGTCGCGCTGGATGGTCGCGGGGGTGACCCCGAAGGCCCGGGCGGCCTCCGCGACCGACACCTCGGGCCGGGCCTGGAGGTAGGGAACCAGGGCCAGCAGCCGGTGCACCTGTGCCCGGGCGCCGCTCATCGGTCGGCCCCCGCCGTGGCTCGCAGCCGGGCGACGACCAGGTCGCGCAGGTCGTCGGGCGCCAGCACCACCACGTCCGCCCCGTGGCCCAGGACCTCGTCGGCCAACGCCTCGTCGCGGCCGAACGGCACCTCCAGGACGGTCCAGCCGCCGGGCGCCTCCCACGACGACGCGGCGCGGCGGCGCAAGGCGTACGCGGCCCCTTCCCGCACCCTGAGCGTCGCCGTACGCGAGGCGGGCGCGGGGGCCAGCGCAGCGGTCAGCGCGCGCAGGTCGGTGTCCTCCGGCACGGTGAACGACCCGTCCCGCCCGTCGCGCGCGACCTCCCCGACCACCCGGGACAGCCGGTACAGCCGGGGCGCCCGGCGGTCGGTGTCGAAGCCGACGGCGTACCAGCGGCCTCGTGACGACACCACCCCCCACGGCTGCAGGTGCCGGGTGGCCGGCTCGGCGGCCGTGCCGGGCCGGTAGTCGAACCGGACCGGGCGACGGGCCAGCACCGCCTCCCAGAACGCCTCGAAGGACGGCTCGTCCGCGGCGATCTGCGGCTGCACCAGGTCGAGGGCCCGGCGGTCCACCTCGACCCCGGCCGCCTTGAGCTTGACCAGCGCGTCGGAGGTCGCCCCGGCCAGGCCGGCGTGCTGCCAGACCCGCGCGGCCAGCCCCACCACCGCCGCCTCGTCGGCCTCCAGAGCGACCTCCGGCAGCTCGAACGCGGAGCGCACCACGCGGTAGCCCGCGTCGTCGTCGAACAGCGGGTCATGGCTGCCGACCTCGATGGGGACGCCGAGCGCGCGCAGGTCCTCCTTGTCCCGCTCGAACATCTTCTCGAAGGCCTCGTCGGACCCCCGGCCGTAGTCCTCGATGACCTGCCGAAGCCGCGCCTTGGTCACGTAGGTGCGGGAGACCAGCAGCGTGATCAGCAGGTTGAGCAGGCGCTCGCTCTTGCGGGCAGTCATGGCTCCCACATCGTGCCAGGCCGGGCGGCGCGGTCAGCCGCCCGCCGGCGCAGCCACGCCGAGCACGTCCAGGACGAAGACCAAGGTGGCGTCGCCGGGGATGTCGGGGGGCTGGCCCTTGGCGCCGTACCCGACGTCGGGCGGGACCACGAGCATGACCCGGCTGCCGGCCTTGACCCCGAGCAGGCCCTGGTCCCAGGCCTTGATCAGGCCGCCGGCGCCGATCTGGAAGGACGTGGGGTCGGTGGGGAAGGTGTTGTCGAACGGCTGCTTCTTGCCCCACACGGTCGCGTAGTAGTCGGCGATGATGGTCGACCCCTTGGCGATGGCCGGCCCGTCGCCCTCGTTCAGCGTCACCACCCGCAGCTTCGACGGCTTGGTGAGCCCGGTGACGTCCACGCCGGTGACGGCGCCGTCGTCGCCGGTGGTCACCGCCGGCAGGCCGGCGGGCAGGTCGTCGACGGCCGGCCCGAGGTCGCGTTGTACGGCGACCAGGTCGACCACGAACACCACGTCGTCGTCCTTGTCCAGCCCGATCTGCGTCGCGCCGTCGGGGCCGACCGAATCCTCGACGGTGGCCGTGACCACCACCCGGCTGCCCTCGGTCGCGCCGGTGAGCGCGGGGACCAGCGCGGGCAGGAACTTCTGCTCGTCCAGGACCAGCAGCTGCGGCTTGCCGGAGTCGAGGGTGCTGGCCGCCTTCTCGCCGGTGCTGCCGTTGACGACCACGAGGTTGGCCAGCGCGGCGCCGCCCTTGGTCAGCTCCGGCCCGTCACCCTCGACCTCTGTGCTGGTCGACGTCTTCGACACCTCGAAGCCGTCGTCGACCTCGACCTTCGGCTCGGCGCCGACCGAGCCCGTGACGGTGACCCCGTCGGTGCCGTCCCCGTCGTCGGAGCCGGACCCGCAGCCGGCGATGCCGGTCAGGACGAGGGCGGCCGCGGTGGCGGCCGCGAGACGACGGCGCATGGGGAACGGACTCCTGGACGAGGGGGCGACGGCCGCCCCACCGTAGCCGAGCCACCTGAGAGCAGGCTGGGCGCCGTCCCCCCGCTGGTCGAGGAGCCGGAGCGCCAGCGGAGGCGTCTCGAGACCAAGGGGGACCGGGGCACAGTACCCGCGGAGGTGCCGGTTGGTGGTTTCGAGACGCTCGCAAGCTCGCTCCTCAACCACCGGCGGGCTCCCAAGCTCGCTCCTCAACCACCGGGGGGCTCGCAGGCTCGCTCCTCAACCACCGGCGGCTCGCTGGCGATCGGTCCGGCCGCCTACATCCCCTCGATCAGCTTGTGCACGCGTTCGTCGTGGGCCCGGAACGGGTCCTTGCACAGCACGGTGCGCTGCGCCTGGTCGTTGAGCTTGAGGTGGACCCAGTCGACGGTGAAGTCGCGGCGGCGCTCCTGGGCCCGCTTGATGAACTCCCCGCGCAGCCGCGCCCGGGTGGTCTGGGGTGGCCGGGACTTGGCCTCGAAGATCCGTACGTCGTCGGTGACCCGGGCGACCGCGCCACGGCGCTCCAGCAGGTAGTACAGGCCGCGCCGGCGGTGGATGTCGTGGTAGGCGAGGTCCAGCTGGGCGATGCGGGGGTGGCTCAGCGGCAGGCCGTGCTGGGAGCGGTACCTGTCGATCAGCCGCCACTTGATCACCCAGTCGATCTCCCGCTCGACCAGGCTGAGGTCACCGGACTCCACCGCCTTCAGGCCGCGCTCCCACAGGTCGAGGGAGCGTACGACGACCGGGGTGTGCAGCTCGCGACGGTCGACGAAGTCACGGGCCCGGTTCAGGTACTCCTGCTGGATGTCCAGCGCGCTGGCCTCCCGGCCGTTGGCAAGGCGCACCTTCCGCCGTCCGGAGGTGTCGTGGGAGATCTCCCGGATGGCCCGGATCGGGTTCTCCATGGTGAGGTCGCGCATCACCACGCCCTCCTCGATCATCCGCAGCACCAGGTCGCAGGTGGCCACCTTGAGCATCGTGGTGGTCTCGGACATGTTGGAGTCGCCGACGATCACGTGCAGGCGCCGGTAGCGCTCGGCGTCGGCGTGCGGCTCGTCGCGGGTGTTGATGATCGGGCGGGAGCGGGTGGTGGCGCTGCTGACCCCCTCCCAGATGTGCTCGGCCCGCTGGCTGACCGAGTACAGCGCGCCGCGCGGGGTCTGGATCACCTTGCCGGCGCCCACGATGATCTGCCGGGTCACCAGGAACGGGATCAGCACGTCGGCCAGCTTGGCGAACTCGCCGTGCCGCCCGACGCAGTAGTTCTCGTGGCAGCCGTAGGAGTTGCCGGCCGAGTCGGTGTTGTTCTTGAACAGGTACACGTCTCCGGCGATGCCCTCGTCGTGCAGCCGCCGCTCGGCGTCGACGAGCAGCCCTTCGAGCACTCGCTCCCCGGCCTTGTCGTGGGTGACCAGGTCGACGATGTCGTCGCACTCGGGCGTGGCGTACTCCGGGTGCGACCCGACGTCGAGGTAGAGCCGCGCGCCGTTGCGCAGGAAGACGTTGCTGCTGCGGCCCCAGGACACCACCTTGCGGAACAGGTACCGCGCCACCTCGTCCGGACTCAGCCTCCGCTGCCCCCGGAACGTGCACGTGACGCCGTACTCGTTCTCGATCCCGAAGATCCGGCGGTCCACGAAACCAGCCTATGCCCCGGGGTCTCCGCAGGCGGCCGGTTGCGGGTCATGCGCGGGGTCGGCCGGGTTGTGGCCGATACCCGCACCCTCTACCGGCGTGTCGATGCGGGCTCAGGCCACAACAGGCCCTTCCTGCAGGCATCGGCCACAAGCAGGCCAGCCGCCCGCACACCAACGACCCGCGGTGGGTTCAGGACGGCGGGTCGGTGGGAGGGGCGACGGGCGGGGCGTCGGCGGAGGAGGACGGCGGGGGCGCCGCCGCGGGTCCCGAGGGGTCGGTGGAGTCGCCGGGCTCGGGGCCGGCCGGGGAGCCGTTGCCGAGGAGGGCGTTCAGCCGCGCGTCGGTGAGCCGCTTGAACTTGCGCTGTTGGCTCCGGGTGCGGTCCAGGACGGCCACCTCGAGGTCCCTCGCGGGAATGGTGCGGTCACCGGAGTCGCTGTGGCCGAGCGCGGCGACGGCGAGGCGTACCGCACTGTCCAGGTCGAGGCCTTCGGTGTAGCGCTCCTTCAGGTACGCCGCCACGGACTCGGCCGACCCGCCCATCGCGGCGAAGCCGTGCTCGTCGGCGACCTGACCGTCGTAGGTCAGCCGGTAGATCTGGTCGTCGGCGGGGTCGTCACCCACCTCGGCGACGAAGATCTCCACCTCGTAGGGCTTCTCGCCGCCGCTGGAGAAGATCGTGCCGAGGGTCTGCGCGTAGGCGTTCGCGAGCCCTCGCCCGGTCACGTCGCGCCGGTCGTAGGAGTAGCCGCGCATGTCGGCCAGCCGGACCCCGGCGATGCGCAGGTTCTCGAACTCGTTGTAGCGGCCCACCGCCGCGAAGGCGATCCGGTCGTAGATCTCGCTGACCTTGTGCAGCGCCTGGGAGGGGTTCTCCGAGACGAACACGATGCCGTCGGCGTACTGGACCGCCGCGACCGAGCGGCCCCGGGCGATGCCCTTGCGCGCGAAGTCGGCCCGGTCCTTCATCAGCTGCTCGGGCGAGACGTAGAACGGCATGGTCATGCCAGAAGGCCTCTCAGGTCAGGGCCGCCGCCGGCCCGTCGGGACGGTCCATCCGGGCGGCGAGCACCCGGTCGGCGACGTCGGCCACGTTCGCGTCCGCAAGGCGGGAGTAGCCGTGCTCGTCGACCACGCTGACCACCGGGAAGATCCGGCGGGTCAGGTCGGGCCCACCGGTGGCGGAGTCGTCGTCGGCCGCGTCGTACAGCGCCTGTACGACGGCGGTGGTGCACCCGCCGACGTCGAGGTCCTCGCGGTAGAGCTTCTTCAGCGACCCCCGCGCGAACACCGACCCGGAGCCGACGGAGTGGAACGCGGTCTCCTCGTAACGGCCGCCGGTCACGTCGTAGGAGAAGATCCGGCCCTGCTGGCGGGTCATGTCGAAGCCGGCGAACAGCGGCACGACGGCCAGCCCCTGCATGGCCATGCCGAGGTTGCCACGGATCAGGGCGGCCAGCCGGTTGGCCTTGCCGTCCATCGACAGCGGGCTGCCCTCGATCTTCTCGTAGTGCTCCAGCTCGGTCTGGAACAGCCGCACCAGCTCGACCGCGAGTCCTGCGGTGCCGGCGATGCCGACGCAGGAGAACTCGTCGGCGGGGAACACCTTCTCGATGTCGCGCTGTGCGATGACGTTGCCCATGGTGGCCCGCCGGTCGCCGGCCATCACGACCCCGCCCGGGTAGGTGGCCGCGACGATGGTCGTGCCGTGCGGGGCGAGCCCGGCGGCGGACCCCTCCGGCAGGACCCGCCGGGAGGGCAGCAGGTCCGGCGCGTGCGCGGCGAGGAAGTCGGCGAAGGAGGACGAGCCGGGGGTCAGGTACGCCGCCGGAAGCCGGGGCGACCCGCCGACGGGAGCGGTCACTGGCCGCCCTTCTGGATGAACGACTTCACGAAGTCCTCGGCGTTGGTCTCCAGCACCTCGTCGATCTCGTCCAGGATCGCGTCGATGTCCTCGTCGAGCTGCTCCTTGCGCTCGGCGACGTCGGGCTCCGACGCCTGGCCGGCCTGGGCCTCGGCCTCGGTGCCCTTCTTGGGCTGCTTGTGCTCCTGCGCCATCGGTGCCTCCTGGGGTGCTGCACCGACCCTATCGAGTCAGCGCCTCGAACAAAGCCTCCGCGGTGTCGCTGGCGTCCAGCAGCGCTCCCACGTGCCGGCGGCTGCCGCGTAGCGGGTCGATGGTGGGCACGCGCTGCAGCGACTCGTGCCCGGGCAGGTCGAAGATGACCGAGTCCCAGGACGCGGCGGCGATCCGGTCGGCGTACTTCTCCAGGCACCGGCCGCGGAAGTACGCGCGGGTGTCCGTGGGAGGGTGGTGCATGGCGGCGGCGACCGACCCGGGCTCCACCAGCCGCTCGATGCGGCCCATGCCGGCGAGCTTGTGGTAGAGCCCGCGTTCGGGGCGTACGTCGGAGTACTGCACGTCGATGAGCTGCAGCTTGGCGTCGTCCCAGTCCAGGCCGTCCCGGTCGCGGTAGCGCTCGAGCAGCGCCCGCTTGGCCACCCAGTCCAGCTCGCCGGCGCACTGCATCGGGTCGGTCTCCAGGCGGGTGAGCACCGACTCCCAGCGGGCCAGGACGTCGCGGGTCTGCTCGTCGGCGTCGCTGCCCAGCCGGTCCTCGACGAACTTGCGGGCCAGGTCGAGGAACTCCATCTGCAGCTGGACGGCGGTCAGCCGGCGCCCGTCCCGCATGGTCAGCAGCTGCTTGAGCGTCGGGTCGTGGCTGACCTGGCGCAGCGACCGCACCGGCTGGTCCACGCCGAGGTCGGACTCGATGAACCCGTCCTCGACCATGGCCAGCACCAGCGCCGTGGTGCCGACCTTCAGGTAGGCCGACACCTCGGCCATGTTGGCGTCGCCGACGATCACGTGCAGCCGGCGGTACTTCTCCGGGTCGGCGTGCGGCTCGTCACGGGTGTTGATGATCGGCCGCTTCAGGGTGGTCTCCAGGCCCACCTCGACCTCGAAGAAGTCGGCCCGCTGGCTGACCTGGAAGCCGTGCTCGCGGCCGTCCTGCCCGATGCCCACCCGCCCGGCGCCGCAGACCACCTGGCGGCTGACGAAGAACGGCGTGAGGTGCCGCACGATGTCGCCGAACGGCGTGGACCGGCGCATCAGGTAGTTCTCGTGGGCGCCGTACGACGCGCCCTTGTTGTCGGTGTTGTTCTTGTAGAGCACGATCGGGCTGCTCCCGGGGATCGCCCCCGCGAACCGGCACGCGTCGACCATGATCTGCTCGCCGGCCTTGTCCCAGCGCACCACGTCGAGCGGGTTGGTGCACTCCGGGGTGGAGTACTCCGGGTGCGCGTGGTCGACGTAGAGCCGGGCGCCGTTGGTGAGGATCACGTTGGCCAGGCCGAGGTCCTCGTCGGTGAGCTGGGAGGGGTCGGCCGCCTCGCGCGACATGTCGAAGCCGCGGGCGTCGCGCAGCGGCGACTCCTCCTCGAAGTCCCAGCGGGCCCGGCGCGCGAGCAGCGTGGAGGAGGCGTAGGCGTTGACGACCTGCGAGGAGGCCACCATGGGGTTGGCGGAGGGCTGGCCCTGGACGGAGATCCCGAACTCCGTCTCGGTGCCCATCACCCGACGCACGCTCATGGGCCGAGCCTACGCCGGGGCACCCGCCCGGCCCCCGGTTGTGACGCGTGCCACCCCTCGCCTCCGGGAGCCGCGGCCGGGCGGGACCATGGGCACATGGTGAGGGTCCCCGACGAGCTGGTCGCCCTGGTCGAACGCGACGGGACCGTCGTCGGCTCGGCGCCGCGGGCGGTGGTCCGCCGCGACAACCTGCGCCATGCGGCGACCGCCGTCCTGGTCCGCGACCGGTCCGGCCGGATCTACGTGCACCTGCGGTCCCCGGGCAAGGACTGGGCCCCGTCCCAGCACGACGCCGCCGCCGGCGGGATCCTCAGGTACGGCGAGGACCCGGGTGTCTCGGCGGTCCGCGAGCTCGCGGAGGAGCTCGGCGTCACCGGGGCCGCGCTGCGGCCGCTCGGCCTGTCGGCGTACGACGACGACACGACGCGGGTCGTCGAGCACTGCTTCGAGGCGACCTGGGACGGACCGGTCGCCTTCCCCGACGCCGAGGTCGTGTGGGGCGCCTGGATGACCCTTCCGGACCTCGGGGCCCGGCTCCGCGACCCGTCCTGGCCGTTCGTGCCGGACACCCGGGCGCTGCTGGCCCGCCTCGCCGCCGACGGCACCGGCGACTACGCTCGCCTGCGCGGGTCGACGTGACCCGGTGACCGGAGGCGCCGTGGGCTGGTGGGGGACGCACGTCGTGCCGCGGCTGGTCGACCACGCCCTGGCGGTCGAGCCGGTGCGGGAGCTGCGGGACCGGGCCTGCGCCGGCCTGTCGGGTCGCGTGCTGGAGATCGGGTTCGGGTCGGGCCGCAACCTGCCGCACTACCCCGCGGCGGTGACCGGGGTCGGTGCCGTGGAGCCCTCCGACGTGGCCTGGCGGCTGGCCGCCGACCGGGTCGCCGCCGCGCCGATGCCGGTACGACGGATCGGGCTGGTGGGCGACCGCGTCGCCGCGCCGGACGCCTGCTACGACGCCGCACTGGTCACGTTCACGCTGTGCACCATCCCCGACCCGGTCGTGGCGCTGGCGGAGGTCCGCCGCGTGCTCCGGCCCGGCGGCCCGCTGGTCTTCCTCGAGCACGGCCTCAGCCCCGACGAGGCGGTCGCCCGCTGGCAGCGCCGGCTCACCCCGCTGCAGCGCCGGGTCGTGGCCGGGTGCCGCCTGGACCGGCCCACCGACGTCGTGCTGCGCCTGGGCGGCTTCGAGGCCGAACGCCTGGAGCGCCGCTACCTGCCCGGTCCCTCGTGGCCGGTGGCCCGGGTGGCGACCTACCTGTACCTCGGGGTGGCCCGCCCGGTCGAGCCCGCCTGACCCCGGCCGACCCGGCGCGTCCTCCCCGTGGGGCCCGGCCCACCCGGCGCATCCTCCCTGCGGGGCCCGGTGCGCGGCTACAGGTACTGACCGGTGTTGCTGACCGTGTCGATCGACCGGCCCGGCTCGGTGCCCTGCTTGCCGGTGATCAGCGTGCGGATGAACACGATCCGCTCGCCCTTCTTGCCGGAGATCCGAGCCCAGTCGTCGGGGTTGGTCGTGTTGGGCAGGTCCTCGTTCTCCTTGAACTCGTCGACGCACGCCTGCAGCAGATGGGTGACCCGGATGCCCTTCTGGTCGAGGTCCAGCCAGTCCTTGATGGCCATCTTCTTGGCGCGGTCGACGATGTTCTGGATCATCGCCCCGGAGTTGAAGTCCTTGAAGTACAGGACCTCCTTGTCGCCGTTGGCGTAGGTCACCTCGAGGAAGCGGTTCTCCTCGGTCTCGGTGTACATCCGCTCGACGGTCGCGCGGATCATGCCCTGGACGCAGGCGTCCTTGTCACCGGAGAACTCGCCGAGGTCCTCGGCGTGCAGCGGCAGCGTGGCGGTGAGGTACTTGCTGAAGATGTCGCGGGCGGACTCCGCGTCGGGCCGCTCGATCTTGATCTTCACGTCCAGCCGGCCGGGCCGCAGGATCGCCGGGTCGATCATGTCCTCGCGGTTGGAGGCGCCGATCACGATGACGTTCTCCAGCCCCTCGACGCCGTCGATCTCGCTGAGCAGCTGCGGGACGATGGTGTTCTCCACGTCGGAGGAGACCCCCGAGCCGCGGGTGCGGAACAGCGAGTCCATCTCGTCGAAGAACACGATCACCGGCGTGCCGAAGCTGGCCTTCTCCCGGGCTCGCTGGAAGACCAGCCGGATGTGCCGCTCGGTCTCCCCGACGTACTTGTTGAGCAGCTCGGGGCCCTTGATGTTCAAGAAGTAGGACTTGCCCTCCTGGCCGGTCTTGGCCGCCACCTTCTTGGCCAGCGAGTTGGCGACCGCCTTGGCGATCAGGGTCTTGCCGCAGCCCGGCGGGCCGTAGAGCAGGACCCCCTTGGGCGGCTTGAGCTCGTGCTCCTTGAACAGGTCGGGGTGCAGGTAGGGCAGCTCGACCGCGTCGCGGATCTGCTCGATCTGGCCCTTGAGCCCGCCGATGCTCTTGTAGTCGATGTCCGGGACCTCCTCGAGGACCAGCTCCTCGACCTCGGACTTCGGCACCTTCTCGTAGACGTACCCCGAGCGCACGTCGAGCAGCAGGGAGTCGCCGGCGCGGATGGTCTCGCCGCGCAGCGGCTCGGCGAGCCGGACCACCCGCTCCTCGTCGGCGTTGGCGATGACCAGGACCCGCTCGCCGTCGCCGAGCAGCTCCTTCATCATCACGACCTCGCCGACCTGCTCGAACTCGAGCGCCGCGACGACGTTGAGCGCCTCGTTGAGCATGACCTCCTGGCCCTTCTGCAGGGCCTCGAGCTCGACCGACGGGCTGACGTTGACCCGGAGCTTGCGACCGCCGGTGAACACGTCGATGGAGTCGTCCTCGTTGCGGCCGAGGAAGGTGCCGAAGCCGGCCGGCGGCTGGGCCAGCCGGTCGACCTCCTCCTTGAGCGTCACGATCTGGTCGCGGGCCTCCCGCAGGGTCTGGGCGAGGCGCTCGTTCTGGGCGGTGACCGCGGCGAGGGAGCGTTGCGTGTCGGCGAGCCGCTGCTCGACCAGCCGGGAGTGGGACGGACCCTGGGCGAGCCGACGGCGTAGGTCGGCGACCTCCTCCTCGAGGTAGGAGACCTGGGCCTCCCAGTCCGCGGGCGCGCGGCGCCTCGGATCGCTCGAACTACTCTCTGACGCCGGCATCGCAGCTCACCTCCGAAAGGGGCGTCGTACCTGACCTCCAACCTACCCGGGGCGTGACCCTTGTGAAGGGGGTTTTCCGCCGTGTCCGGGGCCGTGGAGGCCTGATCGGGTAACGGTTCGGTTGCGCTCGGTTACGGCGCGGTTTCCCGGTCCGTCCCGGGCGGTCGGGGTCCCGCGTAGTCGGGCCCGTACGCCCCCGGGGCGGGTCGTCGCTTGGGCGTCGGAGCGCGCTCCCCCGGCGCCATCCGCCGTGCCGTGAGCAGGAACCCGGTGTGGCCGAGCCCGCCGTGCCCGGGACGGATGGCGAGCCCCTCGACGTGCCAGTCGCGGACCAGGGACTCCCACGCCCGAGGCTCGGTGAAGCCGCCGTGGGCCCGCAGCGTCTCCACGGTTCGGCCCAGCTGGGTCGTCGTGGCGACGTACGCGCACAGCACCCCGCCGGGCCGCAGCGCCGCCGCCGCGGCGTCGACGCACTCCCAGGGCGCGAGCAGGTCCAGCACCACCCGGTCGACGTCCGGCGACGTCCCGGCCAGGTCGGAGACCACGTCTGCGACCAGCAGCCGCCAGGCCGGGTGGTCGCCGCCGAAGAGCCGGGTGAGGTTGCGTCGGGCGACCTCGGCGAAGTCCTCGCGGCGCTCGTACGACGTCACGCGGCCCCACGGTCCCACCGCGCGCAGCAGCGAGCAGGTGAGCGCGCCCGAGCCGACCCCCGCCTCGACGACGTGCGCGCCGGGGAAGATGTCGGCCATCGCCACGATCTGGGCGGCGTCCTTGGGGTAGACCACGGCGGCGCCGCGTGGCATGGAGACCACGAACTCCGACAGCAGGGGCCGGAACACCAGGTACCGGCCGCCCGCCGAGGAGGTCACCGCGATGCCCTCGGGCCGTCCGATGAGCTCGTCGTGCTCGATGTGGCCGCGGTTGCTGAAGAACCGCTTCCCGGGCTCCAGGCAGACGTTGTGCCGACGGCCCTTGGTGTCGGTCAGCCGCACCCACTCGCCGGGCCGCAGCGGGCCCCGGTGCACCCCGGACCAGGCGTCGGGGTCGACGTCGTCGGTGGCGCCCATCGCAGGCGGGTCAGGACCGGGCCGTGGCCGAGAAGGCCCGGTCGACGTCGGCCGTGCTGAGCACCCCGTAGATGGCGCCGTCGGGCTCGACCAGGAGGTACTCGGTGGCCGGCGTGCGCTGCAGCGCCCGCACGAGCGCCTCGCCCGACACGTCGGCGGACAGGGTGAGACCCTCGTCGAGGGTGCGGGTGACCTGGTTGACCGGGAGCCACGGGCGACGGTCGTCGGGAGTGGCCAGCAGCGCCGCCTCGCTCACCACGCCGGCCGGCTCACCGGTGTGGTCGAGGGTGACGATGGCGCCGGCCTGCATCTCCTGGGCGCGCCGCACCGCCTCCGCGAGCGGCACCGTCGCCGGCACGGTGACCACCCGGCGGGCCAGCCGCCGGGCCTCCAGCGCCGGCAGGCGCGCGCGGACCCGCGCCGAGACGATGGCGGCGGAGGCCGCGGTCCACAGGAACCAGGCCAGAACGCCTGCGAGCAGCACGTCGAACATCGTCACCTGGGTGCCGGTCAGCGTCGGCAGGGCCACCGGGTAGAGCAGCACCAGCAGCGCGACCACCCGCCCGGCCCACCCGGCCACGAGAGTGGCTCGGTGCGGGTCGCCGGTGAGGGCCCACACTCCGGCGCGAAGGACCCGGCCACCGTCCAGCGGCATGCCCGGCACCAGGTTGAGCACCCCCACGACCAGGTTCGCGCCGGCCAGGGCGCCGACGACGAAGCTGAGCAGGCCGTCCGGGGTGACCTGGAGGAGCGCGAACGCCGCCCCGGCCAGCGCCAGCGACGTCAGCGGCCCCACCACCGAGACGGCGAGCTCCTCCTTCGGGGAGCGGGGCTCCCCGTCGATCGCGGTGACCCCGCCGATGAAGTGCAGGGTGATCGAGCGGACCGGGAGGCCGAACCGTTTGGCCATCAGCGCGTGGGACAGCTCGTGCACCAGCAAGGACAGGGTGAGCAGCACCGCGAAGGCGAACCCGGCGACGTAGCGCAGCCCGCCCAGGTCGGGGGCGACCCGCTCCAGCGCGGGCGCGACCATCACCGCGATCACGCCGGCGATCAGCAGCCAGGACGACCGGACCAGGACGTCGACGCCGGCCAGCGAGCCGACGCGCAGGGTCCCGGGGTCGCGGCGCGCCCCTGGCGCCCCCAGCCCCGTCCTGTCCACCATCGCTCCACGGTAGCCGGTCGCCGATCCCACCCCGAGCGCAGCGAGGGGTGGGTGAGGCGACCGGCCAGGAGCCGAACCGTGGACTGTGGTCGTCGCTCTCGCGCGCAGCGCGCCCTCTGG
>JBIOUF010000164.1:0-14519 GCA_044866695.1 Nocardioidaceae bacterium | reverse complement strand
TCGACCAGCTTGTCAACAGCGTCCGGATCCAGTACGGCCATCGCCCGCCCCTGCGAGTGCAGTCGAGTCTCTTCGCGCTCGAGCCTGCCCATCATCGCCTGGCCGGAGCGGCCTCCGGCCGGCCTGGCCGTACAGGAGAAGATGCACGGCTTCTGCCCGTTCGCGCATGCCTGGCTGCTCCTGACCCAGTCTGCGGAGGAGGCCCCATGCGACGTCCTCCCGCTCGATCCGTCGCCACGCAGCTGGTGCCGTCAAGGTCCGCCAAGAGGAGGCGGGTCGCTGATCGACCCTTCCGCTCGCAAGCCTTACACCACCTTAGCTCGATAAAGTGGTGTAGCGTGCGCGTGTGAACCAAGAACGAGGCGGGCTACACCCTGAGTTCGCGGTCGGCTGGGAAACCCATCCTTGGGACCGCGAACCAGACCACTCTGTCTCGCGCCGCCAGCAACTCTTGGCTCGTGGCCCGTATCAAGCGGCTATGCCGGCTGCTGTCGCTGAATCCACGCTACAGGTCGATGCCGCACTCCAAGCTGAGGCCGAGGATGCCGTTCGCGAGATCACCCGCTTCGATGCCGAGGTCACTGCGATCGCGGAAAGACGTGCCGCCCGCGAAGGCGACGACACGGCCACAGAACTCGCACCGCTGGCGTCCGTGCTGCTGCGTACAGAGTCAGCATCGTCGTCAGAGATCGAGGGCGTGACCGCTGGTGCTCGCGCGCTGGCGATGGTTGCCATCGATGCCAAGGCCGGGCCGAACGCTCAGCTGGTGGCGGCGAACGTCACCGCCATGCAGCGCGCTGTCGCGTTGGCCGACGACATCAGCATCGACACGATCCTTGCGGCCCACCAGGCGTTGCTCCACCGGCATGCCTATGCCGCTCCTGGTCGACTTCGTAACCAGCAGGTCTGGATCGGCAGCGACGCGCTGAGCCCGCACACGGCATCGTTCGTGCCGCCGCATCAATCACGGGTTCCGGCCGCTCTCGATGACCTCATCGCCTATGTCCACCGCGTCGACCTGCCCGCGTTGGTGCAGATGGCCATCGCGCACGCGCAGTTCGAGACGATCCACCCCTTCAACGACGGCAACGGCCGCATCGGGCGAACCCTCGTCCACGCGATGCTTCGCCACTCGGGCGTCACCCGCAGGCTGACGGTCCCAGTCTCTGCCGGCCTGCTGACCGACACGTCGGCCTATTTCCACGCGCTGACGGACTACCGCGAGGGGTACGTCGAGACGATCATCCGACAGTTCATCAACGCTTCGTTCCGTGCGATCGGCAACGGCCGGATTCTCGTCGACGACCTGGAGCAGGTCTACGAAGGGTGGAGCGAGAACCTCGCCTCCAGGCGTGGGTCGGCGGCACGACGCCTGCTCCCGCAACTGCTGAACCAGCCTGCGGTCAACATCGCCTACGTCGAAACGGCCACGGGCGTCGCCTTGTCTGCGGCCCAACGTGCCGTCGAACAACTCGAGGAAGCAGGCATCCTCAAACGTGCGCGCGGCGGGCAGCGCAACCGCGCGTGGATCGCCCAAGACGTCATCGCAGCGCTCGACGCCTTCGCCGAACGCGTCGGACGTCGCGGCTACGGCACTCACAAGCCCAGGGACTGACTACGGACTGAGCATGGGGGTCACGGGCTCGCTGCTCGACGCACCTTCGCGACCAGACCGGGGCTGAGCGGGTCGTCGATGTTCAGGCTGACGATGGCCTTGGCATCTGGACGACGCCGTAGATGCTGGCGGGGTAAAGGCGGTTGAGCGCCGCCACCTTCGCCGAGACTTCGCCGGCATCGACATCCCGTGGCATGGTGCCGAACAGCTTCCTGAGCGCGGCGCGGTGCTCCCGTACCCTGCTCGTGCCAGCAATGCAGGTACTTGCGGACCTCATCAGGGCTCGGACTGTCGATCACGCAACCAACGCTATCGACGACCGCCGACCAAGCTCGGTCACATCCCGAGCGACGGGCCGCTCTGCTGATGGATCCGGCCTTGGGAACGGGTCGATCGATGCGGCAGGACTGCGCTTCCTCGAGGTGGCGAGGTCCTTGACCCGGAAGGACAGCGCGCGGCGGTGGGGTGTTCAACAGACAGAGGCCTCCTTGCGGCGGCGGTGTCGAGGATGCCTTCGAGCACCTCGGTCGCCGTCATCGACCGCTCGACCGTCGGCGACGGCAACGCATGCGACGACTCGTCGGAGAGCACGATGTGGGCGTGGTTCTCGACCCGGCTCACGCACCAGCTCCCGGGGGCGCGAGCATGAGGCAGTCGCGCCCACCGGCGCGTTCAAGTGACCACGCTCCGAAGACGTCCTCGAGGCACGACGCCACATCGCCGACGTGGACGCGGTCGTTGTTGTCCAGGTAGAACCCCAGCGCGGCCCGGTCGGCGTCGCGGAGAGCCAGCGACGCCTCGCCCTCGGCGGGGTCGGTGAACCGCACCAGTTCGTCGAGCCGAATCACGCCGTGGGTGGTCGCGACATCGCGCAGCAGGCCGCCGGCGCCGATGGCAGCGATGTCATCCAGCCGGTCGGCATCGGAGCGCCTCACAGTGGCAGCAAATCCTTCGCGGCGCCGGAGTGCACCCGCTCCTTGAGACCGTTGCGCGGCACCAAGTCGACGGGCACGCCTAGCACGTCTTCTAGTTCCCGCTTGATGCCGATGATGTCGATGATGTCGGTCCCGGGTGCGAAGTCGACCAGCAGGTCGACGTCGCTGTCTTCACGATCGTCACCCCGTGCAGCGCTGCCGAACACCGCGGGGTTCGTGACGCCATGACGGCGCAGCACCTCGCGCAGCTCGCCACGGTGGGCTGCCACGCGGCGGCCGGCTGGGCCGCTGAGGGGCTTGCGGGTAGGCGCTGCCGTCTCGGCCATGAAACCCATGGTATCGGCGGCCAGGCACCTCGGCTCTGCGCGTGTCGACGGCGGCATCAACGTTTCTGACGAGTCTGGCCACCTGGGCGAGTGAACTGTACGTCGGCGAACGCGCGATGAACCGCGTCAGCGAGTCGATGTCGATGCCCGCGATCTCCATCAGCCGATCCAGCAGCGCGGCTCCATCCCCCTTCGCGAGTCCGTTGCGGTGGGAAAGGGGAGCGAGGAGTCCCCGGAGCCGCTCGAGGTCGAGGTCCCGCTTGCTGGACGCGTCGCGCAGCGCATCAGCCACGATGCTGAGGTCCTTCGTGTCGTCGACGAGGTCGGCAATCGTGCGCTCCATCGTCATGACCGGCAGGCCCACGACGAGCGTGACGTCGCGGGGGTCAAGGATGCGCTGGCGGTAGCGGATGGCGCTGCGCTGACTCTGCCGGCGGGCGGGGGAGACGAAGTCGTGCCGCAGAGCGCGGAGGTCACCGATCCCATGGAGGTCGGCGGCGGACTCGCCTGCCACGACAACACCGCTAGCGGCGTCCTTGATCCGCGCCTCGCCCATCGACTTCGGATCGGTGCTGAGCCAGGCGGCCTGCAGATCGGCATGCGGGCCGGCGGGAGCACCAGCATCCTTGTAGACGCCATGAGCAACGCGTTCCAGCTGGCCGTCAGCCGCGAGTCGGGAGAGGTCGAGTCGCGTGATGCCGTGCATGCTGGCTTGAGCCGACGTCACCATGCCCCACTGGTAGGCGGTGACCTCAGCGAGCACACGGAAGGCATCCTTCGACTTCATGCTTGGAGTGTATCGCTTGGCGAGATACATTCCAAGTGACAGATGGGTCCTCAGAGCTCCAGGGCAGGTCCAGCGGAGGGTGTCGTGCGTCGGAAGTCGTCGACACGAGCTGCATTCCGGGGTCGCGGTGCGACGAGGTCCTTCACCCGGTAGGCGAGGGCGGCGGTTGGGTGGTCGACCGGCAGCGGTTTCCCGGCGACGGCGAGCTCGAGGATTCTGTCGGCGTTCACGCCCTTGCGCTGCAGCCCGTCGAGGTACTTCGCCAAGTGGCCGGTCCGCTCGTCCCGCTGCCCGACGTACTCGACGACCCGCTCCTGCCAGACGTGGGGCGCCTCGCCGGTGGCGACCATCCGCTATTGGCGCGTGCTCGGCACCGGGCCGCGCGGATTCGAATCACCAGGCACACAAGGGGAATCCCGTCACCCGAACCCCCTGGAGTTGCCCCGAACCGGCTGCGCGGAAATCCGCGTTAGCCGCCCGGCGATCTGTGCAGCTCGCAGCTGACCGGTGAGCTTGCCCACCGCAAGGCGATGCGTGGCTCGCGGCGCATCTCCTTGACGAGGCCGCGTTCACAGAACCCTGCTTGCATGGCACAAACGGCTTCTCCGAGTCCCTGGACGGCGGCTTCAGTCCCCCACCCGGCCGGTGTCGTAGGCCCACATCGCGATCTCGACCCTGTTGCGGGCGCCGATCTTGGCCAGCAGGCTGGCGACGTGGGTCTTGGCGGTCGTCAGGCCGATGAAGAGATCGGCGGCGATCTCGGCGTTCGTGCGGCCACGGGCGACCAGCGCCAGCACCTCCTCCTCGCGGTCGGTGAGCGGCTCGATCGGTTGGGTACGTCGGCTCGACGGTTCCCTGGCGGCCAGGGTGGCCAGCAACCGCCGCGTGATGTTCGGCGCGATCAGGGCATCGCCGACGGCGGCGGCATGCACGGCCTGGACGAGCAGCTGCGGCCCGGCGTCCTTGAGCAGAAAGCCTCGGGCGCCGGCCCGAAGCGCGCCGTGGACGTACTCGTCGAGGTCGAAGGTCGTGATCACCACCACCGCGATGGGGTCTGGGACGCCCCGGCCGGCGAGGAGCTCGGTCACCTCGATGCCGTCGAGCCCGGGCATCCGGATGTCGACCAGGCACACATCGGGGGTGAGCCGACGCGCCAGCTCGACCGCGGCGTGGCCGTCGGCGGCCTGACCGACGACCTCGATGTCGGGCTGGGCGTCAAGGATCATGGACAGGCCGGTACGCACCAGATCCTGGTCGTCGGCCACCAGCACGCGCACCGTCATCTGCCTACCTCCGTCGGCAGCTCGGCGTCCACCGTCCACCCGCCCTCGGGCGCCGGCCCGGCACGCAGCGTGCCGCCTAGCAGCTGCACGCGCTCGGTCATCCCCAGCAGCCCGAAGCCGTGGCTCGCCGACCGCGCCGGGTCGATCCGACCGTCGTCGGTCACGCGTAGCCGCAGCCGTCCTGCACCCTCGACGACCCGGATCTCCACACGCGAGGCGTTGCGCGCGTGCCGCAGGGCGTTGGTCAGCGCCTCTTGCGCCAGCCGATAGACCGCCGTGTCGACCTGGAGCGGAAGTTCGTCCAGGTCACCCGGCAGCTCCACGTCGACGACCGGGACCGAGTCGCGGCGGGCGAGGGACATCAGGTGGGCAACGCCGGGCTGGGGGGCGTACTCCGCTGGCGCTCCGTCGCGCAGTACCCGGACCATCGCCCGCATCTCCGCGAGCGTCCGCGATGCTTCCCCTTCGATGGCTGCCAGCGCCTCGAGCCCCGCCTCGGGTCGCTGCCTGGCCATCGCCCGGCCCGCCTGCGCCTGCACAGCGATCGCCGAGACGTGGTGGGCGACTATGTCGTGCAGCTCTCGCGCGAGGGCGACCCGCTCCTGGCTGCGGATCTGGTCCAAAGCCCGGCGACGGCTCTCGGCGCGGTAGCGGAACGCCGCTCCGCCCGCCGCCGCAGCCACCAGAACGCCGAACCCACCGAAGAGCTCGGCCGGCCCGGAGTAGTCGGTCGCAATGCTGACCACCGCAGCGACCAGCACCACCGCCAGCCCGATCACGATCTGACGCCCTGAACCCCAGCGGACCAGCGCGTAGGGGAGCACCAGGATGTAGATCATCGTGTTGAGGCCCACACCCGGGATCCCGGCCAGCTGACTCGCCAGTCCCAACGCCATGCCGGTGCCGAAGCCCACCACGACGCAGACCAACGGGTGGGTACGCCGCCACAGCAGCACCGGCGCAAGCCCGACCGCCACGATCGTCACGACCGGCCGCCAGGCGACGTCGTCCCGGAGGACTCCCTCGAGCAGCGCCGTCACCATCAACACCCCGACCAGCACCCAGTCGCGCGACACCCGTTCGGGAACGGCGGCTGCTCGGGGCTCGGCCCATAGCGAGCGCAGGGCGTTGGTGATCACACACCCAGCCTAGGGACCGCCACGGCGCCGGGGACCGACCGAAACAACGAGACCCCGCTCCTCCCGACGGCCGAGGAGGGTCCGGCCTCGACGCCGATGTGCGCACGCCGCGACGCGGCCAGGGTTGTCACATGATCACTGTTGAGTCACTGACCCGGAGGTACGCCGGCTTCACCGCCGTCGACAACGTCTCCTTCACCGCCCAGTCCGGTCGCGTCACCGGTTTCCTCGGCCCGAACGGCGCCGGCAAGTCCACCACGATGCGCGTGATGGTCGGCCTGACCGCCCCGACGTCCGGCACCGCGACCATCAACGGAGAACGGTTCGCCGACCTCCCCAACCCCGGCCTCGAGGTGGGCGTCCTTCTCGACGCCTCCGCCCAGCACGCCGGCCGCACCGGACGCGAGATCCTCACGATCGCCGCCGACACCATCGGCCTGCCCCGCCGCCGCGTCGACGAGATGCTCGAGCTGGTGAGTCTGACACCCACCGAGGCCAAGCGCCGGGTGCGCAACTACTCCCTCGGAATGCGCCAGCGGCTCGGTGTCGCCACCGCACTCCTCGGAGATCCCAAGGTGCTGATCCTCGACGAGCCCGCCAACGGGCTCGACCCTGCCGGGATCCGGTGGATGCGCGATCTGCTGACGGGCTTCGCCAGTCAGGGCGGCACGGTGCTGCTGTCCTCGCACCTGCTCCACGAGATCGAGGTCATCGCCGATGACCTGGTCGTGATCGGCAACGGAAAGATCGTCGCGTCCGGCAGCAAGGAAGAGCTGCTGGCGGCAGCGGGGACGCTGGTCCGGTCGACGTCACCGCGCGACCTCGCTCACGCCCTTGAGCAGGCCGGGATCCCCAGCACGCTCGCCGGGGACGGCTCGGTCCGCACCGATGCCGACCCCGCTCGGGTCGGGGCCGTGGCCCTGACCGCCGGCATCGCCCTCACCGAGCTCCGGTCCGCCGAGGGCGCCGGGCTCGAAGACATGTTCTTGTCGCTCACTGCAGAAACCCAACGCGAAGGAGTTGCGGCATGACCGCCACGATCACCCCTCCGGCCACCTCGAAGGCCGATCCGGTCCGCCGGACCAACCAGCGCATCCCGACCGCACGGTTGGTCAAGGTCGAGCTGCGCAAGATGTTCAACACCCGCTCGGGATTCTGGATGCTCATCAGCATCGGCGTCCTGTCGGTCATCGCGACCGGGGCAGTCATCATCTTCGCTCCCGACAGCGACGTCACCTACCAGAACTTCGCGAGTGCGATCGGCCTCCCGATGTCGGTGATCTTGCCGATGATCGCGATCCTGGCCGTCACGAGTGAGTGGAGCCAGCGCAGCGGACTCACCATGTTCACCCTGGTGCCGAGCCGCGGACGGGTGATCGGCGCCAAGGCGATCGCGACCGTCCTGGTGGGCCTTGGCTCCATGGCCGTCAGCTTGGCGGTCGGTGCCCTCGGGAACCTGGTCGGTTCCGCACTCGCCGGCGTCGACACCGTGTGGGACATTTCGTTGTCCATGGCGCCCCAGATCGTGCTCGGCGACCTGGTCGGCATGGCCATCGGCTTCACCCTCGGTGTCGTGCTGCGCAACTCCGCGGCCGCAATCGTGGGCTACATGGTCACCTCATTCGTCATGCCGGGCATCCTCCTCCTCCTGGCCCAGGTGCGCCCGTGGTTCGAGGACCTGCAGCCGTGGATCGACTGGAACAAAACGCAGGTAGTGCTCTTCGATGGCGCCACGAACTCCGGTAAGGAGTGGGCGATGCTCGGCTCGACCACGATGATCTGGATCGTCATTCCCCTCATCGTCGGGCTGCTGTTCCTGCGCCGCTCCGAGGTCAAGTAGTCACACACGGGCGGCGGTATCCCGAACCCATCTGTGCGTTCTCGATACCGCTGTTTCGTGGTGGATCGGCACAGCCCCCGCGGTCATGACGTCGCCTGGCGACGAGAAAGGAGACCACAACCATGACAACCTACACCCCACTACCTGAACCAGGCCGCACCGCTTCACGGAGGAGCCGACCGGTCCCCCTCGTCATCGGGATCCTGCTCGCGCTCGTAGGCTTCCCGCTGCTGCTCGGAGGCCTGGGCCTCGGCTGGGCGATGGCCACCCAGCGCGACTACGACGGGTTCTTCAGCACCCCGACCGAGCAGCTCTCCACCGAGACGGTGGCCCTCTCCAGCGAAGTCGTGAACCTCGGCAAGGCCGGCCCCGACGACTGGTGGGCCGATCGAGACCTCGCCACCGTGCGGCTGAGCGTCCGGTCCGCGGACGCATCGGCCGTCTTCATCGGGATCGCACCGAGCGCCGACGTCGCGCGCTACCTGGGCAGCGCGTCCTACGACGAGATCAGCGACCTGCGCACCGACCCGTTCGACTACTCGCTCACCCGGCGTGGCACCGGCGGTGACCTGAGGACGGCTCCCACGGACCAGGGGTTCTGGACCGCGCAGAGCAGCGGCCCCGGCACCCAGGCGCTGACCTGGGACCTCAAGCCCGGCACCTACACCGCCGTGGTCATGAACGCAGACGGCTCCCCGGGGGTCGCGGTCGACCTGTCCGCGGGCGGACGCCTCGGCTGGCTCACACCTCTGGCGTGGAGCCTCGGCCTGCTGGGCGGCGCCCTGATCCTCGGCGGCGCACTGCTCATCGTGTACGGCGCCCGGCCGCCGGGACCGCGGGTCCCCCGCCAGGCCGCACCCGGTCAGCCTCCGGAAGCCGTCCGGCCCGACACCCCCGTGACCCTGGTCGGTGCGAGAGACCCGCAGCTGAACCGTGGGCTCTGGCTGGTCAAATGGTTCCTGGCGATCCCGCACTTCGTCGTACTCGCACTGCTGTGGCTGGTCTTCGTGGTGCTCACCGTGGTGGCGTTCTTCGGGATCCTGGTCACCGGCCGCTACCCGCGTGGCCTGTTCGACCTCAATGTCGGCATCCTGCGGTGGACCTGGCGGGTGCAGTTCTACGCCACCGCTGCGATCGGCACCGACCGGTACCCGCCGTTCACCATCGACCACACCGACTATCCGGCCGACCTCGACATCGCCTACCCCGAGCGGCTCTCGCGGGGGCTGGTGCTGGTCAAGTCGTGGCTGCTGGCGCTGCCGCACTTGATCGTGCTGGGCGTGCTCGCGGGCACGTGGCAGCTCGGTGACGTGGACGGCTTCCCATTCATCGTCGGCGGTCTGATCGGTGCGCTGACGTTTGCTGCCGGACTGCTGCTGCTGTTCACCGGCCGCTACCCGGCGCCATTGTTCGACCTGCTGGTCGGCCTGAACAGGTGGGTCTACCGGGTGACCGCGTACATCGCCCTGATGACCGACACCTACCCGCCGTTCCGCCTGGACCAGGGCCCGGCGGACCCCGGTGGCGTCGCGCCCACGCCGAGCCCCCCCGACGCGCCGGCCACGACCGGTCTCGATTGGCCGGCCGAGGGGCGACGTCCTGACCGTGAGGTGGAGGTGTGACGAGGCCTGCCGTCGCCGCGCTCCCGCGAGCACTCCAATCGTCGTCGCTGAACGCACTGCGGATGTTCCAGCTGGCTGACCGGGTTACATGCCTGACGTAGTCGCGGCGAGAGGTGCTATGGCTGGGCGAGCCGTGGCACCATCCAGCTTGCTTACACCAACCGGGGGAGGCCCGGCGGCAGCTCGGCTCTCTCGGCCGAGCGAGCATTCTGAACACGGGGGAGTGGCCCTTTGAGTTCGAGCTCTAGTACCACTACAGGTCGTAGTTCTGATCGCACGTGACCTGCGCAAACAATCGTTCTTATCCTGCCGGGACCGCGCTGGGCCGCGCGGCGGTGGCTTAGATCTTCGGTGGTGAGGCCCTCCCGGTCAGCCGGTTCATTCTTTAGTTCAGGTGTGTTGCTGTCGGAGGGCCACCAGTTTCCGAAGTGTCCTCAACCTCGGACAGGTTTGAAACCGCCGGCTCAGACCTCGAACCAGGACACCGAACGTCACCGACGTGGAGGCCGCGGAACTTGCCGTCGGTTCATGGCGTGAAGCGATAACCCCATGCCGGGGTCGGTGAGGAGATGGCCGGGAAGCACGGGGTCACGCTCGAGCGTTGCCAGCCGACACACGCCATGTTCGGGCCAAGTCCGGCCGGAACCGCCTGCAGTGACGGATAGCCGGAAACGCAGAGGCAGCAGTCTCGTCGGGAACGCGGCCTGAGGATCGGCCGTCACTAGGTGGGGCGCCTTGCAGGGGTTGCGGGCGTACTCTCGCAGAAGGCCTGTTGCGCGTTCCCTCGGATCTGCCGGAGATGCGGAGCTGGGTGAGGTGGTCAACGAGGCGATGCGAGCACGTGATGTAGGCAACCGTGCGGAGGATGGCGGACCGCAGGTGTCGCGCATGACATCGGCGGGTCAGCGCAGGCTCACCCGAGGCCTGAGCGCAAGGGCCTGGGGGGCGCTTGCGGTGGTCGGTCTCGTCATCGCGTTCTCGCTCAGCTCGACGCTCGGGAAGCGTGCCGAAACTCCCGGTGTCCTCATCGCATTCTGGCGGATGGCGATGGTCAGCGTCGTGTGGAACGCCTACCTGATGACCACCGGCCGCCGAGTCACCCTGAGACACGTGCGCCAGGCGTTCATCCCGGGCGTGTTCCTCGGGCTCAACCTGACCGCAGGACAGGGAGGCCACGCTCTACAGCAGTAGGACTACTCCCACCGTCACCAGCCAGCCAGACCAGATGAGATAGGCGATGGGCGTCACTGCGGCCGCCAGTTTCCAGCCCTCCTGCTCGAAGCCGCCTACGAACTCGAGCGAGCACGTCATCAGAAGGCCACCCACCACGATCCCGACAAGTCCCAACCACGCGGGGGTGTTGGTGGCCTGCATCAAGGCAACTCCGGACAAGGCACTCCAGCCACCAGTGAAGAGGCAGCCGAGGTGTTCGCCGACCGCGACTCCGACGTGGTGGTCCCGCGGCAGCCGGGATCTCCGGAACGTCGCAGCCAGACTCTGACGGGAACGGCGGAGCGCCGGCCCCCGCCTGGAAAAAGCGGGGGCCAGCGGACCGGATGGTTGGCTATCAGCGGGAGACGAGCTCTTCCTCGTCCGACATGGGGCCCTCGGTCGCCGGTCGGAACGTCCCGTCGACTGCCTGCTCGAGCTGGCTGTCGTGGGCGGCGCCCTCGACGGTCAGGTGCGGCAGGATCTTGTCGAGCCAGCCGGGGAGCCACCAGTTGGCCTTGCCGAGCAGGGCCATCGTGGCCGGCACCAGCACCATGCGGACGATGGTGGCGTCGACGAGGATCGCCGTGGCGAGCCCGAGGCCGAGCATCTTCAGGGAAGGCACCGGGCTGGCGACGAAGGCGAGGAAGACGGCGATCATGATCAGGGCGCCCGACGTGATGACCCGGCCCGTGCCGGCCATGCCTCGGGCGACCGATTCGGTGTTGTCGCCGGTCCGTTCGTACTCCTCGCGGATCCGCGAGATGAGGAACACCTCGTAGTCCATGGAGAGCCCGAACAGGATCGGGAACATGATCACGATGATCATCGAGGTGATCGGTGTGGGTCCTTCCAGACCGATCAGGCTGCTGCCCCATCCCCACTGGAAGACGGCCACCAGGGCGCCGTACGCAGCCCCGATCGAGAGCATGTTCATCACCACAGCCTTCAGCGGGACCACAACCGATCGGAAGACCAGCATCAGGAGCAGGAACGACGCGACCAGCACGGCTCCCATGAAGATGGGCAGCGTGTCGGAGAGCTGGCCGTTCAGGTCGGTGGTCATTGCGGTGAGCCCGGTGACATAGACGTTGTCGGGCAGCACGTCACGGACCTCGGAGAGCGCGACGGAGGTCTCGAGATCGGCGGGACCCGTCGTCGGCATGGCCGAGAAGACCATGGTGCTGCCGTCCGCGGAGGTCACTGGCTCGCTGACCGAGGCGATACGACCACTCCTGCGGATGTCCTCGGCCAGCGCGGGCACCCCATGGGTGCTGACGCCAGGAACCTCGAGGTCCACGACGACCACCAGCGGCCCGTTGATCCCGGGACCGAAGCCCTCGTCCAGCAGGTCGTAGGCCTGTCGGTACGTCGTGTCGCGGGGAGCATCACCGGCCGCAGGCCAGGCAGTCTGCATCGCGATGGCCGGTGCGGCGAAGGCCACCAGGGCGAAGACGGCACCGATCAGGTACGGCCTGGGCCGTCCGGAGACCCGGTGGGCGAAACGCCACCAGGCGGTCTCCTCGGCGCGCCTGGCGGGGCGGTGGCGACGCACCAGCCTGCCGGTGTCGATGCGGTCGCCGAGCAGTCCGAGCAGTGCGGGCAGCAGGGTGGTGGCGGCCGCGACCGCGCTGAAGACGACGGTGGCGGTGGCCAGGCCGATGGAGGTCAGGGCGCCGAGCCCGGTGAAGGCGAGGGACGCCATCGCGATGACCACCGTGCCGCCGGCGAAGACGACCGCCGCTCCGGAGGAGGACATCGCGTCGGCCAGGGCGGTCGTGTTGTCGCGACCGGCAGCGCGGTTCTCGCGGTAGCGGGCGACGATGAACAGGGCGTAGTCGATGCCGACTCCCAGCCCGACGATTCCCGCGATCGGGATCGCCGATGGCGAGACGTCCATGATGCTCGCGAGCACGAAGATGCCGCCGATGCCCGCGCCGACCGCCACGAGGGCGAGACCGATCGGCACCACGGCGGCCACCACGGTCCCGAACGCGACCAGCAGCACGAGCAGCGCGATCAGGATCCCGACGCCCTCCAACGGCGACGTCTCGTCGGGAGCGTCAAGGAACACGGCGTCACCACCGAGCTCGACTCGGAGATCCGGGGTGTTCGACTCGTCGACCAGCTCCGTCAGCGGCACGAAGCCCCCCTTGCCCAGCTCGGCCGGCGTGACGTCCAGGGTCAGCGTTGCGTAGCCGACCCGGCCGTCGTCCGAGACGGTGCCGGACGTGAAGGGATCGGCAACATCCACGACATGGTCGGCCCCAGCCACCTCGGTCAGAACCGCGTCGACGGCGTGCTGCTGACCCTGCAGCGTCTCGCCGTCGTCAACCGCGAAGACGACCAGGGCTTGGGCCTTGGTCGCCTGGGGGAACTTGGCTTCGAGCAGCTGCATGGCGCGTTCGCTCTGACTGCCCTTGGCGCTGAAGGCGTCGATGAAGGCGCCTCCGCCGCTGCTGGCCAGGGCGAACACGGCGCCGAGGACGACGACCCAGCTCGCGATGGTGCGCCAGGGGTGCTTCGCACTCGCCATGGCGATGCTGCGGGTGAACCTGTTCATGATGGTGCCTTTCGCAGATCCTGTTGTTCCTGATGGATCGCGAGGCTAGGCACCGATGTGGTGAGCGGGGATCACCACACGTGGTGAGCGGCCGGGTGGATTTTCGGTGAGTCAGTGGCTGGCGAGGAGGCGGGCGCGCAGGCGGTGCAGGTGTGGCATCAGGCCGTAGATCACGACGGCACCGCAACGGTGGCGAGGATGGCTGTGCGAGGTACGACTGCCAGGTCGCCGAGGAGTCGGCCCAGTGTCAGGTTGAGGGCGACGAGGGTGGGGAAGACGGCCATCCAGATCATCAGGGCGAGCTGGTGCTTCGAGGGGGGCGGGACGTTCATGGGATCTCCTATGTGGTGGTAATGGTGATGTTGACGGTGGGGATCAGGTGGTACGTCGGTACTCGCGAATGGCGGCCGCGATGTCCTCGTCGACGAGGTCCGCGTTGAGCGCGATGGCGGCAGCCGATCCTTCGCCGGCGGCGGTGATGACCTGGGCGCGGGGGTTGGCGACGTTCCCGGCGCCCCAGACACCGGGGACGCTGGTGCGGCCGGTGGCGTCGGCGACGACCCATCCGTGCACTGGGGCCGCAGACGAACGAAAAACGACCCCTGACGCTGGAAGACGATGGAAGGTGTCTTCGCAGGTCAGGGGCCGTTTTCGGCTACCTAGCCGGTGGGCGTCACCCACGCGTGACTAAATGTCGTAGTAGAGCTCGAACTCGTGCGGATGGGGGCGCAGCTGCACGGGCAGGATCTCGGCGGTGCGCTTGTAATCGATCCAGGTCTCGATGAGGTCCGGGGTGAACACGTTGCCTTCGGTGAGGAACGCGTGGTCGGCCTCGAGGTTGTCCAGCACCGCGCCGAGCGAGGTGGGCACCTGGTCGATCTCGGCCATCTCGTCCGGCGGCAGCTCGTAGATGTCCTTGTCCACGGGCGCGGGCGGCTCGACCTTGTTCTTGATCCCGTCGAGGCCGGCCAGCAGCAGGGCCGAGAAGGCGAGGTAGGGGTTGGCCGACGGGTCGGGGCAGCGGAACTCGATGCGCTTGGCCTTCGGGTTCGTCCCGGTGATCGGGATGCGCACGCAGGCCGACCGGTTGCGCTGGCTATAGACCAGCGAGATCGGCGCCTCGAAGCCGGGCACCAGCCGGTGGTAGGAGTTCACCGTCGGGTTGGTGAACGCCAGCAGCGACGGCGCGTGCTTGAGCAG
>JBIOUF010000163.1:0-7133 GCA_044866695.1 Nocardioidaceae bacterium | reverse complement strand
GGCGGCCTCGGCTCCCCGGCACTGCTCTACCTGGCCGCGGCCGGCGTCGGCACCCTCGGCATCGCCGAGTTCGACGAGGTGGACGAGTCCAACCTGCAGCGCCAGGTCATCCACGGCCAGAGCGACGTCGGGCGGCCCAAGGCGGAGTCGGCCCGCGACTCCGTCCGCGAGGTCAACCCGCTGGTGCGCGTGGTGCTGCACGACGAACGGCTGGACAACGACAACGTGCTCGGCATCTTCGAGCAGTACGACCTGATCGTCGACGGGACCGACAACTTCGCGACCCGGTACCTGGTCAACGACGCGGCGTACTTCCTCGAGAAGCCGTACGTGTGGGGCTCGATCTACCGGTTCGACGGCCAGGCCAGCGTGTTCTGGCCGACGCTCGACGGCGCCGACGCGCCCTGCTACCGCTGCCTCTACCCCGAGCCTCCGCCGCCGGGCATGGTGCCGTCCTGCGCCGAGGGCGGGGTGCTGGGCGTGCTCTGCGCGAGCATCGGGTCGATCCAGGTCAACGAGGCGATCAAGCTGCTCACCGGGATCGGCGAGCCGCTGGTCGGGTCGCTGATGATCTACGACGCCCTGGAGATGGAGTACCGCAAGCTCAAGGTGCGCAAGGACCCCGGCTGCGCGCTGTGCGGGGCCCACCCCACGGTCACCGGCCTCATCGACTACGACACGTTCTGCGGCGCGATCAGCGACGAGGCCGCGGAGGCGGTCGCCGACGCCACCATCTCGGTGTCCACCCTCGAGCAGTGGCTCGAGGAGCGGGAGAACGGGGAGCGCGACTTCGTCCTGGTCGACGTCCGCGAGCCCACCGAGTTCGAGATCAACCGCATCCCCGGCGCGGTCCTGGTGCCCAAGGGCGACTTCCTCAACGGCACCGCCCTGGAGCGCCTGCCGGACCTGACCGGCGGAGGGGACCGGCAGGTGGTCATGCACTGCAAGACCGGGGTGCGCTCGGCGGAGACCCTGGCCATCGTCAAGGGCGCCGGGTACGCCGACGCGGTGCACGTCGGCGGCGGCGTGGTCGCCTGGGTCAACCAGATCGACCCCTCGCAGCCGTCGTACTGACCGGCCCTTCGCGCCGCTGCGGGCGGCGAAACCCGGTGACGGCCCGGGCCGTCGGCGCTACGGTCGAGGGGTGACCGCGCTCCCGGCCAGGCTGCGGGCGGCAGCGCTGGCGACGGGGGCCGTCCTCGCCATACTGCTGCTGTGCTGGGCCGCCGCGGCCGGACCCGCGGTGCTGGTGCGCGACGGCGGGCTGCGGACGCGCGACGGTTCGACCCCCCCACCGTCGGCCCAGCCCGTGCCCTCGGCCGACGTGGACGGGTCGCAGCAGGTCTCTGCGGACCTGACCTGGCTGGGCACGGTGCTCATCGTGGGCGCCGCGCTGTTCCTGGTCGTCCTCCTGGCGTCCGGGCTGCGGGCGCTCTGGGCGACCAGGTGGCCGCGCCCGGGCCGGCTCGAGACAGGCGAGGACGGCGAGGACGGCGAGGTCGGCGTGGTCGCCGTGGAGGAGGTGCGCCAGGCGCTGCGCCGGGAAGCCGGCGCTCTCCTCGCCGCCCTCGACCAGGGGGCTCCGGCGGACGGGATCGTCGCCTGCTGGCTCCACCTGGAACGCGCGGTGGCAGCGGCCGGCGTACGGCGGGCGTCCTTCGAGACGTCGACGGAGTACGCCGTACGGGTGCTGCGCAGGCTGGACCTGGACCCGCGGGCCGTGGCCGGCCTGGCCGCGCTGTACCGGGAGGCGCGGTTCTCCGACCACCGGCTCGGCGAGGACGCGCGGGCCGAGGCCCGGTCCCACCTGCGTCGGGTCGCGGCGGACCTGGAAGAGCTGCGAACATGAGCGAGCAGACCGAGCCGGCCGGCCTGCCTGCGCACCGACGGCCGCGGACCCAGCGCGGGTCCGGACCGGAGAGCGCCCGGTGACCCGGGCCGTCCTGGCCAGGGCCGCCGGAGTGGCCGCCGGAGTGGTCGCCCTGTGGGCGTCGGTCTGCGCGGTGGTCCTGCTGTTCGGCGGGCGCCCGGACCCAGGACTCCTCGCCCTCGCCGTCCTCGGCGCCCTGGCCACCTGGGCCACGCTGCGGGCTGCCCTGTCCGGCGCGGAGGCCGGCGAGGCAGGGTGGCTGGTGGCGGCGGACGACCCGGTCCGCCCACCGGGCCGCGACCCGCGGCTGGACCTGCTCGAGCGGCACATCGAGGCGCACCTGGTGTCGCGGACCGGCGACGTGCAGCTGCTGCGGCAGCTGGTCCGGCTTGCCGACCAGCGGCTGCTGGACCGGCACGGCATGCGGCGCGACGCCGACCCGGACGGGGCCGCCGCGCTGCTCGGCCGGGAGCTGGTCGCGCTGGCCGGGCACGTGGACGCCGCCGAAGGCCGGCGGCGCGACCCCGGCAGCGGCCGCGGGCCACGTCCCACCAGGCTCACCCCCGCGGCGGTCGACGCGCTGCTGACCCGGATCGAGGCGCTGTGACCGCGCCGCTCAGCGTGCCCGACGCCGCCCGGCTGGCCGGTGCGGTGCTGGACGAGGTGCAGCGGGCCGTCGTCGGCAAGCGACGCGCTCTGTCGCTGGTCCTGGCCAGCATCCTCGCCGGTGGGCACGTCCTCGTGGAGGACTTCCCGGGCCTGGGCAAGACGCTGGCCGCCCGGTCGTTCGCGCAGTCCCTCGGGCTGGGGTTCGTCCGGGTGCAGTTCACCCCCGACCTGCTCCCGGCCGACCTCACCGGCTCGTTCGTGTACGACCAGCGGGTCGGCGACTTCGAGTTCCGGCCCGGGCCGGTCTTCACCGGGCTGCTGCTCGCCGACGAGGTCAACCGCACCCCGCCGAAGACCCAGGCTGCCCTGCTGGAGGCGATGCAGGAGGGCCAGGTCACCGTCGAGGGCCGGACGTTCCCGCTGACGCCGCCGTTCCACGTGGTCGCGACGGCGAACCCCGTCGAGTACGAAGGCACCTACCCGCTTCCCGAGGCGCAGCTGGACCGGTTCGCGACCCGGGTCTCCTTCGGATACCCCGACGGTGACGAGGAGTGGGCGGTGCTGGCCCGCCGCCTGGAGCGGCGTACGGAGGCGCAGACCCTCAGCGCCGTCACCGACGCCCAGGGACTGCTGGCGATGCAGGCCGCGGTGGAGACGGTCAGGGTGGAGGAAACCGTCGGCCGGTACTGCGTCGCCGTGGCCGCGGCCACCCGTGACCACCCGCAGGTGCTCATGGGCGCCTCGCCGCGCGGCGCGCAGACGCTGATGCTGGTGGCCCGGGCGTACGCCGTGGTTTCGGGCCGCGACTTCGTGGTGCCCGAGGACGTCAAGGCGGTCGCTCCGGCCGTGCTGGCCCACCGGATCACGCTGCGGCCCGAGCTCTGGCTCACCGAGGCCAGCGGCGCGACGGTCACCCAGAGCGTGCTGTCGACCGTCCCGGTGCCCTCCGCGAGGCCGGCATGACCCCGGTGACGACCGGGTGGCAGCCCACCGAGATGCTGTCGCGAGCCGCGGCCGGCGCGGCGGTCCTGGCCCTGGCGGCGGTCGTCGTGGGCCGGCCCGACCTGCTGGTCCTCGCGATGCCGCTGGCGGGCTTCGCCGCCGCGGCGCTCCGGCGGCGGCCGACCGCGCCACCGCGGTCGGTGTCCTCGCTCGGTGCCGCGGCGGTCGCCGAGGGCCAGTCGACCCGCTTGCTGGTCGCCGTCACCGCCGACGACCCGGTCGAGCACCTCACCGTCCTGGTCCCGCCCCGCCGGTGGCTGCGGGTCCGGCCGCCCGCCGGGGTGGTCGGGGTCGGGGCCCGACCGCACGCCGCCGCGGGCCTGTCCGCCTCGGTCCAGGTCGTGCCCACCCGATGGGGCAGCCGCCCGGTGGGCGCGGGGCACGTGGCGGTGCTCTCGCCCTGGGCGGGCTGGGTGTGGGGTCCCGTGCCGGTGCAGGCGCACCCGCTGGTGGTGCTGCCCCGCGCTGCCCGGTTCGAGGGCAGCGGACCCCCCCCGCATCCGGTGGGGCTGGTCGGGCTGCACCCGGCCGGCCGTCCCGGCAGCGGCAACGAGCTCGCCGGCATCCGGGAGTTCCAGCCCGGCGACCGCGTCCGTCGCGTGCACTGGCGGGTGTCCCAGCGCACCGGCAGGCTGCACGTCACCGTCACCCGCGCGGAGGAGGACGCGGCCGTGCTGCTCCTGGTCGACGCCGGCTCCGACGTCGGCGAACCGCCCGCCACCAGCCTGGACACGGCGGTGCGTGCCGCGGCGGGCGTCGCCGAGCACCACCTCCGCCGAGGTGACCGGGTCGCGCTGCGCGTGCTCGGCTCGGCGCACCAGCTCGCGGCGCCGGCCTCGACCGGACGCCGCCACCTGCACCGGGTCCTGCACACCCTGGCCCGGGTCGCGCCGGGCGACCCGGCATGGCAGGACCCGGCCGGTGGTCGGTTCCGGGTGCCCGCCGGCGCGGTCGCGCTGGTGCTCAGCCCGGTCCTCGCCCCCGGCGCGGTGGCCACCACGACCCGGCTGGCCCGAAGCGGCGTGACGGTCGTGGTCGTGGACACCCTTCCCGAGGTGGCACCAGGGAGCCCGCACGACGTGGCCGCCCTGGCGTGGCGGATGCGGCTGCTCGAGCGGGACCACGTCCTGGGCCGGCTTCGCCGCAGCGGCGTACCCGTGGTGCCCTGGCGGGGTGGGCATCCCCTGGACGACGTGCTGCGCACGATCGCCCGCCGAGCCGCCCGAGCGCGCGCGGTGACCCGATGAGCCGCCCACCAGCGCTGCGCCGGCTGGTCCATGGCTCGGCGCAGCAGCGGCTGCTCGCCGCCGCGGTTCCTCTCGCGGTCCTGCTGTTCCTGGCCACGGCGACGGCCGCGGGTGCGGGCGTCGCGCCGTGGCCGGTGTCGGTGACCGGCCTCCTTGCGGTGCTCGCGGCGGTGACGCCCGGCTCCGCGGCCCCCCTGGTGCTGCTGCTCTGGCTCGCGGGCTACTGGGCGCTCGGCGTCGAAGGCCCGCTGTCGGCGTGGACGCTGCCGGCTGCGGTCGCGGTGCTGGTGGTGCACGTGGCGTCGGGTCTCGCGGCGCACGGTCCGGCGGGCCTGGTCCTCGACCGCGTGACGCTGGTCCGCTGGCTGCGCCGGAGCGCGGCGGCGACGGCGGCCACGGTCGTCCTCTGGGGCGTGTGCGCGGCGCTGGCGCAGAGCGGGCCGCCGGGAGGCGCGGTGCTGTCGGGCGCGGCGCTCGCCGTGGTGGCCCTGGTGGCCGCGGCGGTCGTGCGGCGGGCCGGGTGGGCGCGGCAGTGAGCCTGGACCCCGACTACGTGGAGGCGGTGCTCTCGCTCGTCGAGCGGGTGCCGCCGGGCCGGGTGACCACCTACGGCCTGCTGGCAGAGGCGGTGGGGTCGGGTCCCCGGCTGGTCGGCCGGGTCCTGTCGACGTACGGCGGTCCGGTGCCGTGGTGGCGCGTGGTCCGTGCCGACGGCTCGCCCCCCCGTGGCCACGAGGCCGCCGCGCTGGACCACTACGCCGCCGAGGCCACCCCGCTCCGGCCGACCGGCCGGGTGGACCTCGACCAGGCCGTCTGGTGGCCGTGAACCAATGGGGGCTCGTGGGCGCGGCGGGTAGGCGGGGTTGTGGCCGATGCCCGCACGATGGCGCGCTTGTGGCCGATGCCGACAGCGTCCCGCGGCGTGTCTTTGCGGTCATCGGCCACAACTGGACCGGCGGGCCGGCCACCCAGCGGTTCGGGTGCACCAGCCGGCGAAGGCGCCAGCGGGTCAGCCGGTGGGGCAGGTCGCCGTACCGGGCGGCTGGTCGGGGTGGATGGGCCCGTCGCGGTCGCTGATCGACCCGAGGCCGGACGCGCCGCGCAGCGTCGCCACCACCTCGGCCAGGATCGACAGGGCGATCTCCGGCGGGGCGTCGGCGCCGATGTCGAGCCCGGCCGGGCCGCGGACCGTCGCGAGCGCGGCCTGGTCGACCCCGTGGTCCAGCAGCCACTCTCGCCGCCTGGCCTGGGTGGGCCGCGACCCCATCGCACCGAGGTACGCCGGGCCCACGTCGAGCGCCGCGCAGATCGCCGGGCCGTCCACCTGGTCGTCGTGGCTGGTCACCACCACCGCGTCGGCGCAGGGCAGGCCGGCCTCCACCTCGGACAGGGACGTCGCGGCGGTCGGCGTCCAGCCGAGCAGCTGCGACATCGACACCAACGCGTCGGCCACCGGCCCGTCACCGACGACGAGAAGGGACACTCGGGACATGGCACCCACGCTAGTGCGCCGCGCTCACCGGGGGGTCTGGCCCGGGGTGGCCAGCCGCCCCGCGCCACAACGTGGCCGATGACTGCAGGCCGACTCGGCGTGTCGCCGCAGCCAGAGGCCACAAGCGCGGATCCGTGCAGGCATCGGCCACAAACACGCCGGCGCGGTCGCGCTAGATGACCACCGGAGCAGCCGGTACGGCGACCAGCACCACCGGCTGGGCCGCGGGCAAGGACGCTCTGGGGTAGCGGGCGAGGTAGGTCATCCGCGCGGCGGCGTAGCGCGGGTCGTCCGGACCCAGCACCACCGCGTCGGCCGGCTGCCAGCGGCCGTCTCGCAGCACGTCGACCTCGGCATGCGCGGCGACGTTGCGCCACCAGTGCTTCAGCTCCGGTCGGCCGGGGACGACGACCAGCCCACGGGGTCCCGCGGCGTACTTCACGGGCAGCTCGTGCCGCCGGCCGGTGCGGGCGCCGGTGACCCGGAGCCCCACGACGGACCCCGAGAGCAGGCCGTGGGCGGGGGAGCCGAGCAGGTGCAGGACGATGCGTCCGGACGCGGAGAGACCGGTGAGCGAGGGAAGGAACCACCCGGTGACCGCCCCGAGCGCCAGCCCGGCCAGCACACCGGTGGTGACGCCGAGCGCGACGGAGGCGGACAGCGAGAGCGGGTCCGAGGGAGCGGTGGCACCGGCGAAGACGACCGCCATGGCGGGGGCCCACCCGGCGGCGCTGGCCCCGACCCAGCGCCAGGGATGCGGCACCGCACCGCGCAGCGCCCAGACCTGCGCGGCGCCCAGCGCCGCGCCCATGAGCAGCCCGAGGCCCGCGGCGCCGGGGAGCACCACGGACCAGGAGGGCTGCTGGTCGCCCGCGGCGCCGCCGGGGTCGGCGAGCGCGGCTGGAGCGGAAGC
>JBIOUF010000162.1:0-39350 GCA_044866695.1 Nocardioidaceae bacterium | reverse complement strand
GCGGGGTGAGCGACGAGGTCGCCCAGGTGTCCATGACGTCCGGGTCGGCCATGAACCCCCCCGGACGGCCGCGCTGCGACTCGACGTACCCGTCGGGTGTGTCGGTGGACGGGTCGACCGGCAGCTGGTCCTCCCGCGCGAGCAGCGGATGGTCGTAGTCCGGCTCGCCGTCGACGTCGAGCCGGTACCACACCGGGAAGGGGATGCCGAAGAACCGCTGCCGCGACACCAGCCAGTCCCCGTTGAGGCCGCGGACCCAGTTGTCGTAGCGGTGCTGCATGAACGGCGGGTACCACGCCATCTGGTCGCCACGCGCGACCAGCTCCTCGCGCAGCGTCTCGTCGCGGCCGCCGTTGGTGATGTACCACTGCCGGGTGGAGACGATCTCCAGCGGCTTCTCGCCGCGCTCGTAGAAGTTGGTCCGCCGCACGGTCGGCGTGGGCTCGCCGTCCAGGTCGCCGGAGGCGCGGAGCAGGTCGACCATGGCGGCGCGGGCGCTGAACGTGGTCTTGCCGGCCAGCTCGGCGTACGCCGCCGCTGCGGGTCCGCCCTGCAGCCACTCCGGAGTCTCGCGGTGCAGCCGGCCGTCGCGGCCGACGACGGTGCGGACCGGCAGCTGCAGCTCCCGCCACCACTGCACGTCGGTCAGGTCGCCGAACGTGCAGCACATCGCGACGCCGGCGCCCTTGTCCGGCTCCGCCGCCGGGTGCGGCAGCACCGGGATCTCCACCCCGAACACCGGGGAGGTCACGGTGCCGCCGAACAGCGGCCGGTAGCGCTCGTCGTCGGGATGCGCGACCAGGGCGACCACCGCCGGGACCAGCTCGGGCCGGGTGGTCTCGATCCACACCAGCTGCCCGTCGGGCCGGTGGAAGGCGACCCGGTGGTAGTGACCGGGGTACTCCCGGTCCTCCAGCTCCGCCTGCGCGACCGCGGTCTGGAAGGTGACGTCCCACAGGGTGGGCGCCTCCTGCTGGTAGGCCTCGCCGCGGGCGAGGTTGCGCAGGAACATGCGCTGGGAGACGGTCTGCGCCGTGGGGCCGATCGTGGTGTAGGTCTGCTCCCAGTCGCAGCTGAGTCCGAGCGTGCGCCACAGCGCCTCGAAGACCTGCTCGTCGGCGACCACCATCTCCTCGCAGAGCGCGACGAAGCTGGGCCGGCTGATGGGGACCTGGCGCTTGGGGTCGGGGTGGGCGGGCGGGACGAAGCCGGGGTCGTAGGGCAGGGACGGGTCGCAGCGCACGCCGTAGAGCTGCTGCGCCCGGCGCTCGGTGGGCAGGCCGTTGTCGTCCCACCCCATCGGGTAGAACACCTCCTTGCCGCGCATCCGCCAGAACCGCGCGACCAGGTCGGTGTGGGTGTAGGAGAACACGTGGCCGACGTGCAGCGAGCCGCTCACGGTCGGCGGGGGGGTGTCGATGGAGTAGATCTGCTCACGCGTCCTGGTGCGGTCGAACGCGTAGGTCCGCTGCTCCCTCCAGACCTCGCCCCACTTGGCCTCGAGGCCCTCCAGCGCCGGCCGGTCCGGTACGACGGCGCGGCGGCGCGCCGTCGTGGACCCATCGGTGTGCCAGAGCTGCTCGGTCATGCGGCTGATCCTACGGCCGGCGAGCGGAGCGAGCCGGCGCGCGTCGAAGGACCCTCCGGTGCGGTGGGCGCGTTCCAGCACCTCCGTAGACTCGCCACCGATGCGCCCGGCTGCCGACCCGACCTCCGCCTCCCCGACGTACCCCGACGTCGAGGCCGCGCTGGTGTCGAGGTGGCCGGAGACGCGGTTGGAGCCGAGCCTGGACCGGATCAGCGCACTGATGGACCTGCTCGGCGAGCCGCAGCGCGGCTACCCGGTCGTCCACCTGACCGGCACCAACGGCAAGACGACGACCAGCCGCATGGTCGACGCGCTGCTCCGGGGCCGGGGACTGCGGACCGGGCGGTTCACCAGCCCCCACGTGGAGTCCATGACCGAGCGCATCGCGGTCGACGGCGAGCCCCTGTCCGCGGACGCGTTCGTGCGGGCCTACCAGGACGTGGCGCCGTACGCCGCCCTGGTCGACGCCGACCAGCCACACCGGCTGTCGTTCTTCGAGATGGTGGTCGCGATGGCGTACGCGGCGTTCTCCGACGCGCCCGTCGACGTCGCCGTGGTCGAGGTCGGCATGGGTGGCTCGTGGGACGCCACCAACGTCGCGGACGGGGCGGTCGCCGTGGTGACTCCGGTGGCCGTCGACCACGAGCGCTACCTCGGCACCCGGCCCGAGCGGATCGCGGTCGAGAAGGCCGGCATCATCAAGCCCGGCGCCACGGTGGTGGTGGCCGAGCAGCACGAGGAGGTCTGGGCGGTGCTGGGCGACCGGGCCGCGGAGGTCGGCGCGCCCGTGCTGCGCGAGGGGCTGGACTTCGGCGTCGCGACCCGGGCGCCGGCGGTGGGCGGCCAGGTGGTCACCCTGCGCGGGCTGGCTGGGGAGTACCGCGACCTCTTCCTGCCGCTGTTCGGTGCTCATCACGCCCAGAACGCGGTCCTCGCGCTGGCGGCCGTGGAGGCGTTCGGGGGCGGCGGGGCGCTGGACGAGGAGCTGGTCCGGACGGCGTTGGCCGAGGTGACCTCGCCGGGTCGGCTCGAGGTGGTACGCCGCAGCCCGGCCATCGTGCTGGACGCCGCCCACAACCCGCACGGGATGGCCGCCACGGTCGACGCGCTGCGCGACTCGTTCACCTTCGACCCGCTCGTCGGCGTGGTCGGGGTGATGGCCGACAAGGACGTCGAGGGGATCCTGGCCGAGCTCGAGCCGGTGCTCTCCGAGTTGGTCGCCACCCAGGCGGACACGGCCAGGGCGATGCCCGCCGCCGACCTGGCCGAGGTGGCCCGGGACCTGTTCGGCGAGCACCGGGTCCGCGTCGCGGCTCGGCTGGACGACGCGATCGACCAGGCCGTCACCCTTGCCGAGACCGGAGGAGCGCTCGGGGAGTCGATCGGCACCGGCGGCGTCCTGGTGACCGGGTCGGTGGTGACCGTCGGCGAGGCGCGCACGCTGCTGCGCGGCAGGGACCGGAGGCCCTGACATGCGGTCGATGCGACGGTCCCTGTGTGCGGCGATCCTCAGCCTGCAGGCCGTGGTGCTGTTCCTCACCACGCCGGTCATGGCCAGCCTGAGCGAGGTGTCCACCGGTGTCGCGCTCGGCGTGGGGCTCGGGCTGAGCCTGGCCTGTCTGGTGGTGGTCGGGCTGCTGCGTCGTCCGTGGGGCTTCTGGGCCGGCTGGGTGGTCCAGGCGGCTGCGATCGCCCTCGGCTTCGTCGTACCGGCCGACGTCGCGTTCCGGACCTCGGTCATCGGCCTCGGCGTGGTGTTCGCCGCGCTCTGGTCGGCGGCGTACCTCCTCGGCGGCCGGGTCGACCGGGACCGCACCGCCACGACCTCGGCTGCCGGCGCCTGAACCCCTCCACCCTCCACCCGCCGCCGACCCGCCCCCCCGTTTCGCGTCGAGCCGTCAATGTTGGTGGGTCGAGCCGTCAATGTTGGTGCGTCGAGCCGTCAATCCTGGTGGGTCGAGCCGTTGGTCGGCCGAGCGGTCCACAATTCGGCCCGTCGCCTACGGGTCAGGCGCTCGCCTGCTCTGGCTCGGCCAGGGCGGGGAACCACAGTGCGATCTCCCGGACCGCAGAACCGGTCGAGTCCGAACCGTGCACGAGGTTCTCCCGGTTCGACATGGACAGGTCGCCCCGGATCGTGCCCGGTGCCGCCTTGCGACCGTCGGTGGCACCGTTGAGCGCGCGCACCACCTCCACGGCCTCGTCTCCTTCGAGCACCATGGCGACCAGCGGCCCGCTGGTGACGAACGCGCGCAGCGGCGGGTAGAAGTCGCGTTCGAGGTGCTCGGCATAGTGCCGGTCTGCCTGGGCGCCGTCGATCCAGCGCAGGTCCATGGCCACCAGGCGAAGCCCCTTGGCCTCGTAGCGGCCGAGCAGCTCGCCGACCAACCCTCGGCGGACCGCGTCGGGCTTGAGCAGGACCAGGGTGCGCTCGGACATGGCGAGGAGCCTATGCGAGCCGGATCCCCAGCCGCACGACCAGGGCCGACGGGTCGGCGCGCCAACATTGACGGCTCGGCCGACCAGGATTGACGGCTCGGCCGACCAGGATTGACGGCTCGGCGCGCCAACATTGACGGCTCGGCGCAAAACGGGGTGGACGGGTGGTGGACCGGGGTGGGGCGGTTGGGGCGTGTCCTGCCGGACGTGGAGGGGGTGAGCGACATAGCCTGGCCGTGACGGATGTGACTGTTGTGACCTACGTGCCGTGGGCGCGCGCGGGATCTTGGCGGGGTGACGAGGGAGGCCATGCCGAACACCTTCATCGGGCGCGACATGGCGGTGGACCTGGGGACCGCCAACACGCTGGTGTACGTCCGGGGACGAGGGGTGGTGCTCGACGAGCCCAGTGTCGTGGCGCTGAACGCGGGCAGCGGGGAGGTGCTCGCGGTCGGGCACGAGGCCAAGCGGATGATCGGGCGCACCCCCGAGGCGATCACCGCGATCCGCCCGCTGCAGGACGGCGTGATCGCCGACTTCGACGCCACCGAGCAGATGCTGCGGTTCTTCATCCAGCAGGTGCACCGGCGCCGGTTCTTCGCCAAGCCGCGGCTGGTGATCTGCGTGCCCAGCGCGATCACCCCGGTCGAGCAGCGCGCGGTGAAGGAGGCCGGCTACCAGGCCGGGGCGCGGGCGGTCTACATCATCGAGGAGCCGATGGCCGCGGCCATCGGTGCCGGACTGCCGGTGCACGAGGCCACCGGCAACATGGTGGTCGACGTGGGTGGCGGCACCACCGAGGTCGCGGTGATCTCCCTCGGCGGCATCGTGACCAGCGACTCGGTGCGGACCGCGGGCGACGACTTCGACCAGGCCCTGATCGCCTGGATGAAGAAGGAGCACTCGCTGCTCCTGGGGGAGCGCACGGCCGAGGAGACGAAGATGACCCTCGGGTCGGCGTTCCCGATGACCAAGGAGCCCGAGGCGGAGATCCGCGGCCGGGACCTGGTGACCGGCCTGCCGAAGACCGTGGTGGTGTCCAGCGCCGGGCTGCGGCAGGCGCTGGAGGAGCCGCTGCACGCGGTCGTCGACGCGGTGCGCGTCACCTTGGACAAGACCCCGCCGGAGCTGGCCGGCGACATCATGGACCGCGGCGTGGTGCTCACCGGTGGTGGGGCGCTGCTCCGCGGCCTCGACGAGCGCATCCGGCACGAGACCGGGATGCCCGTGCACGTGGCCGACGACCCCCTGCGCGCGGTCGCCATGGGCGCCGGCAAGTGCGTGGAGGAGTTCGACGCGCTGCAGCAGGTGCTGGTCTCCGAGCCTCGCAGGTAGGCGGGAGGCACCCATGACGTCGAAGGAGCGCACGCCGCGCGCCGCGCGGTCGCTGCTGGTCGTGCTCGTGCTGGCCAGCGCCACCGTCGCGACCCTGGACTACCACGGCGGCGACGGCTCTCCGGTCGAGCCGGTGCGCGAGGGGACGGCCGCCGTGCTCGGGCCGGCCGAGGACGTGGTGGCCACGGCTGCGCGGCCGCTCGGGGCGGTCCCCGGCCTGCTGCGCCGCAACCAGGACCTCCGGGCCGACATCACGCGGCTCGAGGCGGAGAACGCCAACCTGCGCACGCTCCTGCGCCAGGTGCCCCTCGACGCCCGTCGCGTGGAGGAGGCCGACGGGCTGGTGCGCACCGCGCACGACACCGGGTACGCGCTGGTGCCGGCGCGCGTCGTCGCGCTCGGGCCGGCGCAGTCGTTCTCCCATACGGTCACCATCGACGCGGGCACCCGGGCCGGGGTGCACGCCGACATGACCGTGCTCAACAACGACGGCCTGGTCGGCCGGGTCCTGCGCGCGTCGCGGAGCAGCTCGACGGTGCTGCTCGCCGTGGACCGGGACTCGGTCGTCGGCGCCCGCGTGGCGGCCAGCATGAAGATCGGCGTGCTACGTGGCCGCGGCGGGCTCGGTGACCAGGCCCGGCTCGACCTGTCCCTCGCCGACCGGTCCGCGACGCCCAGGCGTGGCGACGTGGTCGTGACGTGGGGCAGCAACGGCGGCGGCCCGTACGTCGCCGGCATCCCGATCGGCACCGTGGACACCGTCTACAGCAGCCCCCGCGAGCAGTCCAAGCAGGCGGTGATCCGCCCGCTGGCGGACTTCTCGGCCCTCGACCTGGTCGGCGTCGTGGTCGGCGCGGACACCAGGAGCGACCGCACCGTGATCCGCGCGAGCGCCCCCAAGGGCGGAGGAGAGGGCAGATGACCGCGGTACGTCTCCTCGCCTTCGCCGGGCTGACCCTGGCGGCGGTGGTGCTGCAGGGCAGCCTGTTCGGCTTCTTGTCGGTCCAGGGCGTCGTCCCGAACCTGGTCCTGCTCCTGGTCGTCGCGGTGGGCCTGGCTCGCGGCGCCGAGCTGGCGATGCTGACCGGGTTCGCCGGAGGCCTGATGCTCGACCTCGCGCCGCCTGCCGACCACGTCGCCGGACGCTGGGCCCTCGCGCTGGTCGTCGTGGGCTACGTCGCCGGCCGGGCGAGCCGTGGGCCGGGCTCCACGCTGGCCGCGGTGGCGACCGTGGCCGGCTGCTCGTTCGTCGGCACGTCGCTGTTCGCGCTGTCGGGGATGCTGCTGGGCGACCCCGGCGTGCCGGTGGGCGAGGCCCTCGCGGTGATCCCGCTCGCGGTGCTGTACGACGTGGTGCTGGCGCCGTTCGTGCTGCCTCCGCTGATGCGCCTGCTGCGCCGGCTGGAGCCGGCCCGGGTCGCCTACTGAGAGGCGGTGCCCCGATGGCCGAGTGGATCTCGGGCCGAACCCGGCCCGACCGGCCGCGCGCGTCCAGCCACGTCAAGGGCCGGCTCCGGCTGGTCGTGCTGCAGGTGCTCGTGCTGTCGCTGTTCGCGACCCTCGGGGCCAGGCTGTGGTACCTGCAGGTGCTGACGGGGGAGGACTACCAGGCCAAGGCGGCCGACCAGTCGGTCCGTGAGGTGGTCGTGCAGCCGGCCCGGGGCCTGGTCGTCGACGACATGGGCCGGCCGCTGGTCGCCAACCGGACCAGCTGGGTGGTCACCGTGGACCGGACGCTGCTGGCCAAGCTCGGGTCGCGCGTGCAGAAGCGACTGGTGCGGCGGCTCGCGCAGACCGTCGGCGTGCGCCCCGCGGACGTGGCGGCGAGGCTGGTGCTCTGCGGCCGGCCTGGAGCGCGGCGCGGAGTGTGCTGGAACGGCTCGCCGTACCAGCCCGTGCCGGTCGCCGAGGACGTCCCCCAGGGCGTCGCCCTGCGGATCATGGAGCAGGGCGAGGACTTCCCCGCGGTGCTGGTCGACCGGCAGAGCGTCCGGTCCTACCCCGCGCCGTACGGGATCAACGCGGCGCACCTGCTGGGCTACCTCAGCCCGATCACCGAGGACGAGCTGGCCCGGGCTGAGGCGCGCGAGGACAGCTCGCTGCACGGCGCCTCGGTCGTCGGCCGGGCCGGGCTGGAGCGGCAGTACGACCGGTACCTGCGCGGGCGGCCCGGCTACAAGCGGGTCGCGGTGGACTCCCAAGGCAGGGTCCTCGGCGACTCCGGTGAGGTCCGAGGCCGCGTCGGGGACACGCTGGTGACCTCGCTCGACGCCCGCGTGCAGGCGACGGTGGAACGGCAGCTGCGGCGGACCGTCGACACCGCTAGGCGGACCGTCGACCCGGTCAGCGGCCGCACCTACGCCGCCGACTCCGGTGCCGCCGTGGTGCTCGAGGCCCGCACCGGGCGGGTCGTCGCGATGGCCAGCCTGCCGACCTACGACCCGGGCGTGTGGGTCGGCGGCATCACCGAGCGGCAGCTGCGGCACCTCTACTCCGAGCAGGCCGGCACCCCGCTGCTGTCCCGGGCCACCCAGGGCCAGTTCGCGCCGGGCTCCACCTGGAAGCCGTTCATGACCGCCGGGGCGCTGGCGAACGGGTTCAGCCAGGCCACCCAGCTGGCCTGCTCGTCGTCGTTCCGGGTCGGCAACCGTGACTTCAAGAACTACGAGTCCGGCGCCTACGGCTACATCGGCTTCGCCAAGGCGCTCGAGGTCTCCTGCAACACCTTCTTCTACCGGGTGGGCTACTCCTTCTGGCAGCAGTACGGCACCGACGTCGACGACGTGAAGGCGCGCGACCCACTGGTGGAGGAGGCCAAGCGGTTCGGCTTCGGCAGCCAGACCGGGATCGACGTCCCCGGTGAGGCCGGCGGACGCATCGCCGACCGGCGCTGGAAGCGGGCCTACTTCGAAGCCAACCGCGACTACTACTGCAAGCTCGGCAAGGAGGACGGATACGACTTCCTGCACCGGTTCGCGCGGGAGTTCTGCGTCGAGGGCTACGCCTACCGTGCCGGCGACGCGGTCAACTTCGCCATCGGGCAGGGCGACACCGTCGTCACGCCGCTCCAGCTGGCCAGGGCGTACGCCGCGCTGGCCAACGGCGGCACTCTCTACGAGCCGCGGGTGGCCAAGGCCGTCGTGGACCCCGCCGGCCGGGTGGTGCGCCGGATCGCCCCGAAGGTGCAGGCCAGGGTCAAGGTGTCGGAGTCCGACCTGTCCTTCATCGACCAGGCCCTGCAGGGCGTCACCCGGACCGGCACGATGTCGTGGCGGATGGGCGGCTTCCCGCTGGACCGGGTGCCGGTCCGGTCCAAGACCGGGTCCGCGGAGGTCTACGGCAAGCAGAGCACGTCGTGGGTGGCGTCGTACACCAAGGACTACGTGGTGGTGATGATGGTCTCGCAGGGAGGCACCGGCTCGGGCACCTCGGGGCCGGCGGTCCGGGCGATCTGGGAGACCCTCTACGGCATCCGCGGCAGCACCGTGCGGCCCGGCGCCGCGGCCATCCCGGGGACGACCCCGCCGGCCCGGCTGCCGACCTTCGCGCGCGACGGCGAGATCCTGCCGCCCAGCGGGGGGAGCGGCCGATGAGCCTGCTGACCAAGGCGCAGGGCCGGCCCGCGGTGGGACGCCCGGAGACCACCTGGTCCCGGGTGCCCAGGCTGGACTGGGTGCTGACCGCCGCGGTCGCGGCGCTGCTGGCGCTGGGCGCCGTACTGGTCTGGTCGGCGACCGCCCAGCGGGACGATCTGACCGGCGGCGACCCACAGGCGTTCCTGCGCCGGCACCTGGTCAACATCGCGATCGGCATCGTCTTGGCCGTGGTGGTCGCGGCGACCGACCACCGCTGGGTGCGGATCCTGGCCCCGCTGGTGTACGCCGGGTCGCTGGCCGGACTGGTCCTCGTGCTCGTGATGGGCTCGACCGTCAACGGCTCGCGGTCCTGGATCATGGTGGCCGGGATGTCCATCCAGCCCGCCGAGTTCGCCAAGCTGGCGGTGGTGGCCGGGATGGCGCTCGTGGTGGCCGAGCGCACCGAGGGCTCCTGGAAGCAGCGCGAGGTCGGGCACGCCGACGTCCTGGGCATGCTCGCCGTGGCCACCTTGCCGACCCTGCTGATCCTGCTGCAGCCGGACCTGGGCACGATGCTGGTCCTGGCCGCCACCGTGGGCGGGGTCATCGCGGTCTCCGGCGCGCCGCGCCGTTGGCTGGTCGGCCTGGCCGCCGGTGGGGCGGCGGCCGCCGCGGCCGCCGTGTCGCTGGGGGTGCTGCAGGACTACCAGGTGGACAGGTTCCTGGCGTTCACCGACCCGGGTCTGGACCCGCGCGGCGCCGGCTACAACACCGAGCAGGCGCGCATCGCCATCGGCAACGGCGGGCTGCTCGGCCAGGGGCTGTTCGACGGGTCGCAGACCCGGTCGGGCTTCGTGCCCGAGCAGCACACCGACTTCGTCTTCACGGTGGCCGGCGAGGAGCTCGGCCTGGTCGGCGCGGGCCTGCTGATCGCGCTGCTCGGCCTGGTGCTCTGGCGGGCCGTCACGATCGCGGCTCGGGCCGACGACCTGTTCGGCCGGCTGGCCGCGGCCGGAGTGGCCTGCTGGCTCGGCTTCCAGGCGTTCCAGAACATCGGCATGTGCCTGGGCATCATGCCGGTCACCGGGGTCCCCCTGCCGCTGGTCTCCTACGGCGGCTCGGCGATGTTCGCGACTCTCATGGCGGTCGGGCTGCTGCAGAACATCCACGTGCGCTCAGAGCGCTCCCTCGGCCTCGGCGTGGCCCGGCCTCGCACGCGGCGGTCCAGGATGTGAGGGCATCTGAAGTCCGCCGTGGGTCGCCTGTTCCGCGGTGCGGCGGGGTGCCGCTGCCGCGGCTGGGCAGCCTCCTTGGGTGCGCTCAGAGCGCTCCCTCGGCCTGGGCGTGGCCCGGACTCGCACGCGGCGGTCCAGGATCTGAGGGCATCCGACGGTTCGCCGTGGGTCGCCCTGTTCCGCGGTGCGGCGGGGTGCCGCTGCCGCGGCTGGGCAGGCTCCTTGGGTGCGCTCAGAGCGCTCCCTCGGCCTCGGCGCGGCCCGGCCTCGCACGCGGCGGTCCAGGATGTGAGGGCATCCGACGGTTCGCCGTGGGTTGCCTGTTTCGCGTTGCGGTGGGGCGGGCGCGAGCCGAGACCGGCTGCGGCGTCGTACGCTGGGATGCTGTCGTTTCGTCCACGCGAGAGGTGCGTCGTCGGCCATGCCCACCGCAGCCACGTGCCCCGACTCGGTGTTCCCCCGACTCGAGCACCTGCTCGCGGGGGTGCAGAAGCCCGTGCAGTACGTCGGCGGGGAGCTGAACTCCTCGGTGAAGGACTGGGCCGACGCCGAGGTGCGGTGGGCGCTGATGTACCCCGACGCCTACGAGGTCGGCCTGCCCAACCAGGGGGTCCAGATCCTCTACGAGGTGCTCAACGAGCAGGACTGGGTGCTGGCCGAGCGGACCTACGCGGTCTGGCCCGACCTCGAGCGGGCCATGCGCGAGCACGACGTCCCGCAGTTCACCGTCGACGGGCACCGGCCGGTCCGGGCCTTCGACCTGCTCGGCGTCTCGTTCGCGACCGAGCTGGGCTACACCAACCTGCTGACCGCGCTGGACTTGGCCGGCATCCCGCTGCACGCCGCCGACCGTGGGCTCGACGACCCGGTCGTGCTGGCCGGCGGGCACGCCGCGTTCAACCCCGAGCCGGTCGCGGATTTCGTCGACGCCGCGGTGCTCGGGGACGGCGAGGAGGTGGTGCTGGCCATCTCCGCGGTGGTGCGGGAGTGGAAGGCGGAGGGCCGGCCGGGGCTGGCGGGGCGCAGCCCGCGCGAGGAGCTGCTCCACCGGCTGGCGGTCTCCGGCGGGGTGTACGTGCCGGCGTTCTACGATGTCGAGTACCTCCCCGACGGCCGGGTCAAGCGGGTCGTGCCGAACCGGCCCGGCGTGCCGTGGCGGGTGGCCAAGCACACCTTGACCGACCTCGACGACTGGCCGTACCCGCGCAACCCTCTGGTCCCGCTGGCCGAGACCGTGCACGAACGGTTCTCTGTGGAGATCTTCCGAGGTTGCACGCGCGGCTGTCGGTTCTGCCAGGCCGGCATGATCACCCGACCGGTCCGCGAGCGATCGCTGGAGACGGTCGGCGCGATGGTCGACACCGGGCTGCGCCGGTCCGGCTTCTCCGAGGTGGGCCTGCTCTCGCTGTCCAGCGCCGACCACAGCGAGATCGGCGAGCTCGCCCACGACCTCGCCGACCGGTACGCCGGCACGAACGTCTCCCTGAGCCTGCCCTCGACCCGGGTGGACGCCTTCAACGTGACGCTTGCGGGCGAGCTGTCCCGCAACGGGCGCCGTTCCGGGCTGACCTTCGCGCCGGAGGGCGGCACCGAGCGGATGCGCCGGGTGATCAACAAGATGGTCACCGAGGACGACCTGATCCGCACCGTCGCGACGGCGTACAGCCATGGCTGGCGGCAGGTCAAGCTCTACTTCATGTGCGGTCTGCCGACCGAGACCGACGAGGACGTCCTGGCCATCGCGGACCTGGCCAAGCGGGTGATCGACACCGGTCGTCAGGCCTCCGGACGCAACGACATCCGCTGCACGGTGTCGATCGGCGGTTTCGTGCCCAAGCCGCACACGCCGTTCCAGTGGGCCGCCCAGCTCGACCACGAGACCACCGACCGGAGGCTGCACCGGCTGCGCGACGCCGTGCGCTCCGACCGCCGCTACGCCCGTGCCATCGGGTTCCGCTACCACGACGGGCGGCCGGGCATCATCGAGGGACTGCTGTCCCGGGGGGACCGCAGGGTCGGGCGGGTCATCGAGGAGGTGTGGCGAGACGGGACCCGCTTCGACGGATGGAGCGAGCACTTCTGCTTCGACCAGTGGGCGGCCGCCGCCGAACGGGCGCTGGCCGGTGAGCCCGTGGACCTGGACTGGTACACCACCCGGGAGCGCGCCCACTCCGAGGTGCTGCCCTGGGACCACCTCGACTCGGGGCTGGACCGCGAGTGGCTCTGGGAGGACTGGCAGGACGCCGTGGACCCCGACGCGGGGCCGGACACTCCAGGGGTCGAGGACTGCCGGTGGACGCCCTGCTACGACTGCGGCGTCTGCCCGCAGCTGGGCACCGCGACCCAGATCGGCCCCACCGGCCGCCGGCTGCTGCCGCTGGCCGTGGTGTAGCCCGGCCGGAGGAGGCTGCGCGGACCCCCGCCGGTCACCGTGGACGGCCCGGTCCCGCCGCTGGTTGAGGTGCGAGCTTGCGAGCCTCGAAACCAAGGCGCCCGAGCCCGCACGCTCGGTTCGGCCCCGCCACCATTGACGGCTCGGGCAACCAACATTGACGGTTCGGCCCACCAAGATTGACGGCTCGACCCACCAACATTGACGGCTCGGCGCACCGGTAGGGTCCCGGGGGTGCCCGAGCAGCCGGTGCAGCAGTCGCCGCCCGTCCAGCGGCTTCGGGTCAGGTACGCCAAGCGAGGGCGGCTGCGGTTCACCAGCCACCGGGACTTCGCGCGCGCCTTCGAACGAGCACTGGTGCGCGCCCAGGTGCCGATGGCCTACTCCTCGGGGTTCACCCCGCATCCGCGGATCTCCTACGCCGGGGCGGCGCCCACGGGAGCGGCCAGCGAGGCGGAGTACCTCGAGCTCGGGCTGGCCCGGGAGACCGACCCGGGGGACGTGGCCCGGGAGCTCGACGCCGCGCTGCCACCGGGCCTGGACGTGGTCGAGGTGCTGGTCGCTCGCGGCGGGACGCTGGCCGACCGGCTGCAGGCCAGCCGGTGGCGGGTGCTCTGGCCCGGAGTCGACGCGCAGACGGCGGCCGGTGCGGTCGCGACGTTCCTAGCCGCCGCGGAGGTGCCGGTCACCCGGATGACCAAGCGCGGGCTGCGAAGCTTCGACGCCCGCTCAGCGGTCCTGCGGCTGCGGGCCGCCGAGGTGGCCACCGAGGACGGCGACGGCGTGGGGAGGGCCGCTCGCCCCGGTCACGGCGAGCGGTGTGCGATACTCGACATGGTCCTACGGCATGGCACGCCCGCTGTGAGACCCGATGACGTCCTCGCCGGTCTCCGCGAGGTCGCCGGACTGGACGCCGGTCCCGCTCCGACGTACGAGCGGCTGGCCCAAGGTCCGCTCGACGAAGGGACCGGCACGGTGGGAGATCCTTTGGCTCCCGACCGCGACGCGGGGTGACCACGAGGCCGCCGGTGACAGCGCCGGCCTCCACCACGCCGACCGCGGTCAGGTGAGCCCGAGGCGCCGCCGTTGCCTCGGGGGACGGAGTCGCCGCCCCGCCGGACGCGCGGGGGGACCCCGCACGCTTCCGTGCCGCGGCCTCCAGGCCCGCCGGCACGACTGACCAGAGCACCTACGAGCCGTGCCTGCCGTGGGTGCAGGGAGAGCCGATGCTCGACGTCTCAGACACACCGTCAGACACACCGGACCAGCCGGCCACCGAAGACCAGGGCGAGGCGCCGGACCCCTCCGAGCCCCCCCACCGCGAGGCGGCCACGGACCCGGCCGACCCTGGCGACCCGGCCGGCCCGGCGGACCAGCCGGCCCCCAGACGGGCCGCGACCCGGAAGACCGCCGCCAAGCGGACCCCGGCCAAGCGGACCACGAAGAAGTCGGTGGCCTCCGCGGGCGCCGAACCCGCCGCCGACGACCAAGGACCGGCGGCCGCCGACGACGCGCCCACCGCGCCCCGGCGGGCCCCCGCACGCCGGACCAGGAAGGCGCCCGCCGCGGCCACCGTGGAGGCGGCGGGCGAAGGGGTCGAGCCCGGGCAGGAGGGGACCGGTCAGGACGAGAGCCCGGAGGCCCCGCCGGCAGCCAAGCGCGCTGCGGCCAAGCGCACCGCGGCTCGCCGCACCACGAAGAAGGCACCGCCGCCCGCCGACCTGCCCGTCGAGCCGACCACGCTCGCCGCCGAGCCGGGAGCCGCCGCCACGGACACGCGGGGTGAGGAGTCCGGCGACCAGCCCGGGCCGGACCAGCCGGCCGCGCCGCCGGTGGTGCTGGTGACACCGCTGTTCCAGCCCCCCGCGCAGGCGCCGGCCCCCGCCGCGGAGGCCGAGCCGGGGCCGGAGCCAGACGCTGCGGAGGACCTCGACGACACAGAGCCCGGGGACGCCGCCCGGGAGGCCGCGGCGGACGCAGAGTCCCCCACAGAGGCCCCCACAGAGGCCCCCACAGAGGCCACCGCAGAGGGAGCAGAGCCGGCCCAACCCGTGGAGGTCGACGGCGAGGAGCCCGGTGAGGGCGGGCCTCGCCGGCGACGGCGGCGCGGAGGCCGTCGGCGCCGTCGCGGCGGCGAAGGCGGCGAAGGCGGCGAGCCCGAGGACACCGGGCCGGACGGCGAGGTCGCGGCCGGTGAGGACGACCGGGCCGGGTCGGACGGGGAACCGGCGGCCGCCGGCGGCCCCCTCGAAGCCGAGCGGGCCGAGCCGGCCGAGGGCGCCGAGGCCGAGGAGAAGGGCGGCACGACGCGCAGGCGTCGCCGGCGCCGGCGCGCCGGCGAGACCGACGACGGAGGCCCCGACGACCCGCAGAACACCGTGACCCGGGTGCGCCAGACCCGCCGCCCGGAGGACGAGATCACCGGGTTCACCGGCTCCACGCGCCTGGAGGCGAAGAAGCAGCGGCGTCGTGAGGGCCGAGAGGCGGGGCGGCGGCGCGCGCCGGTGATCAGCGAGGCGGAGTTCCTGGCCCGCCGCGAGTCGGTGGACCGGGTCATGGTGATCCGCGAGCGGGACGACCTGACCCAGATCGCCGTCCTCGAGGACAAGGTGCTGGTCGAGCACTACGTCGCGCGCGAGTCGCAGACCTCGCTGATCGGCAACGTCTACCTGGGCCGGGTGCAGAACGTGCTGCCCTCCATGGAGGCGGCGTTCATCGACATCGGCAAGGGCCGCAACGCCGTGCTGTACGCCGGCGAGGTCAACTGGGAGGCGCTCGGCGCGAACAACGGCGGCTCGCGGCGGATCGAGGCCGTGCTCAAGCCCGGCCAGGCGGTGCTGGTGCAGGTCAGCAAGGACCCGGTCGGACACAAGGGGGCCCGGCTGACCAGCCAGGTCAGCCTGCCCGGCCGCTTCCTGGTCCTGGTGCCCGACGGCACCGCGAGCGGCATCTCCCGCAAGCTCCCCGACACCGAGCGCAACCGGCTCAAGGCCCTGCTCAAGGAGATCGTCCCCGACACCGCCGGGGTCATCGTGCGCACCGCCGCAGAGGGGGCCAGCGAGCAGGAGCTCACCCATGACGTCGAGCGGCTCACCGCCCGGTGGGCCGACATCGAGGCGAAGGTGGCCGCCGGCAACGCGCCCCAGCTGGTCTACGGAGAGCCCGACCTGACCCTCAAGGTGGTGCGGGACCTGTTCACCGAGGACTTCTCCGAGCTCGTGGTCAGTGGGGCGCAGGCCTGGGAGACGGTGAGCCAGTACGTCGAGCTGGTGGCCCCCGACCTCGCCGGCCGGTTGCGCCGCCACGAGGACGCCGACGGCGGGGACGCGTTCGCGGCGTACCGCATCGACGAGCAGATCGCCAAGGGCCTGGACCGCAAGGTGTGGCTGCCCTCCGGCGGCTCCCTGGTCATCGACCGCACCGAGGCGATGACCGTCATCGACGTCAACACCGGCAAGTTCACCGGCTCCGGGGGCAACCTCGAGGAGACCGTCACCAAGAACAACCTGGAGGCGGCCGAGGAGATCGTCCGCCAGCTCCGGCTGCGCGACGTCGGCGGGATCATCGTCGTGGACTTCATCGACATGGTGCTGGAGAGCAACCGGGAGCTGGTGCTGCGCCGGTTGGTGGAGTGCCTGGGCCGCGACCGGACCCGGCACCAGGTCGCGGAGGTCACCTCGCTCGGCCTGGTGCAGATGACCCGGAAGCGGATCGGCACCGGCCTGCTGGAGGCGTTCAGCGAGCCCTGCGAGGCCTGCCAGGGCCGGGGTGTTGTCGTGCACCAGCATCCGGTCGAGCCGAAGCGGCGCGTGGAGGACGACCGGCCGGGACGACGCGGCCGCGGGCGCGGCGGCCGCGGCCGCTCCGAGGAGCCGGCCGTGGCCGCCGCGGTGCGGGTGCCCACGCCGGCCGACCTCGCCGCCATGGCCCGTCACGACGACCGCCCCGAACCGGAACCGGCCGAGCCCGAGCAGGACCGGCCGGCCGCCGGCGGGGCCGGTGAGGACACCGCCGACCAGCCGGCCGCCGTGGGGAACCCGGACCAGGCGCCGGGGGACCGCCTGGAGCCGGCCACCGACGGCGCCGCCAGCCCGCCGGCCGGTCCCGGCGAGCCCCCCGCCGACGACCCCACGGCCGGTCGTCTTCTCGAGCAGGAGGCCGGGCCGGTGGACGAGCGGGAGGCCGGGCAGGAGGCCGTGCAGGAGGCCGGGCAGGACGCCGGGCGGGACGTCGCTGCTCCGGTGACCCCGCCGGAGCCCGCGGTGCCCCGGATCGTGACCACGACCCGGCGCCGGGGGGCGACCCGGGCGGCCGGACCCCCGGCCGGCACGCCGGACCACGAACCGGCCGGGGCCGAGCCGCCGCAGCCGGCGCCGGCCGACCCGCCGGGCGGGCAGCCGCTGGACGGGGAGCCGCTCGAGGCTGGGGTCGACGGGGAGCCCGAGCTGGTCGACGCCTCCTGGGCGCACGTACCGGTCAAGAAGAAGGGCTCGCGCAAGCGTTGAGCCGGGACGGTCGCTGCGACCGGGTCGTGGGACCGGTCTCGGCGTGGGTTGGAGTAGACTGCTCCTTCGGCGCGCTCGCGCGCCCGTTGTCGTGCGCACGGCGCCGTCCAGAGGACCTCCCCGATCCGGACCTCCGCGATCACCGGGAAGCCCCGTGCCGGCACACGACTGGCAAGCCCGCAGGAGAAGCCGACGTGAAGGGCCCGCAGGGTCGACGAGGAGAGTGAGTCGCGGTGTACGCGATCGTGCGCAGTGGCGCCCGGCAGCAGAAGGTCGCGGTCGGCGACGTCATCGAGATCGACAAGGTGGCCGGCGAGGTCGGCGACTCGGTCTCCCTGCCCGTCGTCCTGCTCGTCGACGGGCCGGACGTCACCGCCGGCGCGGGCGCCCTGGCCGACGCGTCGGTGACCGCCGAGGTCGTCGGGGCGACGAAGGGCCCCAAGATCACGATCTTGAAGTTCAAGAACAAGACCGGCTACCGCAAGCGGCAGGGCCACCGGCAGCACTACACCCAGGTGAAGGTCACGGGGATCTCCGCCAGCTGACCTGGCCCGGCACGACCGGCCGGCGCACCACCAGGCGTCGGCGAGCACCACGAACCAGCACCGGGAACCAGCACTGGGAACCAGCACCGGGAACCAGCACCGGGAACCAGCACCGAGACCCAGCAGAGGGAACGACATGGCACACAAGAAGGGCGCGGCGTCCACCAAGAACGGCCGCGACTCCAACGCCCAGCGGCTCGGCGTGAAGCGCTACGGCGGCCAGAGGGTCAACGCCGGTGAGATCCTGGTGCGCCAGCGGGGCACGCACTTCCACCCCGGGTCCGGCGTCGGCCGCGGTAGCGACGACACCCTGTTCGCGCTGGTCGGCGGCGCCGTGCAGTTCGGCACCAAGCGCGGTCGTCGCGTGGTCAACGTCGTCCCGGCGGAGTAGCCCGGCCGGACCCGAGAGCTCGACAGGAGGGGCGTCCCGCCGCGCGGCTGCGGGACGCCCCTCCTGTCGTGCCGGGTTCGAGGCGTCTGCCCCGTGGCCGGCCGGTCGATGGACGCCGCCGGCGTGGTGAGGACCTGCGAGGAGCCGAGAGGAGCAGTGCGGTGGCCGTCCCGACGTTCGTGGACCAGGTGGTGCTGCACGTGGCCGCCGGCCGCGGCGGCAACGGCGTCGCCAGCGTCCACCGCGAGAAGTTCAAGCCGCTGGGTGGCCCCGACGGCGGGAACGGCGGTCCCGGCGGAAGCGTGGTCCTGCGCGTCGACCCCGACGTGACCACGCTCGTGGACTACCACCACCGGCCGTTCTGGAAGGCGACCCGAGGTGGCCAGGGCGCGGGCGGTCACCGCAACGGGCCGCGCGGCGCCGACCTGGTGCTCGCCGTACCGGACGGGACCGTGGTCACCGACCAGGACGGCGGCCTGCTCGCCGACCTGGTGGGCGCCGGCACCGAGCTGGTGGTGGCGCGCGGCGGCCGGGGCGGCCTGGGCAACGCCGCGCTGGCGAGCGCCCGCCGCAAGGCGCCCGGGTTCGCCCTGCTCGGGGAGCCGGGCGAGGAGCGCACCGTCCGGCTGGAGCTCAAGGTGGTCGCCGACGTGGGGCTGGTGGGCTTTCCCAGCTCGGGCAAGTCCAGCCTGGTCGCCGCGCTGAGCCGGGCCCGGCCCAAGATCGCCGACTACCCCTTCACCACGCTGGTCCCGAACCTCGGCGTGGTCACCGCCGGCGACGTGACGTTCACCGTCGCCGACGTCCCGGGGCTGGTCGAGGGCGCCTCGCTGGGCCGCGGGCTGGGCCACGAGTTCCTTCGGCACGTCGAGCGGTGTGCCGCGCTGGTCCACGTCGTCGACCTCGCCACGATGGAGCCCGGCCGCGACCCGCTGGGCGACATCGACGTGGTCGAGCGGGAGCTGGCCGGCCACGGCGGGCTGGACGACCGGCCCCGGCTGGTCGCCCTGAACAAGGTGGACGTGCCCGACGGCCGGGTGCTCGCCGACCTCGTGCTCGACGACGTCCGCGCTCGAGGGCTCACCGCCGTGCCCGTGTCCGCCGCGACCCACGAAGGCCTGCGCGAGCTGGCCTTCGCGATGGCCGCCGTGGTGGTGCAGGCCCGGGCCTCGCGCCCGACGCCGGCGCCGACCCGCATCGTGATCCGCCCGGCGGGCGCCGAGGGCGGCCCGGAGATCGCCGTCGCCCGTACGCCGGACGGCTGGCAGGTGCGCGGGGAGAAGCCGGAGCGCTGGGTGCGGCAGACCGACTTCGCCAACGACGAGGCGGTCGGGTTCCTCGCCGACCGGCTCAACCGGCTCGGTGTGGAGGACCGGCTCCGCGAGGCCGGCGCCGAGGAGGGCGACGCGGTGCTGATCGGCCCTCCCGACGACGCCGTCGTCTTCGACTTCCGGCCCAGCGTCGACGCCGGGGTCGCGGCGCTCGGGTCCGCGCTCGGCTCCCCCCGGGGTGAGGACGACCGGTTCGACCGGGACCGCCCGGCCGCGCGGCGGCGCCGGGCCATCGACGAGGGGTACGCCCGCCGGGCCGGCCACGAGGCCCGCGCCGACGTCGCCCGGCGGGTGGACTCCGGCGCGACCGGACCCGGTACCGACCACGACCCGGGGGCCGACCCGGGAGCCGACCGGTGAGCGCCCGCCCCCGGGTGGCGCACGCGAACCGGGTGGTGGTCAAGGTGGGGTCCTCCTGCCTCACCACCGCCGAGGGCGGCCTCGACCCCGACCGGCTCGGGGACCTGGTCGACGCCCTGGCCGCGGTGCGGGCCCGCGGCGCCGAGGTGGTCCTGGTCTCCAGCGGCGCCATCGCCGCCGGGCTGGCTCCGCTCCGGCTGCCCAGGCGGCCGCGCGACCTGGCCACCCAGCAGGCAGCGGCCTCGGTGGGCCAGGGGCTGCTGATGCACCGCTACACCGAGGAGCTGGCCAGGCACGGCGTGACGGTCGGGCAGGTGCTGCTCACCGTCGAGGACGTGACCCGGCGCAGCCACCACCGGAACGCCTACCGGACGTTCGCCCGGCTGCTCGAGATGGGCGTGCTGCCGATCGTCAACGAGAACGACACGGTGGCGACGACCAAGATCCGGTTCGGCGACAACGACCGCCTGGCGGCCCTGGTGGCCCACCTCGTGCACGCCGACCTGCTGGTCCTGCTCAGCGACGTCGAGGGGCTCTACGACGGCAACCCGGCCCGCGGCGGCGCCACCCTGCTCGCCGACGTCCACGGTGAGCGCGACCTTGCCGGCGTGCAGGCGGGCCGGGTCGGCGCCGCCGGCGTCGGGACCGGGGGGATGCAGACCAAGGTGGAGGCCGCCCGGATCGCGACCGCGGCCGGCATCCCCGTCGTGCTCACCAGCGGCGCGCTGGCCGGGCGTGCGCTGGTCGGCGACCCGGTCGGGACCGTGTTCCATCCGACTGGCCGGCGCCGGCCCACGCGGCTGCTCTGGCTGGCCCATGCCACCGAAGGGAAGGGCCGGTTGGTGCTGGACGAGGGGGCGGTGCGCGCGGTCGTGGAGCGGCGGGCGTCGCTGCTGCCGGCGGGGGTCACCGCCGTGCAGGGCAGGTTCGCCGCCGGGGACCCCGTGGACCTGGTCGGCCCCTCGGGCCTCGCCGTGGCACGGGGCCTGGTCAACTACGACTCCGAGGAGCTGCCCCGCCTGCTGGGCCGGTCGACCCGCGAGCTGGCCCGCGAGCTCGGGTCGTCGTACGAGCGTGAGGTCGTGCACCGCGACGACCTGGTCCTGCTCCCTCGGTGACCGGCTCCGCGACCACAGGCGGCGCCGCCACGGTGGATCCGGTGGAAAGCCAGCGGCGGGACGACCGGGGCCGTCACACTGGACGGGCACGGAGGTCCGCTACGGGGAAGAGGCGCGTGTGGTCGACGACGTCCGGCTGTGGCACGTTGCGCTGACTCTGGCCGGTGACCCGGTGGAGCCGCTCCTGGTGCGTGGCGCCCTGCAGCGGCTCAGCGCCCAGCGCCCGTTCCTCCAGTCCGTCCGCTTCGCGGGGGACCGCGCCGTCGTGGAGTACTGGGAGGAGGCCGAGTCGCTGCTCGACGCCTCCTCGCTGGCCCTGCGGGTCTGGAACGAGCACCGGTCCACCGCCGGCCTGCCGCAGTGGGAGGTGGTCGGCCTGGAGGTCCTCGAACGCACCTTCTACACCGGCCCCGGCGGCTACGACCCCCGCGGGGGCCTCCGTGCGGTCACCCCGTTCCCGTACTGATCCCTCCCCGTCCACCGCCCGCTCCGACGCCCGCCGGTGCTCGAACCAGCGGTTGCGGTGCGGCGCCCGTACTCTGGTCTACGTGGGTACCACGGACCAGGTCGAGACGGCGGCCCGGGCGGCGCGCGTCGCCGCGCGGGAGCTGGCCGTGGCCACCAGGGCGGTGAAGGACGCGGCGCTGCGACGGATGGCCGACGCGCTCGAGGAGCATGCCGAGGAGGTCCTGGCCGCCAACGCCGAGGACGTGGCCGCCGCCGAGGCGTCCGGTACGTCGCCGGCGCTGGTCGACCGGCTCCGGTTGGACCGCGACCGGGTCGGCCAGATGGCGGGCGGTCTGCGCGACGTGGCCGACCTGCCCGACCCGGTCGGCGAGGTGCTCCGCGGGTCCACCCTTGCCAACGGCCTGGAGCTGCGCCAGGTCAGGGTGCCGTTCGGCGTGGTCGGCATCATCTACGAGGCCCGGCCCAACGTGACCGCCGACGCCGCCGGCATCTGCCTGAAGAGCGGCAACGCCGTGCTGCTGCGCGGCTCGGGCAGCGCCCGCCGGTCCAACGCCGCGATCGTCGCCGTGCTCCGTCGTGCCGCGGCCGACGCCGGCCTTCCCGAGGACGTCGTCTCGCTGGTGCCGGGGGAGGGCCACGAGGCGGCCAAGGCGCTGATGCGCGCGCGCGGCCTGGTCGACCTGCTGGTCCCCCGCGGCGGCGCCGGGCTGATCCGCTCCGTCGTGGAGGAGTCCACCGTGCCGGTCATCGAGACGGGCACGGGCAACTGCCACGTGTACGTCGACGCGTCGGCAGACCTCGACGCCGCCGTGCGCATCGTGCTCAACGCCAAGACCCAGCGGCCGTCGGTCTGCAACGCCGCGGAGTCGCTGCTCGTGCACGCCGACGTCGCCTTCGAGTTCGTGCCCCGCGTCGTCGCGGCGCTGCAGGACGCCGGGGTCACCGTGCACGGCGACGAGGCGTTCGCCGTGGTCGAGGGGGTGGTGGCCGCGACCGACGAGGACTACGCGGCCGAGTACCTCTCCCTCGACATCGCCGCGGCCGTCGTACCCTCCCTCGACGCCGCCGTTGACCACATCCGGCGGTTCTCCTCCGGCCACACCGAGGCGATCCTCACCCGCGACCTCGCCTCTGCCCGCAGGTTCGCCGCCGCGGTCGACTCCGCGGCGGTGATCGTCAACGCGAGCACCCGGTTCACCGACGGAGGCGAGTTCGGGTTCGGAGCCGAGATCGGGATCTCCACCCAGAAGCTGCACGCCCGAGGTCCCATGGGGCTCCCGGAGATGACCTCGACCAAGTACGTGGTCACCGGCGATGGCCACACTCGCTGAGCCGGCGGCCCTCGACGTCTGGGCCGACCCGGACACCGAGCGGGTCGGCACCTCCGCCACGGTCATCACCTTCGTCCGCACCGTCCTCGCGGTCGCCGTCGCCGGGGTCGCCGCACACGAGCAGAGCCTGGCGCTGCTGCTGGCGTCGCTGGCGGTCTACTGGGTGGGTGACTCGCTGGACGGGTACGTCGCCAGGGTCCGCGGCTGCGAGACCCGGATCGGGGCCGTCCTGGACATCCTGTGCGACCGGTTCTGCGCCGCGGCCTTCTACGTCGGCCTGATGTGGCTGAGCCCGGAGCTGGCACCGGCCGTGCTGCTCTACCTGGCCGAGTTCATGGTCGTGGACTGCTTCTTGTCTATCGCGTTCCTGGCCTGGCCGATCCGCAGCCCGAACTACTTCTTCGTCGTGGACCGACGGCTGTGGCTATGGAACTGGTCGAAGCCCGCCAAGGCGGTCAACTCCAGCCTGTTCGCGCTGATGCTGGTGGTCACCGGGCAGGTGTGGCTCGGCGTGGCCGTCGCGCTGGCGCTGCTGACGCTGAAGTGCGCCTCCCTGGTGCGCCTGGCGCGCATCGGGCTGCCGGTGCCTGCACGGTAGGGTGTCGGCCATGGCGATCGTGACGCTGGTGCCGCTGGCCGCCGAGGCCGCGCACGAGTCCGAGGGCGTGAGCCCGTGGCTGGTGGGCGCCGGCACCTTCGTGCTGCTGCTGGCCCTTCTGCTGGGCGTCGTCGCGTTCGGCGGCGGCAGGGACCACACCTGAGTGGTCAAGCCCCTGTCTGCGTCCGGGCGCCGGCGACTGGGTGTGATGGGTGGGACCTTCGACCCGATCCACCACGGTCACCTGGTGGCCGCCAGCGAGGTGCAGGCGTGGTTCGCCCTCGACGAGGTGGTCTTCGTGCCGACCGGGCAGCCGTACCAGAAGGCGCACCGGGTGGTGTCGGCGGCCGAGGACCGCTATCTCATGACGGTCATCGCGACGGCGTCCAACCCGCGGTTCACCGTCTCCCGGGTCGACATCGACCGGAGCGGTCCGACGTACACCATCGACACGCTCAGCGACCTGCACACCATGGATCCCGACTCCGACCTGTACTTCATCACCGGCGCCGACGCGCTCACCGACATCCTGGCCTGGCGGGACGCCGAGCGGCTGTTCGAGCTGGCCCACTTCGTGGGCTGCACCCGGCCCGGCTACGCCATGGCGCCCTCGACGCTGACCGGCATGCCGACCGACCGGGTGACGATCGTGGAGATCCCGGCGCTGGCCATCTCCTCCACCGAGTGCCGGGAGCGCACCGCGAAGGGTGAGCCGGTCTGGTACCTGGTGCCCGACGGCGTCGTCCAGTACATCGCCAAGCACGACCTCTACGAAGGACTGCCACGTTGACCGCCACCGAACGAGCGCTGGAGCTGGTCCGGACCGCCGCACAGGCCGCCTCGGACAAGCTCTCCGACGACATCGTCGCCTTCGACGTCAGCGAGCAGCTGGTGATCACCGACGCGTTCCTGCTCTGCTCGGCACCCAGCGACCGCCAGGTGAAGGCCATCGTCGACGAGATCGAGGAGCGCCTGCGCGGCATCGGCGCCCGGCCGCTGCGCCGCGAGGGCGAGCGGGAGGGGCGCTGGGTGCTGCTGGACTACTCCGACATCGTCGTGCACGTGCAGCACGAGGAGGAGCGGTCCTTCTACGCCTTGGAGCGGCTGTGGCGGGACTGCCCGCTCATCGACCTCCCCGAGACCGTCACCTCCGCCCACTCGTGACCCGACGGCTGGTGCTGCTGCGGCACGGGCAGACCGCGTGGAACGACGCCGACCGCGCGCAGGGGCACGCCGACGTGCCGCTGGACGAGCCGGGCCGCGCGCAGGCGGCGGCCGTGTCGCCGTACCTGGCGTCGCTGGGGCCGGTCGCGGTCTGGAGCTCCGACCTGGTCCGGGCCGTCGAGACCGCCGCTCTGGTCGGTGCCGCCGCCGGGGTCGAGGTCAAGTACGACGCCCGCCTGCGCGAGTACGACGTCGGCGCCCGCCAGGGCCTCACCCGCGCCGAGGCCGGCCGGCGGTTCCCCGGGCAGCCGGACCCGTGGGAGCTCGCCGCGACCAGCGACATCCCGGGCGCGGAGAGCCACGACGAGGTGGCCGGCCGGGTCCTGACCGCCGTGCGCGAGGCCCTCGACTCCCTCGCCGACGGCGACCTGGGGGTGGTGGTCTCCCACGGCGCCGCCCTCCGCCTCGCCGTCGGCGGCCTGCTTGGCTGGGACCACGCCACCATCTCGACCCTCCGCGGGCTGGACAACTGCCGGTGGGCCACCGTCCACCAGGCCCGCCCGGGCGGACCGGTCCGGCTCGCCCAGTGGGGCGCCGGACTGCCCTGACCCCGCCCTCCCCGCCCCTGGCTGCCGTCCCTGCCCGGGTCGGCGTGGTTGTGGCCGATGCCCGCACGTCGGCGCGCTTGTGGCCGATACCCGCACGCGCCGTCGGCGTGTCGTTGTCGGCATCGGCCACAAGCTCGCCCGCCGGGGCCGGTTTCGCCAGCACAGCCCCGACGGATAGGATTCCCTGGTTGCCCGGACACCGGACACCGGGCGCGGGGCTGTGGCGCAGCTGGTAGCGCACCTCCATGGCATGGAGGGGGTCAGGGGTTCGAGTCCCCTCAGCTCCACCTCCTCTTCGTCCTTACCCAGCTCGGCCCGCCAGGATTGACGGCTCGGCCCGCGAAGATTGACGGCTCGGCCCGCGAAGATTGACGGCTCGGCCCGCGAAGATTGACGGCTCGGCCCGGATACGGTCGAGGAGCATGAGCGCGTGGACGGCGACGGCCGTGGCGGTGACGTTCGGGTGGCTGGGGATGGTGCTGGCCATCTCGTTCCTGGAGGCGCCGCTGAGGTTCCGCGCCCCGGGCGTGACGCTGCGGGTCGGGCTCGGCATCGGGCGCGTGGTGTTCCGGGCGCTCAACGCGGTCGAGGCGGCGCTGGCCACGGTCGTCGTGGTCGCCGTGCTGGCCGACCCGCCGTCCGGCACAGCCGTGGTCGCGTTGGGCGTGGCCGTCGGGACCCTCGTGGTGCAGCTGGTCGCGGTGCGGCCGCGGCTGACCCGCCGCTCCAACGCCGTGCTGGCGGGCGTCGACGCGCCGCGCTCGCAGGCCCACCATGCCTACGTCGGGCTGGAGGTCGCGAAGGTGGCCGGCCTGCTCACCGGCGGGGTCCTGCTGCTGTCCACCTGACAGCGGCCGCGCCGGCCGGTCACCGCGCCAGCGCGGGCTCCACCTCGTCGGCGACCCGCTCCGCGATCGCCAGGGAGGCGGTGGCCGCGGGCGACGGCGCGTTGAGCACGTGGACGCTGCGGCCCTCGCGCACCAGGAGGAAGTCGTCGACCAGCCCGCCGTCCCGGGAGACGGCCTGGGCCCGGACCCCGGACGGGCCGAAGGTGAGCTGGTCGGAGCGGACCTCGGGCACGTACCGCTGCAGCTCGCGCACGAACGCCGGCTTCACCACGTCGCGCACCATCTCCTGCATCCCGGTGCGCCACCAGCGGCGGGCCAGCCGCCGGAAGCCGGGGGACGTCACCGTCTCGCGGAGGTCGGCGCCACGCCAGGTGCTGCGCCGGTAGCCCTCCCGGGCGGTCGCCAGCACCGCGTTGGGCCCGGCCCACACCTCGCCGTCGACCCGCTTGGTGAAGTGCACGCCGAGGAACGGCAGCGCCGGGTCGGGCACCGGGTAGATCAGCCCTCGGCACAGGTGTCGCGCCTCCGGGGCGAGGGTGTAGTAGTCCCCCCGGAACGGCACGATCATGGTGTCCACCGGCGCGCTCAGCCGGGCCACCCGGTCCGACTGCAGTCCCGCGCAGCCCACGACCGCGCCGGCGCTCAGGTCCCCTCGGGTCGTGCGTACGACGGTGGCGCCGCCAACGCCGAGCCGCTGCAGGCCAATCACCTCGGCGTCGTAGACCAGCTCGACGCCGTCGGCGCGGACCTCCTCCGCGAGCGCCGCGACGACCTGGGAGAAGTCGATGATCGCCGTCTCGGGGACGTGCAGGGCGCGGACCCCCGCCGCGTACGGCTCCTTCTCGCGCATCTCCTCCGGGCCGACCAGCCGGGCGCCCGCGACGCCGTTGGCGGCCGCGCGGCGGGCCAGCTCCTCGAGCCGGGGCAGCTCCTCGTCGGTCAGCGCGACGACCAGCTTGCCGCAGCGCTCCACGGGGATGTGGTGCGCGGCGGCGTACGCCTCCATCATCGCCTTGCCCCGCACGCACAGCTCGGCCTTCAGCGACCCCGGCTGGTAGTAGACCCCGGCGTGCAGGACGCCGCTGTTGTGGCTGCTCTGGTGACGGCCCGGCCCGGGCTCCTTGTCCACGACGGCGACCGACAGGTCGGGGTGGCGGCGACGCAGCTCCCGCGCGGTGGCCAGCCCGAGGATGCCGGCTCCGACCAGGACCAGGTCGTGGTGGGTGCGCACGGAAGAGGACCTCCGGGTTCGGCGGGTCGCGGCGCTCCACGCTAGCCGACCGGCGCGCGCGCCGCGGAACGCGGTCGGCCGGTGGCGCCGGGCCGCTCGCGCGTGATGGGCTGAGGGTCGTACCGCTGAACCAGCGACCCGCGCAGGACGTGACCGCAGCAGGACCCACCCAAGGAGGACCCCATGACCTCGCAGCCGGGATGCGTCGTCATCGGCGCCGGGCTCGCCTCGGCGCACGTCGTGCAGACGCTGCGGGAGGAGGGGTACGACCGGCCGGTGACGCTGGTCGGCAACGAAGGGGAGCGCCCGTACGAGCGGCCGCCGCTGTCGAAGAGCTACCTGCAGGGCAGCACGGAGGCGGAGGAGGCGTTCGTGCGCGAGGAGGCGTGGTACGCCGACCACGATGTCGACCTGCGCCTGGGCGACGCCGCAGCGGCCCTGGGCCGCGAGGCCGGCGAGGTCGTCCTCGCGTCGGGCGAGCGACTGCCCTACACCCATGCGGTGCTGGCCACGGGCGCGCGTCCCCGGGTCCCCGACCTCGCCGGCGTGGACCTGGAGGGCGTGCACTACCTGCGGACGCTGCGCGACAGCACCGCCCTCCGCGAACGGCTGGGCCAGGACGGCCGCTGGGTGGTGGTGGGCGGCGGCTGGATCGGGCTGGAGGTCGCCGCGGCGGCCCGGCAGGCCGGCCGCGACGTGACCGTGCTCGAGCAGGCGGCGCTGCCGCTGCTGGGCGTGCTCGGCGAGGCGATGGGGCAGCACTTCGCCCGGCTGCACCGTGGCCGGGGGGTGGACCTGCGCACCGGCGCGACCGTGCGCGGCATCGAAGGCTCGGGCGGCAGGGTGAGCGGCGTCCGTACCGACGAGGAGACCATCCCGGCGGACCTGGTCCTGGTCGCCGTGGGCGTCGTCCCCAACGTCGAGCTGGCCGCCGGCGCCGGGCTCGCCGTCGACAACGGGGTGCTCGTGGACGATCGCCTGCGCACCGACGACCCGGCCGTCCTCGCCGCCGGCGACCTCGCCAACGCGGTCAACCCCACCCTGGGCAGCCGGCTGCGGGTCGAGCACTGGGACAACGCGATCCGCCAGGGCCGGCTCGCCGCGCTGTCCGTGCTCGGTCGCGCGGACCGCTACGACTGGCAGCCGTACTTCTTCACCGACCAGTTCGACCTCGGCATGGAGTACGTCGGCCGCAACGGCCGCGACGACGAGGTGGTCGTGCGCGGCGACCAGGACGCAGGCGAGTTCATCGCGTTCTGGCAGGCCGACGGCGTGGTCACCGCCGCGATGAACGTGAACGTCTGGGACGTCAGCGACGACCTCCGGGCCGTGGTAGGCCGGTCGGTGCCGGCCGAGCGGCTGCGCGACGCCGACGTCCCGCTGGCCGACCTCTGAGGGGTCAGTCGTCGCTGCTCAGCCGTCCGTCGAGGACGGCTCGCAACCGCAGGTCGCCGGAGCTGACCTGTTGCATGAGCTCGCCGCCGGTGCACTGGAACAGCCCGACGACCAGGACGCCGTCGTGGTCGGCGAGCACGCGCCACACCCCGCCGGAGGTCTCCCAGCGGCGGACCACTTCCGCGGGGTCGTCCGGATCGGCCACGGCTGGTCGGGCTACGGCGTGCGGGCGGCGGCGGAACGGCCCTGCCACCACCGCCATAGGGCGGTGACGACGAGGGCGCCGACGAACGAGCCGATCAGCCCGCTCGGGCGCAGCTCGAGCCCGTCGCCGGCGAGCAGGCTGACCAGCAGCCCACCCACGAAGGAGCCGACCAGCCCGGCGACCAGCGCCATGCCCCAGTCCACGCCGCTCCCGGAGCGTCCCAGGACGAGCTGGGCGGCGGCGCCCACGAGCATTCCGAACAGGATCAGGCCGAGCAGCAGCATGGCGGCGATCCTAGTGGTCGGTCAGGGGCCGAACGGCGAGGCGGAGCCGGCGCCGCCCGGGAGGTCCGCGAGCAGGCGGCGGGCCTCCTCGGCGTGCTTGTGCTCGACCAGCAGCTCGTACTTGGTGGCCACCACCTGGGTGACCGAGGTGAAGTCGCGCTGACCGCGGGTCATGGCGTAGGCGACCAGCGCCATCACCAGGCCGAACAGCGCGCCGAACAGCGCGGTGGACAAGATCACCGCGAGGACGTCGTCCTCGCCGAACAGGGAGAAGATCAGCCCCACGAACAGGCCGATCCACGCCCCCGACGCGGCGCCGCCGAGCGCGACGCGGGCGGTGGTGAGCCGGCCGGTGACCCGCTCGACCTGTTTCAGGTCGGTGCCCACGATCATCAGGTTCTGCACCGGGAAGGACTCGTCGGACAGATGGTCGACGGCCTTCTGGGCCTGTGCGTAGTCGTCGTAGACGCCCACCGACATGGGGAACTTCAGCGTCAACGGCGAGCGGGGCCTGGTGAAGCCCGAAGAGGTGCTCATGCTGCCATTGTCCCCGGCGGCCCATACCGACCGAGCCGGCGGGTCGGGCCGGGTCAGCCTCGGGCCTCGTCGTGGGCGAGCATGGCGGCTCCGATGATTCCCGCGGAGTTGCCCAGGGCGGCCGGCACGATCTCGGTCTGCAGGTCCAGGCGCGGCAGGAACTTGTCGGCCTTCTTGCTCACCCCGCCGCCGACGACGAACAGGTCGGGGGAGAACAGCCGCTCCAGCGTCCGGTAGTAGACGTCGAGGCGCTCGGCCCACTCCTTCCAGGACAGGCCCTCCTCCTCGCGCGCCCGGTTGGCGGCTCGGCTCTCCGCGTCGTGACCGTCGATCTCGATGTGGCCCAGCTCGGTGTTGGGCAGCAGCCGGCCGTCCAGGACGACCGCGGTGCCGATGCCGGTGCCGAGCGTGGTCACGATGACCACCCCGGAGCGGTCCTTCGCGGCGCCGTACGCCACCTCGGCGACGCCGGCCGCGTCGGCGTCGTTGACCACGTGGACCAGCCGGTCGAGCCGCTCGGTGAGCAGCGCGTCGGCGTCGGTGCCGATCCAGGCGTGGTCGATGTTCGCGGCGGAGTGCACGACGCCGTGGTGCACCACGCCGGGCACGGTGACGCCGATGGGGGCCTTGGGGTCCACGTCGGACTTCCCGACCAGCTCGACCACGACGTCCAAGACGGCGTCCGGCGTAGCCGGGCTCGGGGTGTCGACCTTGGTCCGGTCGCTCGCCAGCGCGCCGCGGTCCAGGTCGACGAGGGCGATCTTGATGCCGGTGCCGCCGATGTCGACGCCCAGGAGGTGCGCGTTGCTCGTCTTCGCGGCCATCGGGTGCCTTCCTCGAGTAGGTGTGGGTCCATGCTCGTCGTACGGCGGGGTGGGGACAACGGGCGGCGCAGTCGCGGTGTGGCCGATCCCTGCGGCGACACGCCGACGCGGACCGCGGGCTGCGGCCACAAGCCGCCTCGTGTGCAGGCATCGGCCACAACCGGGCCGACGTGGGCAGGGTCAGGTGATGGTGACCCCGCCGTCCACGGCGAGGGTCTGCCCCGTGACGTAGCCGCCGGCGTCGGAGGCCAGGAAGACCAGCGCGGCGGAGAGCTCGGCGGGGTCGCCCTGGCGACCCATCGGCGTGCGGGCCAGCGTCCGGTCCAGGTAGCCGTCGGGGTACTGCTCGGTCATCTCGGTGGCGAAGAAGCCCGGCGCCAGCGCGTTGACCCGGATGCCCTTGCGGCCGGTCCACTGCTGGGCCAGGTCGCGGGTGAGCCCGATCAGGCCCGCCTTCGACGCGCTGTACGCCGCCTGGGGGAGGCCGGCGGTGGTGAGGCCGAGGACGGAGGAGATGTTGACGATGCTGCTGCCCCGCCGCATGACCCGGCCGCAGGCCTGCGCCATCCAGTAGCAGCCGTTGAGGTTGACCTCGATGACCTGGCGGAACTGGTCGGGCTCCTCGATGGTGGCCGGCACGGCCGTGCCGATGCCGGCGTTGTTGACCAGCACGTCGACCCGGCCGAGCTGCCTCATCGCGGTGTCCACCAGCCGCCGGCACTGCGCCGGGTCGGCCACGTCGGTGCCGACGGAGACCGCGCGACGACCCAGGGACCGCACCAGGTCCTCGGTCTCGGCGAGCCGGTCGACGCGGCGCGCGCCGAGCACCACGTCTGCGCCGGCCTCCGCGAGCGCCCGGGCGAACTCCACCCCGAGTCCGGAGGAGGCGCCGGTGACGACGGCCACCTTCTGGTCGAGGCGGAACAGGTCCAGCACGGTCATGCGGTTCCTCCCTGAAGCGATCTCTGCCAGGCCGCCCAGGCGCTGGCCACCATCTCCTCCAGCGAGTGGCGCATCCGCCAGTCCAGGTCGCGGGCGGCGAGCTCGCCCGAGGCGACGATGCGGGCCGGGTCGCCGGGGCGCCGCGGGTTCACCCTCGGCTCGAACCCTCGGCCGGTCACCGAGGCGACGGCGTCCATGATCTGGCGGACCGAGAGGCCGGTCCCGCTGCCGAGGTTGTACACGGGCTCCACGGGCCTGCCGTCGGCGAGCGAGCGCGCGGCCGCGACATGGGAGTGCGCCAGGTCCCCGACGTGGAGGTAGTCGCGGACGCACGTGCCGTCGGGCGTCGGGTAGTCGGTGCCGTTGACAGCCGGTACGCCGCCGTCGGTGAGGGTCTTCAGCACCACCGGGAACAGGTTGTGCGGGCTGGTGTCGTAGACGTCGGGGGTCGCCGAGCCGACCACGTTGAAGTAGCGCAGCGAGGTGTGCCGCAGCCCGGTCGCGGCCCCCTGGTCGGCCAGCACCCACTCGCCGACCAGCTTGCTGCGCCCGTACGGCGACTCCGGCCGGGTGGGGCTGGACTCGGTGACCACCTCGGTGTCCGGGGTCCCGTACGTCGCCGCGCTGGAGGAGAACACGATGTTGCCCACGCCGGTGGCGGCCATCGCCGAGAGCAGCCGGAGCGTCGCGGTGACGTTCTGGTCGTAGGTGTGCAGCGGGCGTCGCACCGACACGCCGGCATACTTGAACCCGGCGACGTGGACCACCCCCACGGCGCCGTGCTCGGCGAGGACCCGGCGCAGCAACGGCTCGTCGAGCACGTCGCCCTCGACGAACGCCGCCTCGGCAGGCACGAACGACCTGTGGCCGGTGGACAGGTCGTCCACCACAACCGTGTCGATGCCCTCGGCCACGAAGGCCCGGGCCACGTGCGCGCCGATGTAGCCGGCGCCGCCGGTCACCACCCAGGTCATGTGTCTCCTCCGCGGCCTGTGGATAGCGCCGGTTACCCGTCGGTCCCGCGGGGACACCCTAGGCCATGGGTGCGGGGGACTCCCGGAGGGGCGCCGACGACGTGGATCTTGTCGTCGCGACCGGCCCTGGACGACATCTTTACCCGCGCAGGCTTGAAAGGGACGGAGGATCTCGGCTCAATGGGACGACATGGGCGGTCCGGGGGGACTCACTTGTCGAGCAACGGAGCAGTTCCGTCCGCCGGGGCCCTGGTGCGCCGCCCGGCGGTCGTGGTCCGCCACCGGGTGATGGCGGGGCTGCACGCTGCCGGCTTCTCCGACCTGCTGCCCAGCCACCTGGCGGTGTTCTTGTACCCCGGTCCAGAAGGCCAGCGTCCCAGTGTGCTGGCGGCTCGCGCGGAGCTGTCCAAGCAGGCGATGAACCACCTGCTCACCCAGCTCGAGCGGGGCGGCTACCTGGTCCGGGAGACCGACGTGACCAGCCGCCGCTCGCGGGTGGTACGGCTCACCCGGCGAGGGGTGCGCGTCTCGGAGACCATCGACCATGCGGTCGGCGAGGTGGACGACGCGTGGCTGGAGGCCCTCGGCACGCGCACCTACGAGGAGCTGGCCCGCTGCCTCCTGCGGCTGGAGTCCGTGCTGGGGGAGGGCGCATGACGCCCTCGGCCGGCCGAGGAACCCGCAGGCGGTCGCGCGACCGGTTGGGCTACCCTGGACCGGTGCGAGCGACCCTCCTTCTCGGCAGGCCGCGCTGAACCGGACGGCAGCGCGGCGACCCTCCTGCCCGGAGGGTTTTTTTGTGCCCGGGCGGCCAGCGCCCTCCAGGCGGGAACGAAGCAGTCGACGCGGACGGACGACGGGATGAGTCAGATGAGCGAGCAGGGCGGCCCCCAGGCGTACGACATCGCGGCCATGCAGGAGAAGTGGCGCGCGGTCTGGCGGCGGCTGGACCCGTTCCGGGCCGCCGACGACGGGGCCCGGCCGCGCCGCTACGCGCTGACGATGTTCCCCTACCCGTCCGGCGACCTGCACATGGGCCACGCCGAGGTGATGGCGCTCCACGACGTCATCGCGCGGTACTGGTGGCAGACCGGGTACGACGTGATGAACCCGATCGGCTGGGACTCCTTCGGCCTGCCCGCGGAGAACGCCGCCATCGCCCGCGGCGAGCACCCGGCGATGTACACCTACGCCAACATCGAGACCCAGGCCGAGTCGCTGCGGCGGTACGGGATGTCCTTCGACTGGTCGCGGCGGCTGAACACCTCCGACCCGGAGTACTACCACTGGACCCAGTGGCTGTTCCTGAGGTTCCGCGAGCGCGGCCTGGCCTACCGCAAGCACTCGCCGGTCAACTGGTGCCCCAACGACCAGACGGTGCTGGCCAACGAGCAGGTCGTCCAGGGCCTGTGCGAGCGGTGCGGCGCCGTGGTCACCAAGCGCGAGCTGTCCCAGTGGTACTTCAAGGTCACCGACTACGCCCAGCGGCTCCTGGACGACATGGAGCCGCTGCGCGGGTCCTGGCCGGAGCGGGTGCTGACGATGCAGCGCAACTGGATCGGCCGGTCCGAAGGCGCCCACGTGGACTTCGAGATCGTGGGCCCGGTCCCCCACGAGCCGGTCACGGTGTTCACGACCCGGCCGGACACGCTGTTCGGCGCCACCTTCTTCGTGGTCGCCGCCGACGCGCACCTGGCCGCCGAGCTGTGCGCGCCCGAGCAGCGCGAGGCCTTCGAGGCGTACCTGGAGGAGGTCCGCCGGGAGTCGGAGATCGAGCGGCTGGCCACCGACCGGCCCAAGACCGGGGTGTTCCTGGGCGTCCACGCGGTGAACCCGGTCAACGACGAGCTCATCCCGGTCTACGCCGCGGACTACGTCCTGGCCGATTACGGCACCGGCGCGATCATGGCGGTCCCGGGGCAGGACCAGCGCGACTGGGACTTCGCCCGGGCCTTCGACCTGCGGATCGTGCGCACCGTGCAGCCTCCCGACGGGTGGGAGGGCGAGGCCTACCTGGGCGACGGGCCCGCGGTCGGCTCGGCCAACGACGAGGTGTCGCTGGACGGGCTGGGGGTCGAGGCCGCCAAGGCCCGGATCATCGCCTGGCTGGAGCAGAAGGGGCGCGGGCGCGGCACGGTGAACTACCGGCTGCGGGACTGGCTGCTGTCGCGGCAGCGGTTCTGGGGCTGCCCGATCCCGATCGTGCACTGCGCGGAGTGCGGCGAGGTGGCGGTGCCCGACGACCAGCTGCCGGTCGAGCTGCCCGACCTGCGCGGCGCGGACCTGAAGCCCAAGGGGGTCTCGCCGCTGGCGGCCGCGGAGGACTGGGTGAACGTCGACTGCCCCTCCTGCGGCGGTCCCGCTCGGCGCGACTCCGACACCATGGACACCTTCGTCGACTCGTCGTGGTACTTCCTGCGCTACTGCTCCCCGGGTCTCCCGACCGCGCCGTTCGACCCCGCCGACGTGCGCAGGTGGATGCCCGCCGAGCAGTACGTCGGCGGCGTGGAGCACGCGATCCTGCACCTGCTGTACAGCCGGTTCTTCACCAAGGTGCTCCACGACATGGGGCTGGTGGACTTCGCCGAACCGTTCAAGGCGCTGCTCAACCAGGGTCAGGTGGTCAACGGCGGCAGGGCGATGAGCAAGTCGCTGGGAAACGGGGTCGACCTGGGCGAGATGCTGGACCGGTACGGCGTCGACGCGATCCGGCTGACCATGGTGTTCGCCGGGCCGCCCGAGGACGACATCGACTGGGCCGACGTGTCCCCAGGCGGGTCGCTGCGGTTCCTGCAGCGCGCGTGGCGCCTGGCCGGTGACGTGACCGCCCCGGTGGGGGCGTCGTACGCCGACGGGGACCCCGGCCTGCGCAAGGCCACCCACAAGGCCGTGCACGAGGCGGCCCAGCTGGTCGAGTCCCGGCGGTTCAACGTGATGGTGGCCCGGGTGATGGAGCTGGTCAACGCCACCCGGAAGGCGATCGACACCGGCTGCGGGCCGGCGGACCCCGCGGTCCGCGAGGCGGCGGAGGCGGTCGCGGTCGTGCTGAGCCTGGTGGCGCCGTACACGGCCGAGGAGATGTGGGAGCGGCTGGGCCATCCGCCCACCGTCGCCAAGGCCGGCTGGCCCGCGGTCGACGAGAGCCTGCTGGTGGAGGAGGCGGTCACCGCGGTCGTCCAGGTGCAGGGCCGGCTGCGCGCCCGGCTCTCGGTGCCGCCCTCGATCGGGGCGGAGGAGCTGCAGCGTCTCGCCCTGGCCGACGCGCAGGTGCAGCGCGCCCTGGACGGCCGCGACGTCCGCAGGGTGATCGTCAAGGCGCCCACGCTGGTCAACGTCGTCGTCTGAGCCCGAGCCGCCGGCAGAGACGCCGGCCGGCCAGGTCTGGTCCACAGCGGCCGACCCCGGCCGGTTGTCCACAGAAGCCCGCGGAGCGGTGGGCGCGGGACCGGGCCGGTTCCTACCGTGCGGGCATGCGTTCGCGTTCCCCGTCCCCCGACGTCGCCGAGGTGGCCCGGCGTCGGCTGGAGGCCCTGGCCGCCGAGCTCGCCGCCGCCAGGGAGCGCCGGGCCCCGCCCGATCCGGCAGCGGGTCCGCCCGAGCAGGCGCCTGGTCCGGACGCCCGGGCCGAGCCGGGCGCCGTCCCGGGCGCCGCGTCCCGGCCCGGGTCGGTGCCGGCGCGTGAGCCACCGGCCGACCCGGACCAGCCCGCCGAGCCGTCCGCCGGCCGGCCCGGAGCCGGCGTCGAGGACGGGCTGGACGCCGGGCGCCATGCCGGCCGTCCGCTCGGCCCGCTGGCGCGCGGGTCCAGCTGGGCGCGCGACCGGCTTCCGGCGACGGTGCAGGGCCGGGTGCAGCTGGGCGCCTCCCATCTGGCCGTCGTCGCGCTGGTGGTGGCCGCGGCGCTCGCCGCGACGGCGTGGTGGGTGACCAGGTCGGGGCCGGCGGGCACGGTCGTCCCCGAGCGGCCCGTCGTGACCGCGCCCTCGGCGGCGGGGCCACCCACATCGGGGGGGACGTCCGGAGCGACGTCCGGGGCGACGTCCGGGGCGACGTCCGGGTCGACGGCGACGGGCCTGGCGGGCGCGCCGTCCGCCCCGCCGGCCGGCACGGCAGCCGGTGGTCCCGGTGGAGCCGGGGTGGTGGTGGTCGACGTCGCGGGCAGAGTGCGCCGGCCGGGCATCGTCACCCTGCCGGTCGGAGCGCGGGTGGTCGACGCGGTCGAGGCCGCCGGGGGCCCGCGACCAGGAGCCCGCACGACCGGTCTCAACCTGGCTCGGGTGCTGGTCGACGGAGAACAGGTCCTGGTCGGCGTGCCGCAGGTGCCCGGCCCCGCCGCGGCGGCGGTGGGCGGTCCTGGTGCGACGTCTGGGGCGGGCGCCGGGGCGCTGGTCAACGTCAACACGGCCGACCAGGCGACCTTGGAGACCCTGCCCGGCGTCGGCCCCGTGACCGCCCAGGCGATCCTGGCCTACCGCAGCGAGAACGGCCCCTTCTCCTCGGTCGACGAGCTGGTGGAGGTGTCCGGGATAGGGGAGGCCACGCTCGCCGAGATCGCCCCGCACGTCACGCTGTGAGGCGGGGGTTCGCCGCGAGGGCCGGCGACCCGGCCTCCGGCGCAGCCCAGCCTCCCGACCTGCGCAGTCTCGTGCTTGCCGCCGTCTGCTGGGCCGGTGCCCTCGCGGGCTCCCTGCTGCCGCACTGGGCTCTGCTCGGGGTGGCCGGGCTGCTGGCTGGGCTGCTGGCTGGGCTGGTGGCCGTCCGCGTAGCGGGTGCGGCCCGCCGCTCGCCGTCGCGGTCGCGGTCCGGCCGGGCCGGGGCCACCGGGTCGGCGCTGCTGCTGGCGATGGTGGCGGTCGCGGGCATGGCCGCCCTGCGGGCCGACGCGCATCGGCACGGGGTGGTGGGCACGCTGGCCGAGGCGAGGGCGTCGGTGGCCGCGGAGCTCACCCTGCGCGGCGACCCCGTCGTGCGTCAGGGGCGCTTCGGCCCGTACGTCGTGGTCAGAGCCGACACCCGGCACGTGACGGCTCGGGGGCAGACCATCGCCACGCGCGCGCCGGTGGTCGTGCTCGGTGACCACGGCGGCTGGGACCACCTGCGGATGGGCGCCCGGGTCGACGTGCGCGGCCGGCTGTCGCCCGCCCGGGACGACGCGGTCGCCGGCGTGCTGCGGGTGTCGTCCGCCCCCGTGGTGGCGAGGCGGCCGGCGTGGCCGTTCCGGGGCGCCGAGATGGTCCGGGCGTCGATCCGGGAGGCGGTCCGGCCGGCTTCGGCGCCGGCCCGCGCCCTGGTGCCCGCGCTCGTGGTCGGCGACGACACCGCGATGGACCCCGACGTCGCGGACTCCTTCGCGGCGGCCGGGCTCACTCACGTGACGGCGGTCTCGGGGACGAACCTCACCCTCGTAGTGGGGTTCGTCCTGCTGTGCGCCCGGTGGTGCGGAGTCCGGGCGCGCGGGCTGGTCGTCGTCGGCCTGCTCGCGGTGGCCGGGTTCGTCCTGCTGGCCCGCCCCGAGCCGTCGGTGGTGCGCGCGGCGGCGATGGGGTCGGTAGCCCTGCTCGGGTTCGGCAGCGGCGGACCCGCGGGCGGGCTCCGCCTGCTCGGCGCGGCGGTGGGGCTGCTCCTGCTGGTCGACCCGTGGCTGGCGACCTCGGTGGGCTTCGCCCTCTCGGCGCTGGCAACCGCCGGCATCCTGGTCCTGGCCCCGGGGTTCGCCGAGGCCCTGTCCCGGTGGCTGCCGCGCTGGCTGGCCCTCGCCGTCACGGTCCCGCTCGCGGCGCAGCTGGCCTGCACGCCGCTCGTGGCCGCCGTCTCGGGGCAGGTCAGCATGGTCGCGGTCCTCGCCAACCTGCTCGCCGCGCCCGCGGTCGGCCCCGCCACCGTCCTGGGCCTGGCCGCGGGGCTGGCCGGCCTGGTCTCCGAGCCGCTGGGCCACCTGCTCGGACGACCGGCCGGATGGTGCGCGGACTGGGTGGTGCACGTCGCCACCGCGTCGGCCGCGCTGCCCGGTGCGGCGGTGGGCTGGCCGGTCGGCGCGGGCAGCCTGGCCGTGCTGACGGCTGGATGCGTGGCCGCCGCACTGCTGAGCCCACGGGTCCTGCGCAGCCGCGCGCTGAGCCTGCTCGCGGTGGCCACGCTCGCTCTTGGCCTGCTGCGGCCGGTACCGGCACCGGGGTGGCCGCCGGCCGGGTGGCTGCTGGTCGCCTGCGATGTCGGCCAGGGCGACGGGCTGGTCCTCGACGCCGGTCGCGGCCAGGCGGTCGTCGTGGACGCCGGCCCCGACCCCCGGCTGGTGGACCGGTGCCTGTCCAGGCTCGGCGTGCGGCGGGTGCCAGTGGTGGTGCTCACCCACTTCCACGCCGACCACGTGGACGGGCTCCCGGGGGTCCTGGACGGGCGCGCCGTCGGCGAGGTGGAGGTGACCGGCGTCCGAGACCCGCCGTACGGCGCCGCCGCGGTCGACGCCTGGGCGCGCCGGGCGGGGGTCCCCGTGCGGGTTCCGTCGCCCGGCGAGTCGGTCCAGGTGGGCGGCCTCTCCTGGCAGGTGCTCGGCCCCCGCCCTGGCCCCGCAGCCGGCGCCGGCGCGGCCGCGGCCGACGCCACTGGGGAGGAGGGCTCCGCGGCCAACGACGCCAGCCTGGTGCTGCTCGTGCGCAGCCGGGGCGTCACGATGCTCCTCACCGGCGACGTCGAGCCCGAGGCCCAGCGTTCTCTGCTCCGGTCGCTCGCCGGTGCCCTGGGCGGTGAGCCCGTCGACGTGCTGAAGGTGCCCCACCACGGCAGCAGGTACCAGGACCCCGACCTGCTCTCCGGCCTGGGCGCCCGTCTCGCCGTCGTGTCCGCCGGCGCGGACAACGACTACGGGCATCCCGCGGCCGAGACCCTCCTGCGGCTGGAACGCGGCGGCGCGCTGGTCCGGCGCACCGACCGCGACGGCGACGTGGCGGTGGTGGTCCGCGACCGCCAGCTCCGGGTGGTCACCCGCGGGTAGCGGCCGAGTCGGGCTCTTGTGACGTATGTGTGGGTCATGGTCGGCCGGGGAGGACGGGGCGGTGGCCGCCGAGGCTGAGCATGATCAGGGCGATGAGGGCGTCGGGGTCGCGGAAGCCGAACGCCATGCGGGTGCG
>JBIOUF010000161.1:0-3204 GCA_044866695.1 Nocardioidaceae bacterium | reverse complement strand
GGCCATCTACCTGGACCGGGTCACCGCCGCCATCGGCCAGGGCAGCGGCGCGGCCGGACTCGGGTTCCTACCCCGCAAGCAACGCAAACCCATCGAGGACGTCACCGACGAAGAGGAAGACCAGGAGGAACCACCGCCCCCCGAAGAGATCGACATCAGAACAGCCAAGATCGGCGGGTAGGGGTCTCGGGACCATCCGCACTCTGAGAGGAACGAGCATTGACGAAGAGACACCTCACCCTCGCGGTGCGGCTGGGCGCGGCCGTGACGGCGCTTGCCCTGGCTGCCTCCGGATGCGGGAGCAGCGACGACAGTGGCGGTGGCGGCGGGGGTGGTGAGGAGAAGACCATGTCGATAGGCGTGGTCCAGGGCTGGACCGACCAGACCGGCACCGCCTACCTGCTTCAGAACATCCTGCAGGACAACGGCTACACCGTCGACATCAAGGAGCTCGCCGACAACGCTCCCAACTACGCGGGCCTCGCGAACGGGGACATCGACATGATCTCGTCCGGCTGGCCGGAGCGCACCCAGAAGTCCTACATGGACCAGTACGGCGACAAGATCGAGGATCTCGGCATCTTCTACGACAACGCCTCTCTCTTCCTCGCAGTGCCCGACTATGTGGACGTCACGTCGATGGACGAGCTGCCGAGCCATGCCGACGAGTTCGGAGGCGTCGTCACGGGGATCGAGCCTGGAGCGGGTCTCACCAGGCTCACCAAGGACAACGCCTTCCCGGACTACGGCCTCGACCAGGACTACAAGCTGGTGCTGTCCTCGACGACCGCGATGCTCACCGAGCTGAAGAAGGCCACGGACGCCAAGGAGCCCATCGTTGTGACCCTGTGGAAGCCGTTCTGGGCCAACCAGTCCTTCCCGGTCCGAGCGCTGGAGGACCCGAAGAAGGCGTACGGCGACCCTGAGAGCCTGCACAGCCTCGGTCGGCTCGACTTCGCCAAGGACTTCCCGGCCGTCGCGAACATGGTGAAGCACTTCAAGCTCGACGACGAGCAGTACGGCAGCTTGGAGGACACCATCGTCAACAAGTTCGACGCGGGCCAGGAGGCGGAGGCGGTCGCCGCGTGGCTCAAGGAGAACCCCGACTACAAGCCCGAGCTGGAGAAGTACCTCAAGGAGTGACGCCGGCGGTGGTTGAGCCGGTCCCCTTGGCGCTGGTTGAGCCGGTCCCTTGGCGCTGGTTGAGCCGGTCCCCGTTCGCTGGTTGAGCCGGTCGAGCGGCCTGCCGCGAGACCGGCTCAACCAGCGGGGCGCTCAACCGGCGGGGCGAGAGGAGTCGATGGTGCTGCCGAAGACCATGGCCGCTGTCCTGCTGACCGGCCATGGCGGGCTGGACAAGCTGGAGTACCGGTCCGACGTCGCTGTGCCTCGCCCACGCGCGGGAGAGGTGCTCATCGAGGTCGCAGCTGCGGGAGTCAACAACACCGACGTCAACACGCGGATCGGGTGGTACTCCAAGACGGTCACCTCGGAGACCGGGTCCGGTGCAACGACCGGCTTCGCCTCGGTGGGCGAGGACGCCAGCTGGTCCGGTGCCCAGCTGAGCTTCCCGCGCATCCAGGGCGCGGATGTCTGCGGCCGGATCGTCGCGGTCGGAGACCAGGTGCCGGCCGACCGGGTCGGCGAGAGAGTGCTGGTGCGCCCCCTGCTACGCAGCTACGTCGACTACCGCCCCTTCGAGTGCTGGACCCTCGGCAGCGAGTGCGACGGCGGGTTCGCGCAGTACGTCGTCGCGCCGGGGCGGGAGACCTACGCAGTCTCGTGCGACTGGAGCGACGCCGAGCTCGCGTCGATACCGTGCGCCTACTCCACCGCCGAGAACATGCTGCACCGTGCCGCCGTCGGGCCGGAGCGCGTGCTGGTCACCGGGGCATCGGGCGGCGTCGGCCTCGCTGCCGTCCAGCTGGCCAAGCGACGAGGGGCCTCGGTGGTCGCCGTCTGCTCCGCGGACAAGGCGTCCGACGTCATGTCGCAGGGGGCGGACCACACCGTCGACCGTGGGAGCGATCTCGTCGAGACCCTAGGAGCCGACTCGGTCGACGTGGTCGTCGACCTGGTCGGCGGCCCCCGGTGGCCGCAGCTGCTCGACGTGCTGCGCAGAGGGGGTCGCTACGCCATCGCCGGCGCGATCGGCGGTCCGATCGCCGAGATCGACCTCCGCACGCTCTACCTCAAGGACCTCACGATGTTCGGTTGCACGTTCCAGTCCGACGAGGTGTTCGAGGACCTGGTCGGCTACGTCGAGCGCGACGAGATCCGTCCCGTCGTCGCCCAGACCTACCCGCTCTCAGAGATCGTCCACGCGCAGCAGGACTTCCTCACCAAGCAGCACGTCGGGAAGCTGGTTCTCCTCCCCCCGCCGCCCCCCGATGGTTGAGCGGTGGGTGTCGTGATCTGCGGAGGGACCAGATGACGTGAGGATCTCCAGCGTCGAGCTGTTCGCCGTCGACCTGCCGTACTCAGGCGGGGTCTACCGGCTCTCCGGCGGCCGCACCTACACCTCGTTCGACGCCTCGGTCGTCCGGGTCACCTGCGACGACGGCACCCAGGGCTGGGGTGAGAGCACGCCGTTCGGCTCCACCTACATCGCCGCGCACGCCCACGGCGTCCGCGCCGGGGTCGCCGAGATGGCACCCCACCTCCTCGGCCGGGACCCTCGCCAGCTCGACCGGGTCAACGACGTCATGGACGAGGCGCTCGTGGGTCACAACCACGCCAAGACGGCGCTCGACGTGGCGTGCTGGGACATCCTCGGCAAGTCCGTGGGACTCCCGGTCTGTGAGCTGCTCGGCGGGTCGACCGGCGTCCCGATGCCGATGATCTCCTCGATCCACACCGGCGACCCCGAGGACATGCGCAGCCGAGTGGCTGACCACCGAGCCCGCGGGTACCGCGCCCACTCGGTCAAGATCGGCGCGCTCGACGGCGAGGGCGGGCCCGCGCTGGATGCCGAGCGGATCTCCGCGTGCCTGGCCGACCGCCGCGACGGCGAGTACTTCGTCGTCGACGCCAACGGTGGACTGCCACCGGAGAACGCTCTCAGGCTGCTGCGCATCCTGCCGCCGGGGCTGGACTTCGCCCTCGAGGCACCGTGCGCGACCTGGCGCGAGACCATGTCGCTTCGCCGGCGGTGCGCGTACCCGATCGTCCTCGACGAGCTCGCACAGCACGACGACGACATCG
>JBIOUF010000160.1:0-8868 GCA_044866695.1 Nocardioidaceae bacterium | reverse complement strand
ACTGCCGGAAGGCGTCGATCACGAGCGCGTCGGTGTCCATGGATCCAGATTGACAGGTGTTCGATGTTCGGTCAATACCGAACATCGAACATACTCACGCAACCTGCTTGGTACATGCGCCGGCCGTCGTCGACCGGTCCGCTTGCCGGCTCCCGGAACGTCTGCTCCTCGCGGACCTGGCGGCCCTGAAGTACCTGGAGCCACACGAGAAGCCCGGCAACGACGGCTACGACGAGGGCACCCACCTGGCCGAATGCTCCCCACTCGGCGGCGCCCCAGTGACTCAGATCCATGGCGCGACCATAGCCATGGGGTCCGACGGGTAGACCTTGTAGAGGGTCGAGGGCGCCATGTGCGAGACGCCATCGGCGGCCGGGAAGAGTAGAGCGTCCCTCCCCGGACCCACGTGTTGCTTGAGGTGGGCCTTCACCACCGGGACCAGGTGCGGCGGGATCGCGACGTCACGCACGCCCGCATCGGACTTGGGCGCGCCGACGATGAACGTGCCGCCGGCGCGCACCACACCACGCGCGATCGAGACTCGACCCGAACGCAGGTCGATATCGCCGCGACGCAGCTCGGTCAACTCCCCCAGCCGCAACGCGCACCAGGCAGCGAGCAGCGCCGAGCTGGTAGCGGTCCGGCAGAGCAGCCACGATCGTCTCCAGCTCGGCCAGCGATGCGGGCTTGACCTTGTGTGCCCGCTTCACGTTGCCGGCCCCACGGATGTGCGCAGGGTTGTACGGGACCAACGGCTTGGGCCGCGCCGACGCCGCCGTGCCCAAGATCGTGCGCAGCAACGAGTACGCCTGCGCCCGGATCGTCTCGCGACCGGGTGCCAACTCGTCGTAAGCAGAGGGCGTTCTGGGATGACTTGGCTCGGGACCTCGAGGATCCCGAGTTCCTCCGCGAGTACGTCGTGGAGTCGATGCGGATCGCCACGATCGACCAGGTTGTGCACGCCATCGACGATGCCCGCGAGGCTGCCGGCCTCTCGAAGGCCGAGCTCGCTCGAGCGATCCAGAAGGAGCCGGCGACGATCCGGCGACTGCTGTCGTCAGACAACTCCAACCCGACGCTCGGCACTCTGGCGGAGGTTGCGGCGGCTCTCGGCCTCCGCATCACCGTCGAGCCGATCCCCAAGTCCGAGCGCGGCCAGATCACCGAGCCGCTCCATGTGGGCCGGACTGCGGACCCGAAGAAGCTCGCACGCCACCTCGACAAGCTGCGTACGCCGAAGGCGAAGGTTTCCGCCTGACGTCAGGCCAGTGAGCGTGGATTCCGGCTTCGGTACTCGTCACCCAATCGGCGTACGGCGGCGTAGTCCGCATTCGACAGCGTCGTCCTAAACGGCTTGTCCCGACCATCGACCACGACCAGCAGTGGCTTGTCGAAGCGCTGGGCGTCGTAGTCGAGTAGACGGAACAACCGGTAGTGGCGGCGACCGGGTCCATCGACGCGGAGCTCGAACCAGCCTGTCATGTCGCCCTTCATCGCCTGCCAGTAGCCGCCGCCATCGAACCGCTTCGGAGGCGCCGAGGCCACCGCGCCCAGCGCAGCCCGCATCGTCACCCGCACCTTCGTCGGATAGGAGTTCAGCGCAGCAGCTCGCAACGCCTGCGCGTTGCGCGGGCTCGCTAACCAGTCGTCGACGTCCCCCGCGGCTCAACCCACGGCACCAAGGTGGTCAACTCGCCACCTCGCCGACGAGAGCCATAGCGAGGTTCTTGGCGAATGGAACGCCTTCCAATCGTGAGCCCAGCTCGCGACCCGCGACGCGGTCCGACCACGCGTGATCGTCCGGACGAAGTCCTGGCTCATGCTGAGCTCGCCGAGGTTGCTCACGGGTCCGCGATGGGCGCCGCCCAGCCGGGTCGAGGGATGAGACAGAAGGGATGTCCTGTCGGGTCGGCCCAGACCGAGCCTTCGGCAGAGGTCAGTCGCCGGCCGCCAAGGTCCTCGACTGCCCTCTCCGCTGACGGCACGTCATCGACCATGACGTCCCAGTGGAACTGCTGTGACCGGGCGGGGTCCGGCCACGCAGGAGGCTGGTGGTCCGGAGCGAGCTGAAAGGCGAGGCCCGACTGGTCCGGCGCCTCCGACACGACGACCCAGTCGTCAGAGCGGAAGGTGATCGGGAGACCGAGCAGCCGAGACCAGAACGTCGCATCGCGCATGGGGTCCCGGGTGTCGAACACCCCGTGGTGAAGGCGGCCTATCGCAACCATCTCGCCTCCCCGCACTCGGGCTTCGAGCCAAGGCTACGACGTCGCAACAGGGCCGGCTTCGTCCGCGAAGGGGTCGCATCCTTTCGGGTGTCGGCGTGTGGCACGCGGCTCAGGCACCCCCGGCAGTCCCTCGCCGACTCGCGCGTGTTGTCGAGCTGGCCCAGAGCGCCGGGTGGCCTAGGCGGCGGTTGAGCAGTGAGTGATGAACCGACGCAGGCTGGCGGCGAAGCGGTGGGGGTTGACCAGGTGGACGCAGTGGCCGTCGCCAGGGTGTTCCTCGAGCTGTACGTCGGGCAGTTGGTCGAACCGTTGCCGGTCGCCGTCGGGGGCGGAGTGACCGTAGACGGCGAGGACGGGGACGTCGATGCGCGATACGAAGGAGTCGATGTGGGTCTGAAACTGCCAAGGCGGGGTGTCGAGCATCTGTTGCCAGTAGCCGAGGACCACATCTTGATCGACCCGGTGTCCGGCGCGGACCAGCGTCTGCGTCGGCTCCGGGATGAGGTCGAGCCCGAGCGAGTTCTCGATCAGCGACCAGGCGTCGGCAAACCCTGGCCCGCGCAGCATCGGCGCCGTCCGTTGTATCAGTTCGGCAAATGATCGTTGGTCGGGTCCGCTGTCGATCATCACCACGCCCCGGGAGGGATAGCGCACGACGTACAGGGAGGCGACCGCGGCGCCGAACGAGTGACCCACGACCAGTGGTCGCGCGAGGTCGAGCGTCGTGACTTGGTCGTGCACCCGCGCCGCGAGCTGCTCCACCGACAACGGAGGACCGGGGCTGTCGCCGTGCGCCGGCAGGTCGATGGCGATCGTCTGCGCCCCGCCGCCGAGCTCGTCGACGATGGGCCGCCACGAGGTTCGGTCGAAGGTCAGCCCGTGGAGCAGGACGACCGGCGTTCCCGTTCCGGTGATCTCGTAGGCCAGCGTGGTGGGGCGTTCGGTGGATGTGCTCATCGGGCCCTCCCAGTTGGCGTAACACCGTTACGGTAACGACGTTACGCTACAGTGTCAATCATGAGCCGCCCACGCCAGCACGACCAGCAGGTGGCCGAGTCCCTGCTCGACGCCGCCGAGCGCCGGATCGCCGCCAACGGGGTCGACGCGCTGACGCTTCGCGCGGTCGCTGAGGACGCCGGTACGACGACCCGCGCCGTCTACACGCTGTACGGCTCCAAGAACGCCCTGGTCGGCGCGCTCGGCGTCCGCGCGATGGCGCTGCTGGGTCGAGAGGTTCCAGCGCAGAGCACCACTGGGGACCCGGTCGCAGACGTGGTTCAGGCCGGTCTCGTCTTCCGGCGGTTCGCGCTCGAGCACCCAGCGCTCTTCTCGGTTGCCTTCCACCGCGCGTCCGCTCGAGCGTGGCCGCTGTTTCAGGACGCGGCCGCCGAGGCGTTCGGGACCCTTCGGCAGTGGTTCGAGCCGCTGGCGGCGCAGGGGCTGCTGGGCGAGCGGACCGTGTCCGAGGCAGCGCAGCAGTTCGACGCGCTCTGTGAGGGGATCGCCTGGATGGAGCTGCGCGGCAACCCACTCGGGCCGGACCCGGAACGCTTCTGGCGCAGCGCACTGGCAGCGCTGGTCGCGGGTTTCGCCTCCTCACCCGCTCACCATCTCAACCCACCGGACGCCGCTCGGATCGCTTCAACCTCCTGGGTGCGCCGTTGACGACGCGCCACGACCACCGAGGCGACGGACGCCGGCGGTCGCTCGGTCGCGAGGAATGCCTCCAGGCTGCTCTAGACAAGGTCAATCGGGGTTCGGCGTGCGGGGCGGCTGGTGGCTCCTGACGACGTTCGACCCTCGCGACCCTCTGCGCCTGTGCCCGCGTCACTGCGCCATCGATGGGCCTGGCAGTGCGGGCCTGACACCGTCGGACCAGCTCAGGGACGTTCGGGGTCGACGTGTCGTCGGAGGCCGCGCCCGTGCCCGGGAGCGATCACCTCCTCTCGGGAGGACACTCCGAGCTTGGTGAGCATGTCGGAGACCCGGTTGCGGACGGTCTTGGGTGGCGAGGAAGAGACGCGCCGCAACCTGTGAGGTCGGCAGGCCTTCAACCAGGAGCGTGAGGACTGCCCCGACGGCGTCTGACGCGCCTCTACCCAGCACGAGTGCTCCCCGGGCGGCAGTGTGGAGGCCCGCGAGAACGTCTTCGGGATCGGAGTCTTTGAGGCGGTTGGTACCACGACGACTGCTCCGCCGAGCTGCTCAGCCCGTTGGCGCAGGCAACAGTCGGTCACTCAGTCGTCGTCCGCGGCCGTCATCGTCCCCGATGGCGTGCTGTTCGGGTCGGGTACGGCGCACAAGACGCCGCCAATGTCGCCCTGTCACACCTCGATGACGTCCACCAGGCCCTCGAGCCCGGCGAAGTCCCGAACGTTCCGGGTGTACAACCGCGCGCCGTGCGCATGGGCTGTCGCGGCGATGAGCAGGTCCATGACCCGGCACCGCGGTCGCCTGCCGGCGTCGACGACCGCAGCGGCGAGACGGCCGTAGCTGACCGACACCGCCGCATCGACCGGCAGCGCGTCGAAGCGTTGCTGCAGAAGGCTCAGACGCCTCAGTCGCTCCGCACGCACCTCGGTGGTCTTGGCGACGAGTACGCCGAAGTTCAGCTCGGCCAGGGTGATGGCACTGATGGCAAGGACGCCGGGGATCGGCGCAACCTGATCGGCGATGACCACGCCCGTGTCAAGGATGGCGCGCTCAGCCGGAGCGACGGACTCCGTCACCGCGCCGCCCAGGGGTCACGCATATCGGCATCGACCAGATCGCGGTCGCGCTCCCAGTCGGGATCGCCCGGTCCACGGAACAAGTCTGCGACCTCGTCCCAGGCTCGCCACTGGACCGGCCGGGCCGCGACCAGCCGTGCGCTGGGACGACCAGCCACGGTGATGGTGATCTCTTCACCTGACTCGACCCGGCGCACCAGATCAGAGGCATCCTGACGGAGCTTGCGCAATCCGACGGTGCTCACACGCTGAGAGTAGCACTTGTGCTACGCGCGTGGGATTGCCGCCGGCGTTCTCGCGTCACCCGTGCAGCCTGGCATCGGCCTCCGACGGCTCGACGAGCGCCCAGAGCCGTCGGGCGATCTCCCCTTGGTCTTGCAGTTCTGCTGAGCAGCGTCGACGCGGCGCCGGGGGACGGTCGTACGGCGCCGGTGCCGCGGGTCTCCCCGCCGCCTTGGGCCCTCACGGACCTGGGGCCACCTCGATCCGCACGGTGACGTCGTCGCCGGCAGCGGCGAGGTCGTCCAGTCCGGTGTCGACCACGCCGAGCCGCACCAGGCCGGGCTCGGGCACGGTCTGGCCGATGTCGTCGTAGACGACCGCGACCTGCGAGCCGGGCGACCAGTACGCCAGCTGGCCGACGATGGTCCGGTACGTCGGGGCGGCGCCGGTGACGTCGAGCCGCCGGGCGTGCCGGGGCAGCGGCCCGGCGCTCACCTGCCCCATCCGGTCCGACATGCGCACGGTGAGCGGCAGCTGCCCGGCCAGCTGCCGCGCTACCGGCGTGTCGTCCAGGGTCGCGGTCGCGACCTGGTCGTCGAAGCGCAGCACCAGCCGCGTCGACCCGGCCGGCAGGGGCCTCGGCGCTGGGGCGGCGGCGGGTGAGGTGACCGTCACGGGACCGGCGAGGAAGGTGTCGGACAGCGCGCCGCCGGCCACGACCGTGGCCAGGGTCGCCAGCGCCAGGGCGGCACCGGCGGCGCGGCGGAGCCAGAGGCGGAGGTTCGAGGGAGCAGCCATGCATCCAGGGAACCCGCGCCGACGCGGCACGGGAAGTCACTGGCGAAGGGTGTACCGCCAGGGCATCCCAGCCGACCGCGGCCGGCCGTAGCGTGGCCGTCGTGGACACCAGAGCCGCCGTACGCGAGTTCCTCACCACCCGCCGGGCGAAGGTCAGTCCCGAGCGGGCCGGCCTCCCGGTCACCGGCCGGCGCCGCGTGCCCGGGCTGCGCCGCAGCGAGGTCGCGGCCTTGGCCGGGATGAGCGTGGAGTACTACGCCAAGCTCGAGCGCGGCAGTCTTTCCGGCGTGTCGGCCGGCGTGCTCGACGCGATCGCCCGCGCCTTGCAGCTCGACGACGCCGAGCGGGCGCACCTGCTGCACCTGGCGCACGAGGCCGACGGGTCCAACGCGGTCCTGCGTCGTAGACGGCCCCAGCGGCGGGTGGTGCGGCCCAGCCTGCAGTGGACCCTGGACGCGATCACCACGGCGCCGGCGATCGTCGGGAACAACCGGTCCGACCTGCTCGCCGCCAACCACCTCGGCCGCGCGCTGTACGCCGACGCCTTCGCCGGCCCGGCCACCCCACCCAACCTGGCCCGGTTCACCTTCCTCGACGCGGCCGCCCACCGGTTCTTCCCCGACTGGGAGCTCGCCGCGGAGATGTGCGTGGCCAACCTGCGCACCGCGGCCGGGAAGGACCCCCACGACAAGGCCCTGCACGACCTGGTCGGCGAGCTCTCCACCCGCGACGACGAGTTCCGCCGCCGCTGGGGCGCCCACAACGTGCGCACCCACGGCGCCGGGGTCAAGCACTTCCACCACCACGTGGTCGGCGACCTCGCCCTGGCCTTCGAGAGCTTCGACCTCAGATCCGAGCCGGGGCTGTCGATGACCGTCTTCTCCGCCGAGCCAGGCTCCCCCAGCCACCACGCGCTCAGCCTGCTCGCGTCGTGGGCGGCCACCTCCGTCCAGCCCGACGCTCCGGTCGAGCCGGCCCTGCCCTGACCCGCCGGAGGTCCCGGCGGGCCGGTCACCGCTGCGGCCCGGACGGGCTGGTCCGCCGCGACGCTCCGGCGGTCCGGGCGACCAGCCGCCAGGGCAGGAACCGCAGCGTCTGCAGCCCGACCCGCGTCGGCAGGTCGGGAACGACCTCGGCGCGCCCGGCCGCCAGGCCCTCCCAGCCGGCGGCCGCGGCCTCCGCCGCGGACAGGACCGGCATCAGCGGTCCGCCGCGCACCTGGTTCTCGTCGTACCCGGCCCTCGCATGGAACTCGGTGCGCACCGGGCCCGGGGACAACGTCGTCACCCGCACCCCGGTGCCGCGGGTCTCCTCCGACAGGGCCTGGCCGAACGACCTCACGAACGCCTTGGTGGCGTGGTAGACCGCCTGCCCCGGGCCGGGCAGGTAGCCGGCGATCGAGGCCACGTTGAGCACTCCGCCATGACCCCGATCGACCATCCCCGGAAGTAGCAGGCCGGTGAGCTCGACCAGGGCGAGGACGTTGAGGCGGATCATGGCCAGGTCTGCCGCGAGGTCGCGCTCGACGGCGAAGGCGCCCCGACCGCCCACTCCCGCGTCGTTGACCAGTACGTCGACCGGCGCCCCCGCCAACGCCGCGAGGACCCGTCCGACGCCCGACCCGTCCGACAGGTCGGCGGCGACCGGTCGCGCCGCGGCCCCCGTCCGGTGCAGCTCCGCGGCCAGCGCCCGGAGCCGCTCCTCGCGCCGCGCCACCAGCACGACGTCGTACCCGTGCCCGGCGGCCTGTCGCGCGAGCTCGCGTCCGATGCCGGACGAGGCGCCGGTGACCACCGCGAGCGGCCGCTCGCTGCGCGAGTCGTTCATGGGGTCTCCTCCTGCTCCTGCGCCGGCATGGTGCCGGCCCGGCGGAACGCGACCGCCAGCAGGGCACCCGCCGAGGCCAGCACCAGCCAGCTGAGGGAGATGCCGGCCAGCTCGAAGCGGTACTCCAGGTCGGCGCGGTACCCGGCGGCCAGCCCGACCAGGGCCACCCAGGTGCCGACTCCACCGGCCACGAAGACCCACCGGGCGACGTCCAGCAGGCGGTCGAAGCCGCCCAGCAGAGCACCGAGGAACACGAAGGCGACGGCCACGGCGGCGTACCCGAGGTTTTCCAGCCCGATGAAGAGACCGTGCGGGTTGTACTGCGAGAGCAGGGTCAGCCCCTGGCTCTCCCCGGCCAGCAGGCTCGGCTGGACCACGACCAGCTGCAGCCCGTAGTCGGCCACCAGCAGGCCCGCCCCGAGCACCGCGAACGCCAGCGCCGCCACGGCGGGCACCGGGCGGTCCCGCGTGGCACCGCCGGCGAGGACCGCCACCAGCAGCAGGAAGGCGACCTGCAGCGCGAGCGCGGGGTAGAGCCACAGGTAGTCGCGCGGCACGAACGCGGCGACGTCGGTGTACGGCGCCGTGACGCACGCCGACACCTGGCACATCGGACCCGAGCGCGGTGGGGTCGTCACGCCCACGACGGCGCTCGTGACGGCCAGCCCGGCGGTGGCCAGGGCCGACCAGTTGCCGAGCTTCGCCCCGGCCCGTCCGCCGGCCGGGAGCCGCCTCGCCCCGGACGCAGCCGGTGGCCGTCGCATCGTCTCGCTCTGTCCGCGCATGGTCGCCCCGCACCTCCGGTCGTCCTGCCCCTGGCAGCGTCCAGCCGCCGCTCCCGGCCCGCCAGAGCCGAACGTCACCGGGGCGGCCCCGTCGGGCGGGGCCGGCGGCGGAGTGGGGGTTCGCCGAGAGGGACGCCACAGTAGGTTGGGGCGCGCAGGGCAGCCGACGGGTGGTGGGCGATGACGAGCGGACGCGCGGTCCCCGACGAGGTGGAGATCCACACGAGCCCGCGGCCACCGGTCACCGACCCGGCCCTCGGCATCGAGGTGCCCCGCCCG
>JBIOUF010000159.1:0-2883 GCA_044866695.1 Nocardioidaceae bacterium | reverse complement strand
GCTGGCCGCGGCACGGGAGTGCCGGCCGGAGCGATCCTCGCCCCACCAGGATTGCCGGCTCGACCCACCAAGATTGCCGGCTCGACCCACCAGGATTGCCGGCTCGACCCACCAGGATTGCCGGCTCGACCCACCAGGATTGACGGCTCGACCCACCAGGATTGCCGGCTCGGCGGTGAGGGGGTGGGCGGAGGTGAGGGTCGGGTCAGCCGGGGGTCTCGCCGAGGCTCGGGTCGCGTCCGGTGTGGGTGAAGCCGAGCGCGGTGACGGACGGAGCGGCACCGGTCGCCGAGAGCCGGACCTGGTACTGCAGGAACCGGCCGGAGCGGCCCAGCGCCGCACCGTTCCCGATCGGGCGGGTCCACGCCGACCAGGTCCGGTCGGGGGTGGGCGTGCTGCCCGAGCGGACCCGGACCTCCACGGCGCTGCCGGGCGGAAGGGCGGCCTGCAGCACGGCCCGACGCCAGTGCACCTTCTGGCCGGTGTCGGTCACCGCGGACAGGTACGTCCCGGAGCCCGGGCCCGACAGGGTCAGCGCTCCGAAGCCGGCCGAGGCGATGCGCATGCGGCCGGCCAGCCGCCCGGTCCGCAGCTCCGGCTCGGTCTGGACCGCGACGCCGTGACCGACGGTGCGCAGCCGTAGCACGCGGCCGGTCGCGGCGTTCCCCGATGCGTCGACGGAGCCGGCCCTGAGCCGGTAGGCCCGGCCCGGGTCGAGGTCGGTCAGCACCACGACGTGCCGCGTGGTCGGGCGGTCGTCGACGCGGGAGCGGTGCAGCGGTCCGGTGCCGGCACCGAACACCACCCGCGACGTGGCGGGCTCGTCGGTCACCCAGCTGACCCGCGCGGTGCCGTCGGGCAGTGAGAACGCCGACACACGACGGACCGCCGGCGCGGTGGTGTCGCGAGCCGGGGTGGTGAACGACGCGGGCGGGCGACCGGGGGCCGGCCACACCCCGACGTCGCCGCCGGGGTCGGTCGAGACGACCCGGTAGTAGTACGTGCGACCCGGCCGGAGCCCGTCGACGGTGGCACGGTGGGCCTGTGTCCTGCCCCCCACCCGGTCCCGGGTGGTCAGTGCGCCGGGCCGCGTCCCTACCTCGACGGTGGTGGTCGCCGGCTCGTCGGTGCGCCAGGTGAGCGTGGCGGCGTCCTCGGTCGGGTCGGCGCCGGCGGCGCCCACGACCCGCAGCCCGGCCCCGCCGGTGGTGTACTGCGCCTGGTAGGCCCCGGCGCTGGCCGCGAACATGGCGTACTGCTGGCCCTTGACCGTCGCGGTGGTGAACGCGACCGGCGTGCCGCCGCGGGTGACCGAGGCGAGGGTCCGGCCGCCCGGTCCCACCGTCGGCAGCATCGCGGTGAGCTGCGCGGCGCCGGCGCCGACTCCGACGGTGAACCCGAGCGTGCTGCCGTTCCAGGCGATGTCGGAGAACGACGAGCCGTTGCGGCCGTCCAGCCAGGTGAGCAGCTGGCGGGCCGTGACCACCGGGATCCCGCGCTCCTGCGCGGAGTCGAGCGCCTGGGTGCTCTCGAACGTGTTCGCCGTGTCTGCATGCAGGTTCGCGGTGAACGCGCCGTAGTAGCCCTGCGCGCCGAGCGCCCGGTCGAAGAGCGTGTCCGGGGTGAACGGGTAGCTCTGGCCGGACTCGTCGGTCATCACCGTGTTGGACTGGTAGACGTCGATCAGCGAGCCGTCGGTGTCGGTGAACCGCATCGGCATGCCCGACCCGGTCATGAAGCCCGGACGGTCGGCGATCCAGGACCCCGGCCAGTAGTAGTAGTTCGTGTCCAGCCGGATGCCGTTGGCCAGCTCCGCCTTGGCCTGGGACACCCAGTCGCTCCACACCATGCAGTGGAACCGGCTCGCCGTGGGCGACGGCAGGCTGCCGTACTGCGCCCGCCACGACGTGAGCTGGGAGGTGTAGGTCGACTGCAGGTTGGCCAGCGAGGTGTAGTTCGCGCAGTTGTTCTGCGGGTGGAGGCCGACCTCGAAGCCTTGGCCCTGGAACGAGGACGCCTGGGCGTTGGTGAGCGGCGAGTTCGGGTAGACGAACGCGGTGAACCGAGCGCACTCCCACTGCGCGACCGAGCAGCCCTGGGGGCTGGCCGCGGCGTAGGTGCTGAACCGTCCCGCGGTGCCGCCGCCGGCGTGGTCGTCGCCGGTCGCGACGAGCACGGCCTTGTGGGTCTTGGGGAAGTACCAGAAGCGCGGCAGCGGCGCCCGGTCGCGGTTCATCACCGTGACCAGGTTGGCCAGCAGCCGCTGCTGCTCGTCGGCCTGGGGGATCTGCACCTTCCCCAGGTTCACCCAGTCGGTACTGGCGCCGCCGAAGAACAGGTCGTCGGGGCGCCTGGGTGCCACACCGTCGCGCTCCTGGCCGGCCCAGGCCGGGTTGCCCTGCCGGGTCTGGATCACCGAGCGGGCCAGGTCGTAGGCGAACACTGCCACCTGCCCGCCGTTCGAACCCACGCTGCGCCAGGTCACCGCCGGCTGGCCGGTGGACGCGGTGGCGGTGGTGTAGAGCGTCGCGACCGTGCTGGCGCCGTTGAGCGTGTACCGGTTCGCCGGCCCGTGGAACTGCATCGTGTCGGTGGTGATCCCGGCGCCCGGCTCCGTGGCTGCGTCGACCGCAAGGTATCCCTCGCTCACCGTCCCGGCCGCGGCGGTGAGCCCCGCCAGGCCGAGCAGACGAGCGTCCGGCCGCATGGCGACCAGGTTGCCGCCGGCGTTGACCCAGTCCGTGAGCGCGGTGACTTGCGCGTCGGTGACGGCGACGTCTCCGAGCACGACCGTGGTGTAGGCCGCCAGGGAGGTGGCGCTGAGGTCGGTGTTCTTGACGGTGCTGAACTCGTTGAGCCCCTCGGCGCGGGCGATCTCGGCCA
>JBIOUF010000158.1:0-35509 GCA_044866695.1 Nocardioidaceae bacterium | reverse complement strand
CGGTCATCGGGCGGCCGGCCTCGCGCAGCGCGGTCAGGACGGCCGCGCGACGACCGGTCCTCGGCGGCACGGTCGGACGGTCGTCGGGGCCGGCCACGACCGCGCGCAGCCGCTCGGGCTGTCGTGCCATGCCTGGACATTAGCCAACTTGAACTCGCCTGAACACAGGCCGGGCCGGTGGATCCAGGGTTCAGGCGACCCCGGCCCGGAGGGCGGGCAGGACGTCCTTGCCGTACGCGCGGATCATGGCGGCATAGTGCGGGCCCATGTTGGCGACGTACACCTCGTCGAACCCGGCCTCGACGTACTCGCGGAACCCGTCGACGTGCCGCTCCACGTCCGGACCCGCGACGATGCTGTTGCGCGTCATGTCCTCGGTGACCAGGGCACTGGCCTGCTCGAAGTGCCGCGGCGAGGGCAGCACCTGCGAGAGCTCGCCGGGCAGGCCGGCGTTCGCCCAGAGCCGGTGCGCCTCCTTCACCGCCTCATCCTCGGTGTCCGCCCACGCCACCTTGAACCCGACCTGGGCCGGCTTGCCCTGCGACTCCTTGCGGAACATCTCGAGCAGCGCCCGGTCGGCCGTCGTGGTGATGTAGCCGTCGGCGATGCGGCCGGCGAGCTGGGTGGCCTTCGGCCCGAAGCCGGACATGTAGATCTCCGGTGGGCGGTCGGGAAGGGTGTATATGCGCGCGTTGTCGACGGTGTAGTGGCGGCCGCGGTGGTTGACGAAGCCGCCCTGCCACAGCTCGCGCATCACCGCCACGGACTCCTCGAGCATGTCCAGGCGCACGTCCGCGGACGGCCACGGGTCGCCGGTGACGTGCTCGTTGAGCGCCTCCCCGGAGCCCACTCCGAGCCGGAACCGCCCCTCCAGCTGCACCGCGGCGGTCGCCGCGGCCTGTGCGGTGATCGTCGGGCCGACCCGCATGATCGGGCAGGTGACCGCGGTCGTCACCGGGAGCGAGCAGACCTGCGACAGCGCGCCGATCACCGACCACACGAAGGGGCTCTGGCCCTGCTCGTCGTTCCACGGATGGAAGTGGTCGCTGATCCACAACGCGTCGAACCCAGCCTCCTCGGCGAGCCGGGCCTGCTCCACCAGCTGCGCGGGGGTGTACTCCTCCGAGGACAGGAAGTAGCCGAACTTCGTTGCGCTCTTCATGGCGCTGCGGTACCCGGCCCCAGCCAGGTTCACGCCGAGCCGGCGCAACCTCCCCGCTACGAGACGCCGAGCCGGCGCAACCTCCCGGCTACGAGACGCCGAGCCGGCCCAACCTCCCGGCTACGAGACGCCGAGCCGGCGCAACCTCCTGGCCGCGAGACGCCGAGCCGGCGCAACCTCCTGGCCGCGAGACGCCGAGCCGGCGCAGGATGGGCCGGCTCGACCGGCCAGCGGGCGCAGGATGGGCCGGCTCGACCGGCCAGCGGGCGCAGGATGGGCCGGCTCGACCGGCCAGCCGGCGCACGATGGGCCGGCTCGACCGGGTGTCGGACCTCGTCCGGCGTCAGAGCCCGAGGGTCGCCTGGGTCTTGCGCAGGGCCTCGGCGGAGGCCCGCAGGAGGCGCTCCTCCTCGGGGGAGAGCGACACGTCGAGCACGGAGGAGACCCCGGCGCCGTCCACGATGCTCGGCATGGAGAACGCCACGCCGTGGAAGCCCTTGTACCCGTCGTGGACGGTGCTGACCGGGAGGATGGCGTGCTCGTCGCCCAGGATCGCCTCGATGATCCGGGCGCCCGCGAGCCCGATGGCGAAGTTCGTCGCGCCCTTGCCCTCGATGACCCGGTACGCCGCGTTCCTCACGTCGTCGGTGATCTGCTCCAGCTCCGCGGAGGAGAACGGCTGCTGACCCCGGGCGGACCACTCGCGCAGCGGCACGGGCCCGATCCTGGCCTCCGACCAGAGCGCGAACTCGGTGTCCCCGTGCTCCCCGACGATGTTGGCGTGCACGCTGGTCGGCGACACCTGCGCGCGCCGGGCCAGCAGCTGACGCAGCCGCGAGGAGTCCAGGACCGTGCCCGAGGACATCACCCGGTTGGCGGGCAGCCCGGAGATCTTCTGGGCCGCGACGGTGAGGACGTCGCAGGGGTTGGTGACCAGGACGTAGACCGCGTCCGGGGCGTGCTCGAGCAGCACCGGCATCAGCTTCTCCAGCAGGGCCACGTTGGTCGCGGCCAGGTCGAGCCTGGTCTGTCCTGGCTCCTGCTTCGCGCCGGCCGTGATCACCACGACGTGAGCCCCCTCGACCTGGGCCGGGTCGTCGCCGCCCTGCACCTCGGCGGAGCCGGTGAACGCCGCCCCGTGCGCGAGGTCGAGCACCTCCGCCCGCACCTTGGCGGTGTTGACGTCGTACAGCACCACCGACCGGGCGGAACGTCTGATCAGGCTGGCATAGGCCATGCTCGCTCCGACGCTGCCGGCGCCCACGATGGCCACTTTGGAGGTCTCCCGTGCCTTCATGGGCCCGATTGTTCTCCACGCCCGCCGTCCCCTCGCAAGCCCCCCGGCGTGTCCTCGCCGAAGTCCTGCGGTATCAGCGCGGCGCTGTGACACTCATCAGTAGAGGACGAACGGGAACAAGCAGCACGAGAGCACGCTGTTCCGAACACAGGCGACGCCGATGAGCCCGTCATGAACGGCAGGTCGGTACGTCATACAGGTGAGAGCAACAGGCGAGAGGCAGAAAGGCGCGTGGGGGCGGTGACGATCGAGGCGACTCTGGTCCGCTCGGACCTGCACCACGTCGCGGTGTGCGGGTGCGGACAGGAGCTGGACATCTGCGCAGGCGACACCTGCACGCGCTGCGGCGCCCGCCGCCACGAGGCGCCCGCCCGGCCCGGCGCACGCTGGTCCGCCGCCTGACGGCTCCGCTTCCGAGGGCCCCGGTCGCGCCCCGTCCGCTCGGTAGGGTGGCCGCGACGGACGCGGTGCAGAGCGGCTCGAGGGCAGGTGCTTCAGGTGGACGGCGAGGCCCGGGCGACCCCCCGGTCCACCCGCATCCTCACCGTCCCGAACGTCCTGAGCATCCTGCGTCTGGCCGGCGTCCCCCTGTTCCTGTGGCTGGTGCTGGGCCCCGAGGCGGACGGCTGGGCCCTGGTCGTCCTGATGCTGTCCGGAGTCACCGACTACCTCGACGGCTACCTCGCGCGCCGGCTCGGGCAGACCTCGCGGCTCGGCGAGATCCTGGACCCGGTCGCCGACCGGCTCTACATCCTGTCCACCGTCGTCGGCCTCGCGCTGCGCGGCATCATCCCGGTCTGGCTCGCCGTGCTGCTACCGGCTCGCGACGTCCTCCTGTGGGGGCTGGTGCCGTTCCTGCGCCGCCGCGGCCACACCGCGCTGCCCGTGCACTACCTGGGCAAGGCCGCCACCGCCGCGCTCCTCTACGCGTTCCCGCTGCTGCTGCTCGGCGACGGCGAGGGGGTCCTCGCAACGCTGGCGACGGTGTTCGGCTGGGCGTTCGCGATCTGGGGTACGGCGCTGTACTGGTGGGCCGGGCTGCTCTACGCCTGGCAGGTACGCCGGCTGATGGCCGGTCCTCGAACGGCACCCGCACTCGATGGCGGCTGACCCGGCTCCGAGGCCCGGCGCGCCGTCGGCTCGCCGCGGCCCGACCCGGCCCGCCCCCTCCGGGGTGACCATGGGCCTGCTCGACCACATCGCCGCCCATCCCCTCGACGACGACTACGCCACCGCCAGCGCACACCGGTCCGGCGCCGCGCCCAGCCGTTCCCGCCGTCGGACCACCATGCTGGTGCTGGCGGTGTTCGGACTCCTCCTGGCGACGGCGGCGGCGCAGACCGCCCGCACCGCCTCCGAGCGCTCCAGCAGCCGCGAGGCCCTGGTCGATCAGGTGGTCGACCAGCGCGAGGAGCTCGAGCAGGCCCGCCGCGAGGTCGTGCAGCTCCGCTCGGAGGTGGCCGGGGCGAGGGCCGAGTCGGTCGAGGCCTCCCTCGAGCTGGCCCGGGTCCGCGACGAGATCACCGAGCTCGGCGCCGTCGCGGGCACCGTCGCGGTGCGCGGGCCGGGGATCCAGGTGGTGGTGGACGACAACCCCGAGGCGACCGACGAGCAGGGCCAGGTGTCGGACAAGGACCTGCAACGGCTGGTCAACGGCCTCTGGGTGGCCGGCGCCGAGGCGGTCTCGGTGAACGCGCGGCGCATCACCTCGCTCACCGCCATCCGGCAGGCCGGAGAGGCGATCACGGTGAACTTCACCTCCCTGCGCCGGCCGTACGTCGTCCTCGCGATCGGGAACCCCGACACGCTCCCCGCGCGGTTCGTGGACTCCGCCGGTGGCACCTACTGGTTGGATGTAGAGGCAGTGTTCGGGCTGCGCTTCGACATGACCAGCGAGCAGTCCGTGACCGTGCCGGGGGCGCCGACGCCGTCCCTGCGCTACGCCAACCAGCGGACCGGCCAGGAGCGGGGGGAGCCATGATCGCGGCGCTCGGGCTGGTGCTCGGCGTGGCGCTGGGCCTGCTCCTGCAGCCCGACGTGCCGCCCTGGATGGAGCCGTACCTGCCGATCGCGGTCGTGGCCGCGCTCGACGCCGTCTTCGGCGCGCTGCGCGCCTTCCTCGACGGCATCTTCGACGACAAGGTGTTCGTGGTCTCGTTCCTGTCCAACGTGCTGATCGCCGCGCTGATCGTCTACCTCGGCGACCAGCTGGGGGTTGGCGCCCAGCTGTCCACCGGCGTCGTGGTCGTCCTCGGCATCCGGATCTTCTCCAACGTCGCCGCCATCCGGCGCCACCTCTTCCACGCCTGACCGCCATGCCCCACACCGCTGACGATCCGGCCCACGGCCCCGACCACGGGGCCGACGAGGGCCCCGACCAGGGCCCCGACCAGCGTTCGGCCCAAGGGCCGACCGGCGGGCGTGCCGACGGGTCGGCCGACGCGTCTGCGGGCGGGCCCGCCGAGGGCGGCGGCGCCGACCACGGGGCCGATCACGGGGCCGACCACGGGGCCGACCGGCTCGGGCGAGCGCTGCGACGACCGTGGTCTCGCGGCCAGCTCACCGCGGCCGTCCTGCTCGCCGCCCTCGGCTTCGCCGCGGCCGTGCAGGTCCGTTCCCACGACCAGGACGCCACCTTCTCCACGGCCTCCCAGCAGGACCTGGTCGCCCTGATCAACACCCAGTCCCTCGCCATCGACCGGGTCGAGGCGGAGCTGGCCGAGCTGGAGCGCACCCGACAGGCACTCCAGAACGACGCCGACGCCTCCCGGGCGGCCACCGACGTCGCCAAGCGTCAGGCCGACACGCTCGGGGTGCTGGCCGGCACGGTCCCCGCCACCGGCCCCGGCATCCGGGCCACCGTGCAAGACCCCAGCGGGGGCGTCGGCACCGACCAGATCCTGGGCGGCATCCAGGAGCTCCGCGACGCCGGTGCCGAGGCCATCGAGATCAACGACACCGTGCGCGTGGTCGCCCAGACCGGCATCGCCGACGGGCGTGGCGGCCTGCTCGTCGGGGGGGTCCTGGTCGAGCCGCCGTACGTCATCGAGGCGATCGGGTCGCCGCAGACGCTGGAGTCGGGGCTGGACTTCGCCGGCGGCTTCACCACCGAGGTGGAGCGCGTCGGCGGCACGGTCGACGTCCGCCGGGTCGGCGAGGTCGACATCGACAGCACCGTCGACACGACCGGCCCCGAGTATGCGCAGCCGGTCCCCGAGGAGTAGTAGCCTGCCCTCGCCGCCCGGCCGCCTCGGACCGGTCGGCGTCAGGAGGAGATGCCCGTGTACCCCGCCGACCTGAAGTACACCGCCGAGCACGAGTGGGTCCGCGACCCCGGCGAGACCGAGGGCACCGTGCGGGTGGGCATCACCGACTACGCCCAGAACGCCCTGGGCGACATCGTCTACGCCTCGCTGCCCGACGTCGGGGACACCGTGGCGGCCGGCGCGTCGGTCGGCGAGCTGGAGTCCACCAAGTCGGTCAGCGACATCTACGCCCCGGTCTCCGGCACGGTGGTGGCCCGCAACGACGCGCTCGACGCCACCCCCGAACTGGTCAACTCCGACCCCTACGCCGGAGGCTGGCTGTTCGACCTGGCCCCGTCCGACCCCGACCAGCTGGAGGGACTCCTGGACGCCGCGGCCTACCAGGCCACGCTGGAGTAGCCGGCTGGTAGGTTTCCAGGAAACCGTCAACCTCGACCACTGGTTGAGGGTCGTCCCTTCCGACCTGGAGGCCCGCGATGCCGTTCTGCACCTCCTGCGGGCACGAGAACCCGGCCGAGGCCCGGTTCTGCTCCCAGTGCGGCACGCGGCTGGTGACCGAGCCGCAGCCCGGCGCCGGCGCGCCGGCGGCGGAGGAGCGACCGGTCGTCGGGGAGCGGCACGGCGAGACGACCGCCACCATCACCTTCGGCGGCCCGACCCGGTCCGAGCACCCCGACGAGCGCGCGCTCGAACGGCCGCTGGACGAGGAGGACGCCGCCGCCGTCGACGCGCTGCCCGCGGGGTCGGCCCTGCTCGTGGTGCAGCGCGGCCCGAGCGCGGGCAGCCGGTTCCTGCTGGACACCGACGTGGTGACCGCCGGCCGGCACCCCGACAGCGCGATCTTCCTCGACGACGTCACGGTCTCCCGCCGGCACGCCGAGTTCCGGCGCGGTGGGGAGGGGTACGCCGTCGTCGACGTCGGCAGCCTGAACGGCACCTACGTCAACCGGGACCGCATCGACGAGGTGGTCCTGCAGGGCGGCGACGAGGTGCAGATCGGCAAGTACCGGCTGGTGTACTTCGCTAGCCAGGCCGGAGCGGGCCGGCCCCGGTGACCGGGACGGGAGCGGACGGAGGGTGAGCGGAAGGGTGAGTTCCGCCGCGGCCGCCGCGGGGCGGCGGATGAACATCGGCGAGGTGCTCGCCCAGCTCAAGGAGGACTTCCCCGACCTGCTGGTCAGCAAGGTGCGCTACTACGAGGCCGAAGGCCTGGTCGAGCCCGAGCGGACCGCCTCGGGCTACCGGAAGTACACCCAGGAGCACGTCGACCGGCTCAGGTACGCCCTCACCCTGCAACGCGACCACTACCTGCCGCTGCGCGTGATCAAGGAGCACCTCGACGCGCTCGACCGCGGACTCGAGCCGCCGGACCTGCCCGGCGGGCCCCGGGTGCCCCGTGTCGCGCTGGCGCCGGACGGCTCGCCCTCCCCGGAGGCGTTCCGTCGCGACCCGGCCGGCCTGCGGCTCTCACGGGTGGAGCTGCTGCGGGCGGCGCAGATCGACGACGAGCTGCTCACCCAGCTGGAGGAGTTCGGCCTGGTCACGCCCCGGACTGGCAGCGCGCCGTACGACGGCGACGCCTTGCTGGTGGCCACCACCGCGGGCGAGCTGGCCGCGTTCGGGCTGCAGCCACGGCATCTGCGCCCGTTCCGCAACGCCGTGGACCGCGAGGTGGGCCTGGTGGAACAGGTCGTCGCACCGATCCGGGCCAGCCGGGAGGCGGGCGCGGAGGGCCGTGCCGAGGAGGTGCAGGGCCAGATCGCCGCGCTGTCGGTCCGGCTGCACGCGGCGCTGGTGAAGGCCCGCCTCCGCCAGGGTCGCTAGGTCGTCGTGGGCGCGAGCGCGGGATGGCCGTCGGTCCCGCGGAGTACGCTGGCCAGGTGCGCGAAGTCGACGTCGTCGGGGTCCGGGTGGAGATGCCCTCCAACCAGCCGATCGTCCTGCTGCGCGAGTCCGAAGGCGACCGCTACCTGCCGATCTGGATCGGGGCGGTGGAGGCCACCGCGATCGCCTTCGCCCAGCAGGGCGTCGTGCCGCCGCGCCCGCTGACCCACGACCTGATGAGGGACCTGATCCAGGCCACGGGCAACGCGCTGGCCGAGGTGCGGATCACCGAGGTCAAGGAGGGCGTCTTCTACGCGCTGCTGGTGTTCGCCTCCGGCGTGGAGGTGTCCGCGCGCCCGTCGGACTCCATCGCGCTGGCGCTGCGCACCGGCTCGCGCATCCTGTGCTCGGAGGACGTCTTGGCCGAGGCCGGGCTGGAGGTACCCGACGAGCAGGAGGACGAGGTGGAGAAGTTCCGCGAGTTCCTCGACTCGGTCACCCCCGAGGACTTCGAGCGACACTGAAGGCCGGGTAAACCTTCAACCTCGAGTGCAGGTTGAAGGTTGCGACACGCCGGACCGCCCGAGCCCGCGTCGTTGACCCCTCCGCGGCCGCGGCTTACCGTGGAGCCCACGTGACGTGTAGTTCCACCGTTGTGCTCCGCCCCGGAGCCGGCGGGACATGTCGGCAGGGCCCTGCTGGTAGCGGAGCAGACGACGGAGGTCAGCGTTGACAGGCACAGGCGACGAGGTGGCCTCGACCCAGGCCGGTGCCGCGACCCAGCGGGGCGAGGTGGCCGAGCACGCGTTGGAGCAGGGCCTGCTCTTCGACGACGACGTCTCGCCGCTTCCCGACGACGCGGGCTACCGCGGGCCGACCGCCTGTCGGGCGGCCGGGATCACCTACCGTCAGCTCGACTACTGGGCGAGGACCGGCCTGGTCGAGCCCACCGTCCGGGCGGCCACCGGCTCGGGCACCCAGCGGCTCTACGGCTTCCGCGACATCTTGCTGCTCAAGGTGATCAAGCGTCTCCTGGACGCCGGGGTCTCCCTGCAGCAGATCCGCACCGCGGTGCAGCACCTGCGGGCCCGAGGCACCGACGACCTGACCCACGTCACGTTGATGAGCGACGGCGCGACGGTCTACGAGTGCACGTCGGACCATGAGGTGATCGACCTGCTGCAAGGTGGCCAGGGCGTCTTCGGGATCGCCATCGGCGGGGTGTGGCGGGAGATCGAGGGCACGCTGTCGGAGCTGCCCAGCGAGAAGGCCTCCCTCCCCGACCACGAGGGCGACGAGCTGGCCGCCCGCCGCCGCGCCCGGCTGACCGGCTGAGCCTGGCTCCGGGCTCAGGCCGCCCCCGCGTGTAGCCTGGGACGCCGCAGAACCCGCGCGGGAGAGTCCGCGCTGAGACCCATCCGGTCGCAGCCGGCGCCGACGTGCCGACCCTCCCCGGAGCCTCTCGTGCCGACGGCCCGCGCGGGCGAGGCAGCCAGAGGAGGCCTGTCGGCGCGACAGAGGCCGACGCCCCGGACCACCGACCCGGCAGGGAGCCTCATGTCCGACCATCCCACCCTCGCCCAGCTGGACGCCGCCACCGCCTTCGCCGCCCGGCACATCGGCCCGGACCCCGAGCAGCAGGCGACCATGCTGGCCGCGGTGGGGTTCGGCTCCCTCGAGGAGCTCATGGACGCGGCGGTCCCCGAGGCAATCCGCACCCGGGCCGACCTCGACCTGCCCCTCCCGGTCGGCGAGGAGCAGGTGGCCCGCGAGCTCCGCGACCTGGCCGCCCGGAACCGGGCGCTGGAGCCGATGCTGGGCCTGGGCTACCACGGCACGGCCACGCCGGCGGTGATCCGGCGCAACCTGCTGGAGGACCCGTCCTGGTACACCGCGTACACGCCGTACCAGCCCGAGATCTCCCAGGGCCGGCTGGAGGCGCTCCTGACCTTCCAGACCATGGTCGCCGACCTGTCCGGGCTGCCCACCGCCAACGCGTCGCTGCTCGACGAGGGAACCGCCGCGGCGGAGGCGATGACCCTGGTGCAGCGGGCCCGCCGGGGAGCCGCCGCGCCGTTCGTGGTGGACGCCGACACCTTGCCGCAGACCCTGGCGGTGCTGCGCACCCGCGCCACGGCGATGGGCATCGACGTGGTCGTGGCCGACCTCGCCGGCGGCCTGCCCGACCTGTCCGGTGACGGCCCGAGCGGGGTGCTGCTGCAGTACCCCGGCGCGTCCGGGCGGATCCTCGACCCGGCCGCGCTCGCCGAGGTGACCCACGAGCGCGGCGGCCTGCTGGTGGTGGCCGCCGACCCGCTGGCCCTGACCGTGCTCGAGGCGCCGGGCGCGCTGGGCGCCGACGTGGTGGTCGGCTCGGCCCAGCGGTTCGGGGTGCCGCTGTTCTACGGCGGTCCCCACGCCGGCTTCATGGCGGTCCGCGCCGGCCTGGAGCGGCAGCTCCCGGGCCGGCTGGTCGGGGTCTCGGTGGACGCCGAGGGGCGGCCGGCGTACCGGCTGGCCCTCCAGACCCGCGAGCAGCACATCCGCCGCGACAAGGCGACCTCGAACATCTGCACGGCCCAGGTGCTGCTCGCGGTGACGGCGGCGATGTACGCGGCCTACCACGGCCCCGACGGGCTGCGCGCGATCGCCGAGCGCACCCACCGCTACGCCGCGCTGCTCGCCGCGGTGCTGGCCGACTCCGGGGTCGAGGTGGTCCACGAGAGCTTCTTCGACACGGTGCTGGCCCGGGTGCCGGGGCGCGCGGCCGCGGTCGTGGCCGACGCTCGGAGTGCCGGGGTGCACCTGCGCGAGGTCGACCAGGACCTGGTCGGGATCTCCACCTCGGAGACCACCGCACGTGTCCACCTGGAGGCCGTCCTGGCGGCGTTCGGCGCCGACCCGGCCCGGCTCGACGAGGCGGACGCGCGGGTCGGCACCGCGCTGCCCGAGGCCCGGCGGCGCAGGACGGCGTACCTCGCCCACGAGACCTTCGCCGCCCACCGGTCGGAGACCGCCATGATGCGCTACCTGCGCCGGCTGTCGGCCCGCGACTATGCGCTGGACCGCGGCATGATCCCGCTCGGCTCCTGCACGATGAAGCTCAACGCCGCCACCGAGATGGAGCCGATCACCCTGCCCGGCTTCGCCGACCTGCACCCGTTCGCGCCGGCGCAGGACGCCGAGGGGTACGCCGGCCTGGTCGCCGAGCTGGAGGGCTGGCTGGCGGAGGTCACCGGCTACGACCGGGTCTCCGTGCAGCCCAACGCGGGGTCGCAGGGCGAGCTCGCGGGGTTGCTGGCGATCCGCGCCTACCACCGCGAGCGCGGCGAGGGGGCCCGCGACGTGTGCCTGATCCCGTCCTCGGCGCACGGCACCAACGCGGCCTCCGCGGTCATGGCGGGCATGCGGGTCGTCGTGGTCAAGGCCGCCGAGGACGGCTCGGTGGACGCAGGCGACCTGCGCGCCCAGTGCGAGAGCCACGCCGCGGACCTGGCCGCGATCATGGTCACCTACCCCTCGACGCACGGCGCGTACGAGGACGGCATCACCGAGCTGTGCCGGGTCGTGCACGAGCACGGCGGACAGGTGTACGTCGACGGCGCCAACCTCAACGCCCTGCTCGGCTACGCCAAGCCGGGGGAGTTCGGCGGGGACGTCTCCCACCTGAACCTGCACAAGACCTTCTGCATCCCGCACGGCGGCGGCGGACCGGGCGTCGGGCCGGTGGCCGTCCGGGCCCACCTGGCGCCGTACCTCCCTTCCCACCCGGGCCACCCGGACCCGGCGCGGCGCACCGGGGTCGGTCCGGTCAGCGCGGCGCCGTACGGGTCGGCCGGCATCCTGCCGATCTCGTGGGCCTACATCCGGCTGATGGGCGCGGAGGGCCTCGCACGGGCCACGGCGGTCGCCGTCCTCAGCGCCAACTACCTGGCGGCCCGGCTCGGCGAGCACTACCCGGTGCTCTACCGGGGGCACGGTGGGCTGGTGGCTCACGAGTGCATCCTGGATCTGCGCGAGCTGACCCGGGTCTCCGGCGTGACGGTGGAGGACGTCGCCAAACGGCTGGTGGACTACGGGTTCCACGCCCCCACGATGAGCTTCCCGGTCGCGGGCACCCTGATGGTCGAGCCCACCGAGAGCGAGGATCTCGGCGAGCTGGACCGGTTCGTCGATGCCATGGTGGCCATCCGCGGCGAGATCGACCGCGTCGGGTCCGGCGAGTGGCAGGTGGGCGGCTCGCCGCTGCGGGCCGCGCCGCACACCGCGCGCGCTCTGGCCGGGCCGTGGGACCGGCCCTACGACCGCGCGACCGGGGTGTTCCCCGCCGGTCTCGACCCGGACAAGTACTGGCCGCCGGTGGCTCGCATCGACCAGGCATACGGCGACCGCCACCTGGTCTGCGCCTGCCCGCCGCCCGAGGCGTTCACCGAGGGCTAAGCCTGGATCCAGGCCAAGCCGAACCGCCGGCAGCGGCACGGACCGCCGAGCCGGGTCCCGTGGCCGCGGGTGGGCGCGGGCAACGGCGGGCCGGGGGACTAGCCTGCGGCGGTGACCACCTCGGGGCACGCCGCCGCCACCACCGGCCGCCGGCTGCTTGCGGTGCTCGCCGCCGAGCAGGCCGCCGGGCGGCTTCCGTCGGTGGTGGGCGGCGTGGTCCGCGACGGTGAGCTGGTCTGGTCGGGAGCCTGGGGAGAGCCGACCGGGCCGGACGTGCAGTACCGGGTCGGCTCCATCACCAAGACGATGACCGCCGTCCTGGTGCTGCAGCTGCGCGACGAGCAGCGGCTGCGGCTGTCCGATCCGCTGTCGTCGGTGCTCGGCGGCGTCCCGTACGGCGACCGGACGCTGCGCGCTCTGCTGTCGCACTCCTCGGGGATGTCCTCGGAGCCGGCCGGCGCGTGGTGGGAGCGCTCGCCGGGCAGGCCGTTCGAGGACCTGGCCGCGGCGACGGACCCGTCGCTGGCGCCGTTCGAGCCCGGTGCGACCTACCACTACAGCAACCTGGGCTACGGCCTGCTCGGCGAGGTGGTCGCGCGGCTGCGCGGTCGCACCTGGTGGCAGTGCGTCCAGGAGCGGGTCCTGGCCCCGCTCGGCATGACCCGAACGTCGTACCTGCCGCAGCCACCGGCCGCCACCGGATGGTCGGTCCACCCCTATGCGGGGACGCTCGACGAGGAGCCGGCCACCGACACCGGCGCGATGGCGCCCGCCGGTCAGGTGTGGAGCACGGTGTCGGACCTGGCCCGCTACGCCGGCCTGCTGCTCGGCGAGCAGCCGGACGTGCTGGCGCCGGACACCCTGGACCAGATGTGCACGCCCCAGTCCGGGACGCTCGCCGGCGGCCTGACCGGCGGCTACGGTCTCGGGCTGCGGCTGCTGCCGGGCGGCTCGGGGAGCCTGGTGGGCCACACCGGCTCGATGCCGGGCTTCCAGGCCGGGCTGTTCGTGGACCGCCCCCGGCGTACCGGCGCGGTCGTGCTGGCCAACGGCACCTCCGGGCTGAAGGCGGAGCGGGTGGTCCCGGCCCTGCTGGCCGCGCTGGAGGCCGCCGAGCCGTCCCTCCCGGGCCCGTGGCGCCCGGCCACCGAGGTGCCGCCCGCGGTAGCCGACGCGCTGGGCGTGTGGCACTGGGGCAACACCGCCTTCGTGTTCGAGTGGGACGGCAGCCGGCTGCTGTCTCACCCGCTCGGGTCCGGCGCGGTGACCGACGCCTTCGTGCTCCGCGACGACGGCGCCCTGGTCGGGGCCGGCGGCTACCACCACGGCGAGACCCTCCACGTCGTACGTCGCGCGGACGGCTCGGTCAGCCACCTGGTCTGCGCGACCTTCGTCTACACCCGCGCGCCGTACGACCCCGAGGTGCCGGTGCCCGGCGGCCACCCATGAGCGGCCGGGCTCAGGTGGCGCGGCTCACCGTGGACATGTGGAAGTCCGGCACGCGCAGCGCCGGGGTGGCGGTGCGGGGGAAGTGGTCGCCCCACTCGCGGGAGAAGCTCGGCACGGTCGCCGAGGCGGCCCCGATGCGGTCGAGGAGGGCCACGGGGCTCTCGTTGAACCGGAAGTTGTTGGCCGCCCCGGTGATCTCGCCGCCCTCCACCACGTACACGCCGTCGCGGGTGAGACCGGTCAGCAGCAGGGTCTGCGGGTCGACCTCGCGGATGTACCACAGGCAGGTCACCAACAGTCCGCGGTCGACACCGGACACCAGGTCCTGCGTGCTGCCGCTCGCGCCGTCAACGCCCATCACCAGGTTGTCGACCGCCGGCGTGACCGGCTGACCGGTGAGGCCGGCGGTGTGCCTGGTCTGCACCAGCGCCGCGAGCCGGCCGTCTCGGACCCAGTGCGTGCGGGCCAGCGGCAGGCCGGTGTCGAACGGGCTGCTGGCCTGGTCGCTCACGGTCGCGACGACGAACGGGATGGCGCGCAGGCTCGGATGGTCCGGGTCGGAGAACAGCTGGACCCGGCGGCCGGCCAGCCGCTCGCCGATGCGGGTGCCCCCGCCGGGCCGGGCGTACACCGACTGGCCCTCGTACGCCGTGCGCGCCGCGGCGGTCCAGTACGCGTAGACCATCAGGTCGGCCACCGCCGTGGGGGAGAGCACGGTGTCGTACCGGCCGGGCGGCAGGTCGACCCGGCGGGACGCCCACCCGATGCGACGGGCCAGCTCGGCGTCCATCGCGGCCGCGTCGACGTCGGAGAAGTCCCGGGTGGCGCCGCCGACCCAGGCGCTGGTGGACAGGTCGGCGGGCTTGCCGGTGCAGCCCCAGTGCCCCGTGGGCTGCTGGTGCCGGAGCCGCAGCCCGGTGGTCGAGCCGACGTAGGTCGTGGTGACGTCGTGGTCGACGAACCCGTACAGGACGCGGCCGGCGGACGACGCGCGTCCGAACGCCTCCCCGAGCGCCGGCGCGAACGCGGCGTAGACGTCGATGGACGTCTCGCCGGGCGGGTCGTCCCAGTCCGGTGCGGGGTCGCGGACCACCAGCGGCGCCTCGTCCTCGGCAGGGCTCCCGGCGGCGGCCGCGGCGTCCGCCTCGGCGACCAGCCCGTCGACCTGCTCGTGGGTGGTGGCCGAGCCGGTCACCGATCCGGTGGCCGTGCCGGCGCCGCGGCCGGTGAAGCTGACGACGGTGAGGGAGCACCGGCGCAGCACGCCGTTGGTGGTCAGGGTGTTGCCGGCCCAGCGCAGGTTCGCGCTGTCGCCCCAGCGGAGGATCGCGACGCAGTCGTCGGCGGTGGACGCGACGAGGACGCGCTCGACGAGATCCTGGGGCGCCGGCACGCTCATCAGCTGCCCTCACGCGCGGTGTTGAGGACGTTGACGTCTCGGAACAGCGCCGACGGGCACCCGTGCGAGACCGACGCCACCTGGCCCGGCTGGGCCTTGCCGCAGTTGAACGCGCCGCCGAGGACGAACGTCTGCGGGCCACCCACCGCTGTCATCGAGCCCCAGAAGTCGGTCGTGGTCGCCTGGTAGGCGACGTCGCGGACCTGTCCGCCGAGGCGTCCGCCGCGGATCTCGAAGAATTTTTGTCCAGTGAACTGGAAGTTGTACCGCTGCATGTCGATGGACCAGGAGCGGTCGCCGACGACGTAGATGCCGCGCTCGACCTGCTCGATGAGCTGCTCCGTGCCCGGTCCGCCCGCGGCCGGCTGCAGCGACACGTTGGCCATGCGCTGGACCGGGATGTGGCCGGGTGAGTCGGCGTACGCGCAGCCGTTGGAGCGGCCGCCGCCCAGCCCCTGCGCCGCGGCCATCGACCGGTCGAGCTGGTAGCCGACCAGGACACCGTCGCGGACGATGTCCCACTCCTGCGCCGCCACCCCCTCGTCGTCGTAGCCGACCGTCGCGAGGCCGTGCTCGACGGTCCGGTCGCCGGTCACGTGCATGAGCGGCGAGCCGTAGCGGAGCGTCCCCAGCAGCTCTGGGGTGGCGAAGCTCGTGCCGGCGTAGTTCGCCTCGTAGCCGAGCGCCCGGTCGAGCTCCGTGGCGTGACCGACCGACTCGTGGATGGTCAGCCACAGGTTGGACGCGTCGACCACCAGGTCGTAGCGGCCCGGCTCCACCGACGGGGCGGCGAGCTTGTCGGCCAGGGCGCCGGGCAGCTCGCCCAGCTCGGCGTCCCAGTCGGTCCCGGCGCCGGTGAGGTACTCCCATCCGCGCCCGGTGGGCGGTGCCAGGCTCCGCATCGAGTCGAACACCCCGGGCGCGGAGCCGTAGACCTCGACCTCGGGGTCCACCCGCACGCGCTGCTGCGTGGTCACGGTCCCGGCGAGGTCGGCGTACAGCTTGTTCTCGAGCACCTGCTGGACCGCCGCGCGCGAGTGCTCCACCCGGGCGTCGGACTGCAGCCGCGCCGTCCAGCCGGCGAGCAGGTCGGCCTTCTCGGCCAGGGGGACGGAGAACGGGTCGACCTGGTACGACGACACCCAGCTCACGTCGGCGTACACCGGCTCCGGGGCCAGCGCGACCGGCCGGGTCGTCATGGCCGCCGTCAGCTCGGCGGTCCGCACGGCCACCCGGGCCACCCGCGCCGCCTCGTCCGCGGTCAGCTGCACTCCCGCCGCGAACCCCCAGGCCCCGCGGTGCACCACCCGCACGGCGAAGCCGAGGTCCTCGGTGTCCGCCGCCCCCTGCAGGTGCCCGTCCCGGGCCTGGATCCGCTGGTACCGGACCCGCTCGAACCGGAAGTCCGCGTGCTCCACCCCGAGCTCGGCCGCCGCCCCCAGCGCCGCCTCCGCCAGCCTCCGCCCCGGCAGCGCCACGAACCCCGCGTCCACCTCCGCCACCATTCCCCCGACCCTAGTGCTCCCTCCGAACCCCAACCGCGAGCCGGCGCCACTTCCTGCCTGGTGGGGGTCGAGCCGGCGCTACTTCCTGCCTGGCGGGGGTCGAGCCGGCGCTACCTCCTGTCAGGTGGGGGCCGAGCCGGCGCTACCTCCTGTCAGGTGGGGGCCGAGCCGGCGCTACTTCCTGCCTGGCGGGGGTCGAGTCGGCGCGAGTGCCAACCCGGCCGGCTCGACCCACGAACATTGACGGCCGACGGCGAGCCGGCCCCGGGCGATGCCTGGCCTCGGCGCACCAGCATTGACGGCTCGGCCCACCAGGATTGACGGCTCGGCCCACCAAGATTGACGGCTCGGCGCACCAAGATTGACGGCTCGACCCTCAGGTGCGGCCCTCTTCCTCCTGGGCCTCGTGGAGGAGGGGCTGCTCGCCCATCCAGGTGGCGGGGAGGACGTCGAAGCCGGCGGCGCGAGCGGCGTCGAGGACGTCCCAGTCGTCGTCGACGAGCACCGCGACGGGGGCGCGGCGATGGAGGTCGCGGAGCCGTTCGACCTTCATCACCCTAGCCGGGCGGAAGTCGCCGGAGGGCCGCAGGTAGAGCGGCCCGGGCGGGAGGTCGTGCCGCTGGAACCAGTCGACGGTGTCGGCGCGGCACCACTCGGGCCGGCCGGAGAGGTACACCACGTCGTAGACCTGGGCCAGCCGCCGCACGGCGTCGATGCCCTGGCGCAGCGGAGGGTCCTCGGGTGCGGCCTGGAAGAAGCCGCCCCAGTCCTTCGGGCGGCGGTCGAGGAAGGGCAGCCGGTGTCGCACGTCCGCGACGACCCCGTCGATGTCGATGACGGCGATCGCCCGCGCGGACGCGCCGTCGGAGCTCATGTCACGAGCGTACGCACGGCGACCTGCGACCCACCCCGGGTCTTGTGGACGTGCAGCTGGACCGGGATCCGGCCGCGCAGCTCCGAGACATGGCTGACCACGCCCACCACGCGGCCGCCGGTGCGCAGGCCGTCGAGCCGGTCCATGACGTCGTCGAGGGTCTCGGCGTCGAGCATGCCGAACCCCTCGTCGACGAAGAGCGTCTGCAGCTCCACGCCGCCCGCCTCGTGCGTGACGACGTCGGCCAGGCCGAGCGCCAGGGCCAGGGACACCACGAAGGTCTCTCCTCCCGACAGCGTGGCCGGGTCGCGGGTGTCCCCGGTCCACAGGTCGAGGACCTGGAGGCCGAGACCGGCCGGGGCGCCCCTGCGCGCGGCCGGGGCGGCGCGCTCGAGCAGGTACCGGTGCTCGCGCATGTGCGCGAGGCGTTCGTTGGCGGCCTCGACGACCTGGTCGAGCCGCGTCGCGAGGACGTACGCCGAGAGCCGCAGCTGCAGCGCGTTGTCCGCCCCGACGCCGCGGACCAGGCGGGCCATCGTCTCCGCCGTCGCAGCCCGGACCCGGTGCGGCTCCCACGCCGCCGCGGCCGCCCGGAGCGACGCCGCCGTCACCGCCGCGGCGCGACAGGTCTCCTCGGCCAGATGGGCGAGCCGGGCGGCCTCCGCGTCCGCCTGCTCCGCGGCGGACAGCAGCGGCCCGGTCTCGGCAGGGTCGCGCGGCTCGACGTCCCCGGGCTCGGCCCGGTCGAGGAGCGCCAGCTCGGGGTCGGCCAGCACGTCCTGCGCCTGTTCGCGCTGCCGGTCGCGGTCGTGCAGCAGCACCTCCAGCCGCTCACGCTCGTCCGGGGCCAGCCCTGCCGACCGGGCCGCGGCGGCGGAGCCGAACTGCTCCGCGCGGGCGGCCGCTTCCACGCGGACGGCGAGCCGGTCGCGCTCGGCCCGGGCCTGCTCGGCGGTGCGGGAGGCCTGGACGGCCTCCTCGAGCAGGCCCACGTCCGCCTGCACCGCCGCGACCAGGTCGGACAGGCACGGCGCGGCCTCGGCGTCGGCGTCGGAGCCGGCGTGGGGAGGCTCGCGGCCCAGGGGACCGGTCACCTCGGCCAGCTCGGTCCGCAGCCGCTGCGCGGCCTCGGCGGCGGCACGGTGGCGCGCCTGCGCGTCCGCCTGCGCGGTCAGGGCCCGTTCCAGGCGCTCGCGCAGGTCCTGCCCCGACGCGCGGGCGCGGTCCAGCTCGGCCGCCACGGCGGCGCGCTCCTCGGCGGCGGCGCGGGCCTCCCGCGCGGACTCCGCCACCTGGTCGAGCCGGCGTCCCGCCTCGACCTCGTCGCGCCCGGCGGCCCGCTCCGCCAGCCGGTGCACCTCGGCGGCCGCCTCCGTGGCGACCTGCTCGGCGGTGACGGCTGCGCTCTGGCGGGCCAGGAGGCGAGTCCGGGCGGCCTCGATGTCGCGCGACGCGACGGGGTCGGCGTCGGCCGAGGCCGGCCGCGGGTGCTCCTTGCCGCCGCAGACCGGACAGGGGTCGCCCGCGACGAGGCCGCCGGCGAGCTCGGCCGCCATGCCGGCCAGGCGCCGCTCGACGAGGCCCAGCAGGGCCTCCTGGGCAGCGACCGCACCGGCCCGCGCGTCCACCGCCGCTGCCCGGGCGTCGAGCTCTCGCCGACGGGCCTGCGGCAGCGCGGCCGCGGCCTCGTGCACGCGACGGGCCGCCTCGACCTGCAGGTCCAGGCCCTCCGCGCGGGCGGCGGCCACGGTCAGCGACTCGAGCCGGGCGGACAGTCGCTGCACCTCGGCGGGCAGGGCGTCGGACTCCTCGCGCAGGGCGCACGTGGCAGTCCGGGTCCGGTCCAGGGCCGCTGCCTCCCGGTCGCGGAGCGCCTCACTGCGATGCAGCTCTTGCTCGCGCGGCAGCAGCGCCAGCAGCCTGCTCAGCACGTCGCGGCGAAGCGCATGCAGCGTCGCCAGCGTCGCGGCGTCCAGGTCGTCGTCACCGCGGCCGGCCCGCACCGTGCCGGGCAGGCGCCGCAGCACCTGGCCCAGCACCTGACCCAGCGCCTGGTCGCACGCGGCGCTGGTGCGACCGGCTTCGTCGAGGAGCCCCAGCAGCGGCGCGAGACGTGCCGCGCGCTCGGCGTCGGCCACCGCGGCCGCCGCGCGCTGGGCCTCCGCGGCGCTCGCGGCCAGCTCCGCGAGCCGCGCGCGTGCCTGGTCTCGGCGCCGGCGCAGGTCGCCGATGCGCTGGGCCCGCTCGTGCCGCGCCGCAGCCGCGGCGAGCCTCTGCCCGGCCTCGACGCGCCGGGCGGCAGCCTGGGCGACGGCCTGCCGGACCCCGGCCTCGACGGCGTCCGCCCACGCGACGAGGCCTCCCGAGCCGGCCGTCGCCAGCGTCTGGTCGTCGACGACCCGGGGGAGCGGCTCGCCGGAGCGGTCACCGAGGGTGTGGGCCAGGCGCCGCACCTCGTCGGCGGCCCTGGTGGCCGTCGCGCCGAGTGCCCGGCTGTGGTCGTGCAGCCAGGCCTCGATGTCGGCGAAGCGGCGGGTGTGGAAGAGCTGCTGGAGCACGTCGTGCCGCTCCTGCGACGAGGCCCGTAGGAACGTCGCGAACCCACCCTGCGGCAGCAGCACCACCTGCTGGAACTGCGTGGACGTCAGCGCCAGCAGCTCGGCGATGGTGTGTCCGACCTCCTGGGCACGGCTGCTGACCAGCCGCTCGGTGCCGCCGGTGGTCTCCAGCAACGACGCGGCGGCCCGGACGGTGGTGACCCCCGTCCCGGATCGCTTCGGCCTGGTCCACTCCGGCGACCGGCGCACGACGAAGCGGCGACCTCCGACGCTGAAGTCCAGCGACACCTCGGGAGCGACGTCCGCGGGCGCGTGGTCGGACCGCAGCCCCTTGACCCCGCGAGATCCGGGGACGACGCCGTACAGCGCGAAGCACACGCAGTCCAGCAGGCTGCTCTTGCCCGCCCCGGTTGCCCCGGTCACCAGGAAGACCCCCGCCTGGGCGAGGGCGTCGAAGTCGACGCGCTCGGCGCCGGGGAACGGTCCGATCGCGGTGACGGTGAGCCGGTGCAGCCGCATTCAGCCCGCCTCTGAGGGGCTGGTACGGCGCAGGTGGTCGGCGTCGCGGTCCTCGTCGCGACGGCACGCGTCGCAGGCCAGCCGGAGCAGCAGCGCCTCCTCGGTGGTGGGCTCTCGGCTGCGCACCTCCTGGACGAAGCCGAGCGCCACGTCGAGGTCGCTCATCCCGACCACGCGCGGGGTGAGCAGCCTCGGCCGGGCCGGGGCCCCCTCGGGCTCGAAGGCGAGGTGCAGGGTGTGCGGGAACCGGATCCGGACCCGTTCCATGGCGTGGCGTGGCCGGGCCGGGTCGGTGAGGGTCACCGAGAGCCAGCACCGCTCCGCGCCGGCCAGCGCCGGGTCCGCGAGCAGCTCCTCGAGCCGGCCCCGGAGGACGCGGAGCGGCCGGGGGACCGGCGTGGGGACCAGCTCGGCGGCGCGCACCCCGGCCGGGCCGAGGTCGACCAGCCAGGACCCCTTCACCTGGTCGGCCTCGGAGAACGAGAACGCCAGCGGCGAGCCGCTGTAGCGCACGGACGTGGTCAGCGTGGCCGCGCCGTGCAGGTGCCCGAGCGCCGCGTAGGAGACGCCGGCGAACAGCGACGTGGGGACGAGCTGGACGCCGCCCACGGCGATGTCCCGCTCGCTGTCGCTGGCCAGCCTCGTCGCCGCGTCCACCGACCCGGCGACGAACGCATGGGCGAGCACCACCGACCGCGCCCCCGCCCGGGTGTCCAGGTCCGCCGACACCCGCGCCAGGGCCGCGCTCAGCGCCGCCTCGTGGCTGCGGACCGGCAGCCGCCACGCCTGTCGCACCGCGTCGGGGTCGAGGAAGGGCAGCCCGTAGACCGCCACGGTGCCGTGCTGGTCGTCGACCAGCACCGGACTGCCGACGTCCTGCCAGCGGGTGCGGAGGTGGACTCCCGCGGCGTCGGCGAGCCGGGCGTGCGCCCCGAGGCGCACCGGCGAGTCGTGGTTGCCGCTGGTCACCACCACCCGGGTGCCGGTCGCGGCCAGCCGAGCGAACACGTCCGAGGCCAGCTCCACGGCGTCGACGGGGGGCAGGGCCCGGTCGAAGACGTCTCCGGACACGAGCACCAGGCCGACCCGCTCGGCGCGCACGGTCTCCACCAGGTGGTCCAGGTGCGCCGCCTGCGCAGCCAGCAGCGACACCCCGTGCAGCGAGCGGCCGAGGTGCCAGTCCGAGGTGTGGAGCAGGCGCACACCGGCACGCTAGGACCGAGCCCCGACAGAACCGGCTCTCACACGCCGACGCGGTGCGGGGCTGTGTACACCACGAACCGCCGGGCGGACAGGAAGCCGACCGTGCACAGACCGGCGTCGTCGGCCAGCCGGACCGCCAGGGACGAGGGCGCGCCGATGGCCGCCAGGACGCCGACGCCGGCCGCCACCGCCTTCTGCGCGATCTCGAAGCCGGCCCGCCCGCTGACCAGCAGCACCGCCGCGGCCGTGGGCGTCCCCTCGAGCAGCCGGGCTCCGACGGCCTTGTCGACGGCGTTGTGCCGGCCCACGTCCTCACGGACGACCAGCGGCCCGCCCGCGGCGTCGAACAGCCCGGCCGCATGCAGGCCGCCGGTGGCGGCGAACAGCCGCTGGGTGGGGCGGAGCCGGTCGGGCAGGCCGCGCAGGACGGCGGCGGGCACCGTCGGGGGCTCCGGCACGGCGCGTCGTACGCCGCCGAGCGCGACGACCTCGGAGATGCTCTGCGTGCCGCAGACGCCACAGGCCGAGGCGGCGGCGAGGCCGGTGTCTCCTCGCGCGGACGGCACGCGGCGGGGCGGTCCGCGCAGGGTGACGGTGACGACGTTCAGCTCCTGCTCGGGCTCCAGAGCGTGGTCGGTGCAGTAGGCCACGGTGGCGACGTCCCCGTCCTGCAGCACGCCCTCGGCGTACAGCAGCCCCGTGGCCAGCTCGAAGTCGTGACCCGGGGTGCGCATCGTGACCCCGACCCTTCGGGGCGGCGCGCCGGGCCACGCCAGCCGCACCTCGAGCGGCTCCTCGGTGACCAGCCGGTCCTCGCGGACCCGGACCTCGCCGTCGGCGTACTCGACGACGCGGACCCGCCCGCTCGGGCCGGGCCTGCGCGCACGCTCCACGTGTGCAGCCTAGGCTGCCCGGATGGGCGACAACGGCAGGTCCGTCGAGCTGACCCGGCTGCGCAAGGCGCGGCTGCGAGCGACCAACGTCCGGGGCGGCACCCTCGAGGTGGGCGAGGGGGACGACGAGGCGTTCTCCCCGGTCGACCTGCTCCTGACCGCCATCGCGGCCTGCACCGCGATGGACGTGGACTACATCACCGCGAAGCGGGCGGAGGCGACCCGGATGGAGGTGCGGTCCGAGGGCGACAAGATCCGCGACGAGCACGGCAACCGGCTCACCGACATCGTGGTGACCTTCGACGTCGAGTTCCCGCCGGGGGAGGCCGGGGACCGGGCCCGGGAGTCCCTGCCGCGGGCGGTCCAGCGGTCGAACGAGTACCTCTGCACAGTCAGCCGCACCGTCGAGGTGGGCTCGACGGTGACCGTCCGGGTGACCGGTGGGGGTCCCGCGACGCCGTGACCGTCACCGGTGCCTGCGCTTGCGAGCCACCGCGTCTGCCGCCGCTCACGACGCGGGCACTTGCGTAACAGGCCCTTGGCGTCCCCGCATATGGTCATGGCGTGGCGGGGCTCGCGGCGGTGACCAGGCGCGAGCCGCTGGCCGTGGCCCGGGCCGCGCACATCGGGCCGACTCTGGCGGTCACCGCCCTCACGGCGATGCTCGGCATGTCCGCCGGGCTGGACCCCGCCACCTCGGTCCTGGTCACCGCGGCGGTGTTCACCGGCCAGCTCACGATCGGCTGGGCCAACGACCTGCTCGACGCCGGTCGGGACCGCAGCGTCGGCCGCGCGGACAAGCCGCTGGCCCGCGGCGAGGTCTCGCGGCGGGCGGTGACGGTGTCGCTCGTCGTGGCGTCCGCGGCGTGCCTGGTGCTGTCGCTCGCGCTCGGGTGGCGGGCCGGGCTGGTGAACCTGGTGCTCCACGTCGGCAGCGGGCAGGCCTACAACCTCGCAGTGAAGGCGACGCCGTGGTCGTGGGCGCCGTACGCCGTCGCCTTCGGCACGCTGCCGTCCCTGGTCGGCCTGGCCGGCGACCCCCCGACGTGGGCACCGCTGTGGATGATGCTGGCGGCCGCGTCGCTCGGCGTCGCCGCGCACGTCCTCAACGCCCTGCCCGACCTCGCCGAGGACACCGCCACCGGCGTCCGTGGCCTCCCGCACCGGTTGGGCGCGAGCTCCTCGAGGCTGGTCGCGACCGGGTTGCTCGTCGGCGCCTCCGTCGCGGCCGTCGTCGGACCGCCCGGCCCCGCGCCCGCCTGGGCCTGGGCGGCGCTGGCCGTCTCCGTGGCACTGGCGGTGGTGGCGCTCGCCGGCCGCGGCAGGACGCCGTTCCACGCCGCCGTGGCGATCGCCCTGGTCGACGTGGCGCTGCTCGTGGCGGTGGGCTGACGTGGGCGGCGAGCCCGGCGCCTGGGACCTCGCGGTCGTCGGCGCCGGACCCGCCGGAGCGGCGGCGGCGCTGGGCGCGCTGCACGCCGACCGCAGCCTGCGCGTGGCGCTGCTGGACCGGGCGGACTTCCCACGGGACAAGGCCTGCGGGGACGGCGTGGCGCCACACGTGCTGGACCTGCTGGCACAGGTCGGGGTCTCCGGTCTGCTGGCCGACCGACGCCCGGTCCGGCGGCTCGTGCTCCGGCGCGGGGACGTCGTGGTGGACCGTTCGCTGGCCCGGGACGCCTGGGTGGTGCCGAGAACCGTCCTCGACGCGCGGCTGGTCGGCGCCGCCCGCGCTGCCGGCGCGACGCTGCTGCGGCACCGCGTGCGCTCGGTCGAGCCCGGCACCGACCCGGTCGTCGTGGACGGTCGGCTGCGGGCGCGGGTGCTCGTCGGGGCGGACGGGGCCGGTTCCGTGGTGCGCCGGTCGCTGAGGTCGGGCCGGGGACCGGTGGCCGTGGCCGTGCGCGGGTACGCCCCCGTCATGCCCGGCACCCACGGCACGCAGACCATCGTGTTCGGCGACGGCCGCCAGCCGTCGTACGCCTGGTCCTTCGACCGTGGCGACGGGCTGGCCAACATCGGGTACGGCGAGGGACTGCGGCCCGGTCACGCGAAGCCCACCCGCCGGGCGATGCTCGACGAGCTGGACCGGCTGCTGCCCGGGTGCGCGCTCGGCGCGACGCGGTGGCGCGGTCATCGCCTGCCGCTGTCGTCGTGGCGGTGGACGGCCGGCCGCGGGCCGGTGCTGCTTGCCGGCGACTCCGCAGGGCTGGTCAACCCGTTGACCGGCGAGGGCATCCACCACGCGGTGGCGACCGGGATCGCGGCCGGGCGGGCCGCCGCGGAGGCCGTCTCGGCCGGCGACCCTCGCAGCGCGGCGGCCCGGTACCGCCGGCTGGCCCGCCCCGCGCTCACGCGACACCTGCGCCACGTCGCCGTGGCCGCACGGCTGTCCGGCTGCCCGGACGTCCTCGAAGCCGGACTGGCCGCCGCGGCCGCGGACCGGCACGTCTTCTCGGACCTGGTCGAGCTCGGTCTCGCCAGCGGTCCGATCACCCCCGCCCTGGCCCGTGGCATCGTCCGCGGACTGGTCCGTCGCACCCCGGAAGAGGCCCCCCACCCATGACCATGCGAGTCGTCAGCGTCTGCGGGGCCCTGCCCGAGCACCGCTACTCCCAGGACCAGATCACCGAGGCGTTCACCGCGACCGTGCTGCCCGGCTCGGTCAGCCCCGACGTCGTCCGCCGGCTGCACCGCAACGCCGGTGTCACCACGCGGCACCTCGCGCTCCCGCTCGAGCGCTACGGCACACTGCGCGACTTCGGCGAGTCCAACGACGCCTTCATCGAGGTCGCCGTGGAGCTCGGTGGCCGCGCGGTCACCGACGCGCTGAAGGCGGTCGGGCTGACCCCGGCCGACGTGGACCTGATCGTGTCCGCGACCGTGACCGGCCTGGCCGTGCCGTCCCTGGACGCCCGGGTGGCTTCGACGATCGGGCTGCGGCCCGACGTGGTCCGCGTGCCGCTCGTCGGCCTCGGCTGTGTCGCCGGCGCGGCGGGGCTCGCCCGGCTGCACGACTACCTCGTCGGCCACCCCGACCAGGTCGCCGTGCTCATGGCGGTGGAGCTGTGCTCCCTGACCCTGCAGCGCAGCGACGGCTCGGTGCCCAACCTGGTGGCCAGCGGTCTCTTCGGCGACGGCGCCGCCGCCGTCGTGGCCGTGGGCGCCGACCGCGCGCGCGACCTGCACCTGGACTCCCGCACCGCGCGGCCGGACGTGCTGGCCAGCAGGAGCCGGCTCTACCCGGACTCCGAGCGGACGATGGGGTGGGACGTCGGCGCCGGGGGGCTGAAGATCGTGCTGGACGCCAACGTCCCCGTCCTGGTGGAGACCTACGTCGGCGAGGACGTCCGGGGCTTCCTCGCCGACCACGGGCTGAAGCCCACCGACGTGGAGTGGTACGTCGCCCACCCCGGCGGCCCCAAGGTGCTCGAGGCGCTGCAGGAAGCCCTCGGAGTGGACCGCGCCGCCCTGCAGGTGACCTGGGACTCCCTGGCCCGGGTCGGCAACCTGTCGTCGGCGTCGGTGCTCAACGTGCTCGCCGACACCCTGCGCGACCGGCCGCCGCGCCCGGGCTCCTACGGCCTGATGCTGGCCATGGGCCCGGGCTTCTGCTCCGAGCTGGTGCTGCTGCGCGCGCCGCAGGAGGCGGCCGCATGACCCCGTGCCGGTGGTTGAGGAGCGAGCCTGCGAGCGTCTCGAAACCACCGCTCCCCGGCCCCCGCCGGTGGTTGAGGAGCGAGCCCGCGAGCGTCTCGAAACCACCGCTCCCCGGCCCCCGCCGGTGGTTGAGGAGCGAGCTTGCGAGCGTCTCGAAACCACCACCGCCCGGGCTGGGAGCGGGCCCGTCTCGGAGCCGTCCACCAGGCGGTCGACGGGGCCCCGGCTCACCGGGTGTCGAGACGGTCCCGGCCGGCGCCTCGACCGGCGGCGGGGCGCGGAAGGAGGCGACGTGAGCAGCGAGCTCTGGTTCACCCTCCTCGTCGCCGCGGTCGGGCTGGAGCGCCTCGCCGAGCTGGTGGTCTCCCGGCGCAACCTGGCCTGGAGCCGGGAGCGCGGAGGTGGGGAGACCGGGCAGCGGCACTACCCGGTGATGGTGGTGCTGCACACTGGCCTGCTCGTGGGGGCGCTGCTCGAGGTGTGGCTGCTCCGCCCGCCGTTCGTGCCGGCGCTGGGCTGGTCGATGCTGGCGCTCGTCCTGGCCTCTCAGGCCTTGCGGTGGTGGTGCATCGCCACGCTGGGCCGCCGGTGGAACACCCGGGTGGTCGTCGTACCGGGCCTGCCACTGGTGAAAACGGGGCCCTACCGGTACTTGTCACATCCAAACTATGTCGCCGTGGTCGTGGAGGGCTTCGCCCTGCCCCTGGTGCACTCGGCGTGGCTCACCGCTGCCGTCTTCACCGTCTGCAACGCGGTGCTGCTTCGGGTGCGCCTTCGCGTGGAGAGTGCCGCCCTGCGCGACGCGGTCCCGGCGACGGCAGGAGCGGCTCCGTGACCGACGTGCTGGTCGCCGGGGGAGGCCCGGCGGGGCTCGCGACCGCGCTGTTCGCTGCCCGCGCCGGGCTCGACGTCGTGGTCTGGGAGCCGCGGCCGGGCACCATCGACAAGGCCTGCGGGGAGGGCCTGATGCCCGGCACGCTGACGGCACTCGGATCGCTGGGCGTGGACCCGACGGGCCTGCCGCTGGACGGGATCCGGTACGTCGCCGGCAGGTCGGCGGTGACCGCGCCCTTCCGGGCCGGCCCGGGTCGCGGCGTGCGCCGTACCGCCCTCCACGCCGCCCTGCGCGAGGCGGTGAGCGCCGCGGGGATCCCCGTGGAGCACCGCCGGGCCGGCGAGGTGCGGCAGGACCCTACCGGCGTGACCGTGGACGGCGCGCGCAGCCGGTACCTGGTCGCCGCCGACGGGTTGCACTCGCCGCTGCGCCGCACCCTCGGGCTGGACCGCCCGTCGGCATCCAGGCGTCGCTACGGGCTGCGCAGGCACTTCGCGGTGCCCCCGTGGACCGGTCACGTGGAGGTGCACTGGGCAGACTGCGCCGAGGCCTACGTGACGCCCGTCGCTCCCGGCCTGGTCGGCGTCGCCCTGCTGTCGTCGACGCGCCGAGGGTTCGACGACCACCTCGCCGGGTTTCCCGCCCTCGAGCGCCGCCTCGGGGGAGCGGCCGCGGGACCGGTGCTCGGAGCGGGACCGCTGCGGCAGCGGGCCCGGCGCCGGGTGGCCGGACGGGTGCTCCTGGTCGGCGACGCCGCCGGCTACCTGGACGCGCTGACCGGGGAAGGGGTCTCCCTGGCGGTGGCCCAGGCCCGGGCCGCGGTGACCGCGCTGGCGGCGGCGGACCCGGCGCGGTACGAGCGCGACTGGCACCGGGTCACCCGCCGGTACCGGCTGCTCACCGGCGCGCTGCTCGGCGCCACCCGGCTGCGGCCGCTCCGGCACGGTCTGGTGCCCGCCGCCGAGCGGCTCCCCGGCGTCTTCGCCGCCGCAGTCGACGCCCTGGCCAGGCCGGCATGACCGCGACCCAGGGTGAGCCGGACGAGCTGGTGGTGCTCCTCGACGAGGACGGGCACGCGGTCGGCACCACGCCGAAGGCCACGGTGCACCATCGCGAGACTCCTTTGCACCTGGCGTTCTCGTGCTACGTGTTCGACCGGGCGGGGTCGCTCCTGCTGACCCAGCGGGCCTGGCACAAGCCCACCTGGCCGGGGGTGTGGACCAACTCGGTGTGCGGCCACCCGGCGCCGGGGGAGGACCTCCGCGCCGCCGTGCGACGCCGGGCGGCCGACGAGCTCGGCCTCGGCCTGACCGAGCTGCGGCTGGTGCTTCCCGGTTTCCGGTACGCCGCCACGATGACCGACGGCATGCAGGAGAACGAGATGTGCCCGGTCCTCGTCGCGGTCGCGGACGACGCGCCGCGACCCGACCCGGCGGAGGTGGCTGCGACCGCCTGGGTGCCGTGGGCAGGGTTCCGCGACGACGTGCTGGCCAGGAGCCGGGACGTCTCGCCCTGGTGCCGGGACCAGGTCGGGCTGCTCGCCGCGGCGGAGACCGCGCCGGCGCGGTTCGCCGACGGGGACCCCGCTCGCCTGCCGCCGGCGCTGCGGCGTCGTACCGTCGGGTCATGACCACACGCGTGACCGCCAGCGGCTTCACCGACCAGGGGCTCTCGGACTGGCGCGTGCTGCGCACCGGCGTCGAGGCGAACTTCTGCTGCGGGTCCTTCACCGCCGCCGGTCGCTTCGCCGCCGACGTCGCGGCGCTCTGCGACGAGCGGGACCACCATGCGTCGATCGACCTGCGCTACCCGGACCTGGCACATGTCATGTCCACCACGCACTTCCTCAACGGCCTCTCCGAGCGGGACGTCGACCTGGCCCGTGCCGTGACCGCCCTGGCGGCCAGCCGCGGCTTCCACAGCAACCCTCTGGACAGCGTCGTGGTCGAGGTGGCCATCGACGCCCTCGACATCGGCGCGGTGCTGCCGTTCTGGCAGACGGTGCTCGGCTACGTGCCCGAGCACACGCCGGACGGGGACCCGGTGACCGCGCTGCTCGACCCGGAGGGCATCGGCCCGGCGGTGTGGTTCCAGCAGATGGACGAGCCGCGCCGCGAGCGCAACCGCATCCACCTCGACGTGATGGTGCCGCACGACGTCGCCGAGCAGCGGGTCCGCGACTCCGTCGCCGCCGGCGGCCGGCTGGTCAGCGACACCCGGGCCCGCGCGTTCTGGGTCCTCGCCGACGCCGAAGGCAACGAGGCCTGCGTCTGCACCTGGCAGGACCGGGACTGAGCGGGGGGACGCAGATGCGCGCACTCGTCTACCTCGTCGCCACGTCGGTCGACGGCTTCATCGCCGGGCCCGACGGCGAGTTCGACTTCTTCCCCGCGGACCCGGCGACGTTCGCCGACGTCTTCGCCGAGTACCCCGAGACCTGCCCGGCCCATGCCCGGGAGCCCCTCGGCGTCACGGCCCCGGCCCGGCACTTCGACACCGTGGTGATGGGGGCGCGCACCCACCAGCCGGCGCTGGACGCGGGGCTCACCAGCGCCTACCCGCACCTGCGGCAGTACGTCGTGACCCATCGTGACCTCCCGCCCGACCCCACGGTGACCCGCGTCGACGGCGACCCGCTGGACCTGGTGCGCTCGCTCAAGCAGGAGGCGGACGGCCTGGACATCTGGCTCTGCGGCGGAGGTCACCTGGCCGCCCAGCTGCTGCCCGAGGTCGACGAGCTGCACGTCAAGGTGAACCCGGTGCTGGTCGGCCAGGGGACCCGGCTCGTCGAGGCCGGGTTCGCGCCCCACGCACTGTCTTTGTTGTCGTCCCGAACGCTCGGCGGCGGGGTCGTGCTGTCCACCTTCCGGCTCCTCTGAGGGGCCGACCTGTCTCACATCGGCGAGCTGCCCACCCGTCTCAACGCGTCGGCCCGGGCCGGACGAGGGTCGAGGCGCGGCATGATCGTGGCATGGCTCGCACACGTCTGAGTACGACGGTCGATGCGACTCTTCTCCAGGATGCCCGAAGACTACGGTCGAGAAGGACGGACGCGGCGCTGGTCGACGAGGCTCTCGCCGCTCTGCTTGCCCAGTACCGTTCGGCCGAGGTGGACGCGCGCTACGCCGCGTACGACGAACACCCACTCGACGAGCCGGACCAGTGGGGGGACCTGGCGTCGTTCCGAGGGGCGGCGGCAGCGTCGTGACCACCATCCCCGTTCGTGGGGAGGTGTGGTGGTGCGAGATGGCCGAGACCGGTCGACGACCGGTCGTGGTCCTGTCCCGCGACGCGGTCATCCCGCGACACCGGCGGGCGCTCGTGGCGCCGTGCACGACGACCATCCGCGGGCTCGCCAGCGAGGTCCTGCTCGAACCCGGTGAGGACCCTGTGCCGCTTCGGTCGGTAGTGAACGTCGACTCGGTCGAGAGCGTCTCGCTGGGGGTTCTCGGCGACCGGTTGGGAAGGCTCGCCGAGACGCGCATGCGCGAGATCTGCGCCGCGCTGGCGGTCGCGGTCGACTGCTCAGGGCGGCCATCGATCGCGCGCCGTCTTGGAGGCGCCGCCTGCGGGAGACCGAGGACGCTGGGCCGCTACTTGACATAATGTGGCTTATCGGCGATGGAGCCAAGCGGGCCGAGGCATTCTTGCCGAGCGAACCGGTGTCACCTGTAGTGGAACCGCGCCTGCAGCACCACGAGGTCCTCGTCGTCAACCAGGTACACCAGTCGGTGCTCGTCGGTGATGCGGCGGGACCACGCACCGGTGAACATGTGCCTCAATGGCTCTGGCTTGCCGATGCCGTCGCTCGGGTCCCGCAATGCATCATCGACGAGCCGGTTGATCCGTTTGACGATCTGCCGGTCGGTCTGAAGCCAGTGCTTGTAGTCCTCCCACCCGTTGGGCGTGAAGACGAGCCTCACTCGGCGAGCTCGTGCTCGTGCCGATCGCCTGCCTTCGCCTGCTGGAGGCTCTCGAGCAGCCGCTTCGCGTTGGCAGGCACCCGCAACAGGTAGGCCGTCTCCTCCAGAGCCGCGAACTCCTCGGCCGAGATCAGCACCGCGTTGCCGCGGCGCGAGGTGATCTCCACTGCGATGCGGTCGTTGTTGACCTTCTCGATCAGTGGGAAGAGCTGCTTGCGGGCCTCGCTCGCGGTAACGGACATCCGGGCCTCCTTGGAGTGGTACAGGATTACGGTACCACTCGATGCCGCCGGTGCGAGCTACTCCCGGCTCACGAATCCCGTTCCCGCCAGTCAAGCCACGGGGGTTGACCATGCGACTGCTCCCACCCCTCGCGCGCTGAGGTCAAGCCTTCAGGACGATGGCACGACGCGCACCTCGACGCCCAGCCGTGCGTAGGTGGCCGCGGCGCGGGCGTCTCGGGTCGCCAAGGGCGCTCCATGAGCCCGCGCCGCGAGGGCGACGAGGCCGTCGTATGCGGCTCCTCCCGCGACGCCCGCGTCCGCCAGCAGGTCCGGCAGACACAGGGCAGTGGCGGCGTCGAGGACCAGCGGTTCCTCGAACCGCGCCCCGATGAGCCTCGCGGCGTCGGCCGGCGCGAGCCGGACGTCGCCGGGCAGCCGGGTCAGGACGGAGTAGGTCTCGGCGAGCGCGTGCCCGGACAGCGACAGCGGCGTTCGCTCAGCCCGCGACCAGGCCAGCGTGGTGGAGTGCTGCCGGTGTGTCTCGACCAGGAGCGGCACCGCGACGCTCGTGTCGACGGCCAGCGGCGTCACCGGCGTCCGGCGTCCAGGAGGTCGAACACCACGTCGTCGTCGATCTGGGTGCTCCCGGTTGCGACGAGAACGCCATCTCGCTCGACGAGCCGCGCAGTCCGGCCCGAGGGGGTGACCTGCAAGCCAGAGCCGTAAACAGAGACGTCGACCTCCGCACCCGGTCGCAGGCCGAGCGCGTCCCGGAGCGACTTCGGCACCAGGAGCCTGCCGGCGTGGTCCAACGTGACCTTCATGGGAAGACGCTACCAGTCTGCTCCCAGTGCTGACAACGAACCAAGGTTAGGCAGCCCTAAGAGAACGGCGTACCATCGGCACCGTGCTGGCCAACTTCCTGATCGGTTTGCGCGAGGGCCTCGAGGCGGCCTTGGTCGTGAGCATCCTGGTCGCCTACCTGGTCAAGACCGACCGGCGCCACCTGCTGCGCTGGATCTGGGCCGGCGTCGCGCTCGCGGTCGCGGTCAGCCTCGCGTTCGGCGCGCTGCTCACCTACGGGCCCCGCGGCCTGACCTTCGAGGCCCAGGAGCTGATCGGCGGCGGCCTGTCGATCATCGCGGTCGGGTTCGTGACCTGGATGATCTTCTGGATGGCCCGCGCGGCCCGCGGCCTCGGCGGCGAGCTGCGCGGCGCCCTGGACCAGGCCGCGGAGACCGGCCGCTGGTCGCTGGTCGTCGTCGCGGTCCTCGCCGTCGGCCGCGAGGGCCTGGAGACCGCCATGTTCCTCTGGGCGGCGACCAACGCCGCCACCAGGGAGACCGCCGGCCCGGTCACCCCCACCTGGGAGCCACTGCTCGGCGCGGCGCTGGGGATCGGCACCGCCGTCGTCCTCGGCTGGCTGACCTACCGAGGCGCCCTCCGGCTCAACCTGAGCAGGTTCTTCACCTGGACCGGCGCGTTCCTGATCCTGGTCGCCGGCGGCGTGCTGTCCTACGGCGTCCACGACCTGCAGGAGGCCGGCGTCCTGCCCGGCCTGGACAACCTGATGTTCGACGTCTCCGACACCGTCGACCCCAACACCTGGTACGGCGCCGTGCTCAAGGGGGTCTTCAACTTCTCGCCCCAGACCACCTGGCTGGAGGGCATCGCCTGGATCCTGTACGTCGTCCCGGTGATGACCCTGTTCCTGGTCTCCGCACGCCGGCGCAGCGTCCGACCCGCCCCGCCCCGGACCCCCGTCGCCACCCGCTGAGCCACGACGACGCACCTGAAGAGAAGGACATGCGCTCATCCACGACCGCCCTCGCGGCCCTGCTCCTCGCCACGCCGGTGCTCGCCGCATGCACCGACAACACCGAGCCGGCCGGCCGCGGCGGCTCCGACCCACGCGTGCTCAGCGTCAGCTCCACCGACGACGCCTGCGAGCTCTCCGCCGACGAGGCGCCCGCCGGCACGCTCACCTTCGACGTCACCAACGCGGGCAGCCAGGTGACCGAGTTCTACCTGCTCGGCGAGGACGGCCTGCGCATCGTCGGCGAGGTCGAGAACATCGGGCCAAACCTCGACCGGCAGCTGGTCGTCACGGCGCCGGCCGGGAGCTACACGACGGCCTGCAAGCCCGGGATGAAGGGCAAGGGCATCCGGGCCGGCTTCACGGTGACCGGGTCCGGCGAGGAGGTCCAGGTCTCCGCCGACGACCCCGCGCTGGTGAGGCAGGCGCAGGACAACTACGCGGCGTACGTCGAGGACCAGTCCGCCCAGCTGCTCGACCGGACCCGTCGGTTCGTCAGGCTCTACCAGGCGCGTCAGGACGACGCGGCGCGGGCGCTCTACCCCGAGGCCCGCACGCACTGGGAGCGCATCGAGACCGTCGCGGAGTCCTTCGGTGACCTCGACCCTCGGATGGACGCCCGCGAGGCCGACCTGGAGCCCGGCCAGCGGTGGACCGGATGGCATCTCATCGAGAAGGACCTGTGGCCCGCGCGCGCCGAGCCGGGCTACCAGAGCCTGACCGACCAGCAGCGCAGGCGCTACGCCCAGGACCTGCTGGCCAACACCGAGACCCTGGACCGGCGCGTACAGCGGCTGACCTTCACCATCGACCAGGTGGCCAACGGCTCGCGCGGGCTGCTCGAGGAGGTGGCGACGGGAAAGGTCACCGGGGAGGAGGAGTACTGGTCGCGCACGGACCTGTGGGACTTCCAGGCCAACGTCGACGGTGCCCGCGTCGCGTTCGAGGGCCTGCAGCCGATCCTGCAGGACAAGGACCCCGAGCTGTCGGCGCAGCTCGTCACCCGGTTCGAGGCGCTGCAGGCGCTGCTCGACGCGCAGCGGACGGCCGACGGGTTCAGGTACTACGACCAGCTCTCCGAGGACGAGATCAAGCAGCTGGCCGACGCGGTGAACGCGCTCTCCGAGCCGTTGTCCCGCCTGACCGCGGCGGTGCTGAGCTGACCGACGACGTCACGCCCGCAGAAGGCGCGGCGGAGCCGGCCGGCGCCTCCCCCGCCTCGCGCGCCCGTCGAGGCCTGTCCAGGCGGGGGCTGCTCGGCGGTGCCGCCGCCGCTGCGGGCGCCGCGACCGTGGCGTTCGCCGCGGGCCGCGCGACCGCCGACCCCGGCAGCTCCGAGCCCGGGGTGGTACGCCGGTCCTACGACTTCCACGGCGAGCACCAGGCCGGCATCACCACGCCCGTCCAGGACCGGCTGCACTTCGCCGCCTTCGACGTCACCACCGGCTCGCGCGAGGCCCTCGTCGCGCTGCTGCAGCAGTGGACGGCCGCGGCCGAGCGGATGGTGCGCGGCGAGCCCGCCGGCGAGGTCGGACCCACCCAGGGGGCGGACAACCTGCCCCCCGACGACACCGGGGAGGCCATCGGCCTGCCGGCCTCGGGGCTGACGCTGACCTTCGGGTTCGGGCCGACGCTGTTCGCCGACGGGCGGGGCAGGGACCGGTTCGGCCTCGCCCGCAGGCGGCCCGCGGCTCTGCGGCCGCTCCCGCACTTCCCCGGCGACAACCTCGACCCGGCCCGGTCGGGCGGCGACCTGTGCGTGCAGGCGTGCGCCGACGACCCTCAGGTCGCCGTCCACGCCGTCCGCAACCTGGCCCGGATCGGGTTCGGCACCGTCGCCGTGCGCTGGTCCCAGCTCGGCTTCGGCCGCACGTCGACCACCTCGACGTCCCAGGCGACACCGCGCAACCTGTTCGGCTTCAAGGACGGCACCGCCAACGTCAAGGCCGAGGAGACCGACGCGCTCGAGCAGCACGTCTGGGTGCAGCCCGGCGAGAGCCCTGCCGACTGGCTGGCCGGCGGCTCCTACCTGGTCGCCAGGCGGATCAACATGACCATCGAGGTCTGGGACCGGCAGTCGCTCGCCGACCAGGAGGACTTCGTGGGCCGGAGCAAGGACACCGGCGCCCCGCTGTCCGGTGGCGAGGAGCACACCGAGCCCGACTTCGACATGCCCGGCCGGGCCGGGCCGGTCATCCCCGTGGACGCGCACATCCGGGTCGTCCATCCGTCCGCCCACGGCGGCGCGCGCATGCTACGGCGCGGCTACAACTTCGTCGACGGCAGCGACGCCGTCGGCGGTCTGGACGCCGGCCTGTTCTTCCTCGCCTACGTCCGCGACCCACGGACCCGGTTCATCCCCCTGCAGAACCAGATGGCCAAGGCCGACGCGTTGACCGAGTACCTGAAGTTCCGGTCGTCGGCGCTCTTCGCCGTACCACCGGGGGTCCAGCCGGGCGAGTACGTCGGCCAGGCGTTGTTCGCCTGAGGGCCTACCGGTCCCTCTTCCACGGGGTGCCCCGCCGAGCCGGCCCATCCTCCGCCGGGTGGACCGCCGAGCCGGCCCATCCTCCGCCGGGTGGGTGGTCGAGCCGGCCAATCCTCCGCCGGGTGGGTGGTCGAGCCGGCCCATCCTCCGCCGGGTGGGTGGTCGAGCCGGCCC
>JBIOUF010000157.1:0-28640 GCA_044866695.1 Nocardioidaceae bacterium | reverse complement strand
AGACATGGGCGACGAGGCAACCGAGAACTACCTCAACTCGTCATCGCACCCCGGTCCTAACCAGGGATTTGAACCGAAATCCTCTGGATTTGAGGTCGCGACCCGGCAAGGCGACGGTCTAACCGAGAGGTCGCGAGGTAACAACTGCACACCTTCAGGACGAGGGCAATCCGGCCCGGTCACGAAGGAGCAGTCCATGAACTCCCCCATCACCCCGCACACGACCGTAGACACCCTGGTCGAATTCTGGCTACGGAAGCTGCGAGCCGAAGCACGGCTCGACAGCACGACGATCAATGAGTACGAGCGCGTCCTGCGCAAGCTACTCGTCCCGGCGCTCGGCGAGGTGAGGCTCAGCGAACTCACGACGGAGCGGATCAACGTGGTCCTCGCCGTGCTGGGCACCGAGAGCCTGAACTCCCAGCGCAAGACCAAGGTCGTGACCGGCGCGATGCTGGATACTGCTGTCGAGCTCGGCGCCCTCACCGTCAACCCAGTGCGAGGGTCGCTGAGCATCAGTCGACCCGCGCCTGAACATCGGTCGCTGACGGCTTCGGACCTCGAGACCGTCCGTGAAGCGGTCCGCGCATGGCTCAGCAAGGAGCGCTCGGGGCCGAGGTCATCGGGTGACATCGCCGACATCATCGAGGTGATGCTGGCGACCGGTGCTCGCATCGGCGAGGTTCTCGCGCTGCGCTGGGCGGACATCGACGTCAGTACGAGGGTCGTCGAGTTCAACGCCACGATCAAGACGGAGTCGGGCGTCGGGACCTATCGGAAGCCGCTTCCGCGTCCCCGCCTGGTCGCGCTGCCTGAGTCCGCAGCGATGCTGCTCGACTCCCGACGCAGCTCCGTCCCGGACAACTTCCTCGACGCCGTGTTTCCTACCCGCAATGTGACGTGGCAGCAGGTCAACAACGTCCAGCGGCGTTGGCGGCAGATCCGCCGCGAGGCTGGCCTGGAGTGGGTCACCACCGAGGCGTTTCGCCGCAGTTCACCGGACGGTGGGCCCGGTCGGGACTGCCTGCCTGAACCCTAGGCAACCGCGTCATCCTCGCCTTCGCGGTCGACAGCGGCGAGAAGCTCGTCCTCGCGGTCGGCCGGACGGTTTGCCAGGAGCGAGCCGTCCGGTTCCGCGGGGCGCAGCGTGCGTTCGAGGTGCGCGGCGGGCGTCGGATCGATGGCACGGTCCGGCTCGATGTAATGCCCCTCGGTGATCACGGTGGAGGTGTGTCCGAGGAAGGCGGCGGCTGCGTCGGTCCCGATGCCGCGTGCGATCACGGTCGCCCCGGTCCGCCGGTACCACCGCAGACTGATCCCGCTGTCAGCCAGGCCGGCGAGCTGGAGGAATTCCCGGAAGGTTCGCCGAACGTTGTACGGACTGAGCGGGGTTCCGGCCCGGCTGGCGAAGATGGTCCGAGTGGTGGCACTGGGGGGCATGTCGGCGATCCGGCGCCGCAGGACGACGGCCGCGAACTCAGGGACCGGGATGCGCCTGATCGACGCGTCGGTCTTCGGTCGAGGCTGCCGCTCGGCTCCGCTCCCCTTGCGCTGGACGACGGTGCCGTTGACGCTGGCGACCATCCCGGTGGGCACGTCTTCGATGTCACAGGGACGAAGTGCGAGCACCTCCCCTGGGCGCATGGCGGTGCCAAGCAGGACCTCGATGATGTCGCGGACCTGGCCGTCGGGTTTGGGGCCGGGGAGACCGGGTTCGCTTCGCCATATGGCTGCTGCCGCGCGGATCGAGGCGATCTGGTGGATCGTCAGCGCCTGAGGTGTCGTCTTGGCTCGTCGCAGCTGCGACGTACCTTCGACCGGGTTGCGGGCAATGGCGTCGTGGCGCAGCGCGTAGCCGAAGAGCATGTTGAGCATCGTCCGGGTCTGCTTGGCCTGCGAGGGCGACACCTTCGCCTGCTTGGCCAGGAACCACTCGACCCGGCCGGTGGTCACCTCGGCGAGGGTGTAGTGCTCGAAGGCCGGGCGGACGTGGAGCCGCAGGCAGGTCCGGTAGTTCTCCTTGGTGTTGCCGGCGAGGTCGCCCAGGTCGAGATCCGCCAGCCACAGGTCGGCGAGATCGGCGAACGAGCTCGTCGGCCGCAAGACACCGGCGCTCGGCAGGGCCGGTCGCTCCCGGATCCGCACCAGGAGCCGCGCTCGCGCGGCGGCGGCGGTCGGCCCTGAGGCTCTGACCTGCCGCAGCCGACCATCGAGGTCGCGGACGCGGGCCTCGGCGACCACGCGACCGCCTTCCCGCCGGGTGTTGATCGCGCCGTGGGTGCCGATCGGGGTGCGGGGCCGGCCGGTGCGCATCAGCCGGCCTCGCGTGGGTGTCGCTCAGCGTCGGCGGCCTCCATCTGGGCGAGCCAGGCGGCGATCTCGCTGACCCGGAAGCGAAGCTCGCGGCCGACCCGGAACCCCCGGGGGCCACGGCCCTGGCTGCGCAAGTCGTAGAGGGTCTGCACGCTGACACCGAGCTGGGCGGCCAGCTGGGACAGGGTGAGAACGGGGCCCAGCGCCGTCTCGGAAGGTGTCGTGGTCGTCATGCAGACGAGGTGTTCGAGCCGTGCCGCGGCCGGCCGAGAGCGGCCCAGACGGGCCGAGGCGGTCGGCCTACAGACCGACTTTGTGCTGAGTTTGTGCTGACTTGCCACTGCCTGCTCCTGATCTCAGGATCCGGCAGGGCATCTGACCAGCGGGTTTGGTGGAGCTGAGGGGATTCGAACCCCTGACCTTCTCATTGCGAACGAGACGCGCTACCAACTGCGCCACAGCCCCAAGCGCCGTACGGCGCGAGGACAGAATCTACCATCCGGCGCCGGGCGGTTCGACCGGCTCAGGAGCCGACGGCGCGACGCGGCTCCTCGACGGGCTCGGTCTCGGCCGCGTCCGCGACCAGCCGGCTGTCCGCGGCGTCGCGGCCCGACGAGGCGACCGTCGGCGCGGTGAGATCGATGGTGCGGACGGTGCGCCGGGCCCGGGGCTTGCCGACGTAGGTCGGCAAGGTTACCGGCAGCGGGTCCCACAGCGAGCCGGCCTGCTCGAGGTCCTCTCGGCGGATGGTGACGGTGTCCTCGTGGGCCGAGAGCTCGGTGGCACCCGTGGGCTCGCGCTCCTCCACGGGCGGGCCGGCAGTCTCCTGGGTCACGGCCTCGCCCGTCGCGGGGGGTTCGGCGACGACGACCGGGTCCGTCTGGGTTGGGGCGGCAGGGGACTCCGACCGCAGGGCGCGGCTCCCCGCGCTCTCGCGCCGGACCAGCACCCGGCAGAGCACGAGGTAACCGCCGAGGAGCCCGGACGGGACCGCGGCCGACCACCACGGCAGGGCGCCCAACGCGAGGGCGACGACGACCCCGGTGAGCACGGCCAGGAGCAGCCCGAGGACGCGCCGGCGCCGACGGGCCGCCGCCTTCGCGGCCGCGCGCCGGAGGGTGCCGGGACGAGGCTCGGAGGTCCGGGCGCTGGCTGTGGTCGGGGTGACCACCAGCTGGGCGCTCCTCCCGTCGACCGGCTCGCGCCGGGCGAGCACCCGGGTGCTGGCCGAGAACCGGTCCACCGCGCGAGTCCTCGCGACCTCGTCATGGTGGCGGAGCAGCTTGGGGACGAGGACGGCCGCCCAGACCAGGGCAAGCACCACGAAGATCACGCCGGAAAGATCCACGGGTCAACCGTAGGAGCGCATGTTGTTGATGGGGCGCAGCGACAACGGTGTGTCGTACAAGAACTCTTGTGACTGATGTGAAACCAGGGGTTTCGCCTGGCGCGAGAGGAGGCGCCGGCGCGACCACCTGCCAGAACGTCCGCACAGCATGGGAATCTTGGCTACGGGCTGACCGCCCCCCGGCCCTCCAGGAAGCGGGCGAGCAGGCCACGGGGGACCTCCTCGGCGGTGACGGCGAAGAGCCTGTGGTCGCGCCACTCCCCGGCGATGTGCAGGTAGCGGGGCGCGAAGCCGATCGGCGTGAGGGCGAGCTTCTCGACGACGCGGAGGGAGGCGGCGTTCTCGGGGCGGATCGCGACCTCGATGCGGTGCAGGCCCATCGTGCGCAGGCAGTGGTCGACGGTCAGCGCGACCGCGATGGGGATCAGCCCCCGGCCGGCGTGCCGCTGGTCGATCCAGTAGCCGAGGTGAGCAAAGCGTGCCGATCCGCCCACGATGTTGTTCACGGTGACCTGCCCGGCGAACCGGCCGTCGACCAGGACGGCCAGCGGCAGGCAGCGGCCGGCGCGGGCCTGCCGCCGCAGGTCGCGGACCATGCTGCGGAACGAGCCGGGCGCGGACCGGTCCCCGGGTGGGAGGGTCGCCTCCCACGGGCGCAGCCACTCCTGGTTGCGGTCGCGCACCTCGCGCCAGGCCGGGGCGTCGCCGGCGCGCAGCGGCCGCAGCCGCAGAGGTCCATGGCGCAGGTCGACCGAGCGCCACGAGCCGGCGGCCGGGCTCAGTGGTCGCTCCCGGCGATCTGCTCGACCGCGTGCCGCAGCAGCGGTACGACGACCTCCAGCCCGTCCCGGACCCCGCCCCGCGACCCGGGCAGGTTCACCACCAGCGCCTGGCCGCAGACCCCGGCGACCCCACGGGACAGGGCCGCCGTCGGGACGCCCTTCGCCACGCCCTGGGCCCGCAGCGCCTCCGCGATGCCTGGGATCTCGAAGTCCAGCACCGCCCTGGTGACCTCGGGCGTGCGGTCGGTCGGGGTGATCCCGGTGCCCCCGGTGGTGAGCACCACCCGCGCGCCCGCGGCCACGGCGTCGCGGATCGCCGCGGCGACCGGCTCGCCGTCGGGCACGACTGCCGGGGCGTCGGTGGTGAACCCGGCCTCGGTGAGCGCCGTGACCAGCAGCGGTCCGGTGGCGTCGTCGTACACCCCGGCCGCGGCGCGGTTGGAGGCGACCACCACGGCTGCCTTCACGGTCGGCTCCACTCGCCGCTGCGTCCGCCGGACTTGGCGGTCACGCGGACGTCGTCGATGACGGCGGCCCGGTCCACCGCCTTGACCATGTCGACCAGGGCCAGCGCGGCCACGCACACCGCGGTCAGCGCCTCCATCTCCACGCCGGTGCGGTCCGCGGTGCGCACGGTCGCAGCGATCTCGACCGCGTCGTCGGCGACCTCGAGGTCGACCGACACCCCGCTGATCGCGAGCGGATGGCACAGCGGGACCAGGTCCGGCGTCCGCTTGGCGGCCATGATGCCGGCGATCCGGGCGACCCCGAGCGCGTCGCCCTTGGGGACGCCCTCGCCGCGAAGCAGGCCGACCACCTCGGCGGAGACCCGGACCCGCCCGCGCGCGGTGGCCTGGCGGGCGGTGACCGCCTTGGCCGAGACGTCCACCATCCGCGCGGCTCCGGACTCGTCGACGTGGGTGAGGCCGCCCGAGGGCGACCCGGGTGGCGGCTCGGCGCCCATCAGAAGTCCCGGTCGAGCACGAGGACCTCGCCCACCGACCCGGCCGCCACCGACGGGGCCTCCGCCGGCACCACCAGGAGCGCGTTGGCCTGCGACAGGTCGCCGAGCAGGTGGCTGCCATGGCCGCCCACCCGGGTGACCCGGTTGCCGTCCGGGCCCATCTCGAACCTGGCCCGCACCAGCTGCTGCTTGCCCGGGATGGAGGCGAACCCCTCGGTGACCGTGGCGCGGACGGTCGGCCGGCGCACGGGCAGCCGGCCCATCAAGGTGCGGACCGCCGGCAGCACGAACATCTCGAAGGAGACGTACGACGACACCGGGTTGCCCGGCAGCGCGAAGATCGGCGTCTCGTCGGGACCGACGTGGCCGAACCCCTGCGGCTTCCCGGGCTGCATCATCACCTCGCCGAACCACACCGTGCCGAGGTCGGAGAGCACCTCCTTGACCACGTCGTACTGACCCTTGCTCACCCCGCCGCTGGTCACCACCAGGTCGGCGCGCACGAGCTGGTCGGAGAGCGCGTCGCCGAACGTCTCCGGATCGTCGGACACGATGCCGACGCGGTAGGCGGTCGCGCCCGCGGCTCGCGCCGCCGCCGCGAGCATGAAGGAGTTGGCGTCGTAGATGGAGTCCGCGCCGAGCGGGACGCCCGGCTCGCGCAGCTCCGACCCGGTCGAGATCACGACGACCCGCGGCCGCGGGCGGCACCGGACCTGGCTGCGCCCGACCCCGGCGAGCAGCCCGACCTGCCTGGGCCCCAGCAGGCTGCCGTCCTCGAGCAGCACCTCCCCGACCGTCACGTCGTCGCCCCGGCGGCGGATGTGCTGGCCGGGGCTCGGCGCGCCGGTGACCTCGACGGTGGCGGCCCCGGCGTCGGTCCACTCGACCGGCACCACGGCGTCCGCGCCGTGCGGCACCGGAGCGCCGGTCATGATCCTGACCGCGGCACCGGGCGCCAGGGCGAGCAGCCCGGCGCCTCCCGCCGCGGACTCCCCCACGACCGGCAGCCGGACCGGCGCGCCGTCGGCGGCGCCCTCCAGGTCGGCGGCGCGCACCGCGTATCCGTCCATCGCGGAGTTGTCGAACGGCGGCACGTCCATCGGCGACACGACGTCCTCGCAGACCGGCAGGCCGACGGCTTCCAGCAGCGGCTGCTCGAACGGCGGGAGCGGCCGCACCGACGCCAGGATCCGCGCGACGTGGTCCTCGACGGACACCGGCGGCGCCTCGGACCGCGGGACGAACGCCATGAGGGCGACCCTACGTCGAGCCGTTCCCCGTCAGGGTGGTCCCGGCCGGCACCTCGCCCGACGACCCCTCCTCACCGACCTCCACCGAGCCCACCACCCGCACCCCGGCGCGGAACGTCCAGTCCCCCCGCACCACCAGCCGCGTGGCGTCCCGCAGGCTCGGCACGCCCTCGGGGAAGCGCTTCTCGAACCCCTCCACGTGCCGGTACGCCGGCCCCAGGTCGACGAACGGGACCTGGCCGGACACCGGACGCAGCACCGCGTCGTCGTCGAGCTCGTAGCAGTCCGACCGCAGCACCAGCAGGTCGTTGGTGGTCTTCACCGGGACGAACCGGTCCCGGCCCACCTCCACCGTCGTCGCCCCGTCGAACACCTCGACCGCGGCGCCCATGGCGGTCTCGATCTGCAGCACGCCGGGGCTGCCCGGGTCCGACGGGTCCACGGTCTTGGCGTTCTTGATCATCGCCAGGCCGAGCACGCCCCCGCGCTCGTCAAGCAGCGACCGCATTGCCGCGATGTCGAACCACAGGTTGTTGGTGGAGGTGTGCCGGTGCCGGTCCAGGTCGGCCAGCGCCCCGGCGTCCTCGGGCAGGGTCTGCGCCGTCTCGCGCAGCACCACCCGCCCGTCGCGTTTGCGGCGCGCGAAGTGGCCGCCCTTGCGGTCGCTGGGCGTCCTGCGCACCGCCTCGATCGCGAAGGGCGCGCCGCTGGCGGCGAACCAGCCGGCCACCCGAGGGTCCGGGGTGGCGCCGAGGTTGTCGGAGTTGGACACGAACACCTGCGTGAAGCCCTCGGCCAGCATCGCATCGATGAGACCGGTCCCGTGCAGCGCCGTGTAGAGGTCGCCGTGCCCGGGCGGGCACCACTCCAGCGCGGGGTCGGCCGGCCAGCTGACCGGCGTGAGGTCGTCGGCACGAAGCTTGGGCTCCTTGTTCTGCAGGAAGTCCAGCGGCAGCACGGGGTCGGGCAGGTCGGGGTACGCCGCCAGCGCCGCCAGCGTGTCCTGGCGGGTGCGGAAGCTGTCCATGAACACCAGCGGCAGCCGCACGTCGTACCGCCGTCTGGCCGCCAGAACCTGCCGGGCGATCACGTCGAGGAAGGTCAGCCCCTCCCGCACGGTGAGCAAGGTCTTGGCCCGGTCCAGCCCCATCGACGTCCCCAGCCCGCCGTTGAGCTTGACCACGACCGTCCTGCCCAGCGCCGCCCGCGCCACGTCGTCGGGCACGTCGGCGTCGGCCAGCGAGGGGGACTCCAGCGGCTCGATGGTGGACTCGGGCACCATCCCGGTCTCGCCGCTCTCCAGCCGCCGGTAGTAGTGGCTGAACACCTCGATCGCGGTCGGGTCGACGCCCTCGGCCAGCATCTTGTCGCGCGCGAGACGCAGCCCTTCCTCGCTCATGGGCTTGATCGTAGGGGGCGCGTAGGTTCGCCACGTGGACGCCCTGGACGCCTTGGCCGCGCAGAAGACGGCGCTGCGCGACCGGCTGGTGACGGTGCGGCGGCGCCGCACTCTGCTGGAGATGACCCAGGCCGCCGAGTCGCTCGCCGAGGCGCTGACCGCCTGGCCGCCGCTGCGCCGGGCGGCGACGGTGGCGGCGTACGTCTCGGTGGGGACCGAGCCCGGCACCGGCCCGCTCCTGGAGCGCCTCGCCGCGGCCGGGCGCCGGGTGATCCTCCCCGTGCTGCTGCCGGACGACGACCTGGACTGGGCGGCCCACACCGGTCCCCTGCTCCGCGCCCGGCGAGGGCTGCTGGAGCCGGCCGGGCCGCCGCTGGGCCGCGAGGCCGTCGCGACCGCCGACGTCGTGCTGGTGCCGGGCCTGGCGGTGGACCGCCGGGGCGTCCGGCTGGGTCGCGGGGGCGGCTCCTACGACCGGGCCCTGGGCCGGGTCCCCGTGGGCACGCCCACCTGCGTGCTGCTGTACGACGGCGAGGTGCTGGACCGGGTCCCCGCCGGAGACCACGACCGGGCGGTCACCGCCGCGGCCACGCCCTCGGGGATCACTGCGCTGCCGGCGCCAGGGTGAGCGTGTGCTCCGCGGCGTCCTTCACCGCCGCCGCGGTGAACGGCCACCCCAGCGTGCGCCCGGAGGCCCAGAGCTCGGTCTGGTCGGTGTAGTGGTCGGCGAACGCGTGGCCGCTGGCGCCGGTGAGGTTGACCCACGTCGACTCGTCCAGGTCGCGCAGCGACACCACCATGCGCATCGAGGGCACCCAGTCCACCTGGTAGCCCTCGGACGCGGTCCACCCGGTGGCGTCCACGATCGACGTGCCGCCGCCCAGCTCGTAGCCGCCGCGGTTGAGCAGCCGCCGGACCAGCCCCACGTCGGACTGGCCGACCGTCTGGTTCTCCAGGTCGAGCACGTGCTGGTGCCCCCAGCGCCAGCCGGAGGGGTCGCGCGCCTGCAGCCGGACCAGCTCGTCACGGGCGTCCCGCATCGCCTGCTCGAGGACGTCGTCGCGGCTCTCCCGGACGTCGGTGGTGTCGACGTCGTCCCACCACTCGCTGTTGGGCCGGGCCAGCAGGCCGCGCACCACCTCGAACCAGCGGTCCCCTCCCTCCGGCCAGGTGTCCTCGGGCATCTGGTCGTGGAAGGCCAGGGCCAGCAGGTGCCGCCACACCGCGTTGTAGTACGCCGCCGGCGCGGAGTCGGCCGGCTGGGTGAAGTCCCAGCCGCGCAGCAGCCGCTGGCCCTGCCGGTAGTACGACGTGCCAGGGTCGACGTCGAGCAGGTAGGGCACCAGCTCGGGGGCGAAGCCGTTGCGGGTGTCCAGCTGGATCTCGGCCATGTCGTCGACCGACAGGGTCCCGCCCTTGCGCAGCAGGTCGACGATCCGCTGGCTGCGGTAGCCGAACGCCTGTGGCTCGCCGAGCCGGTAGGGGTAGCCAGGACCCACCACCGGCTGGTTCGCCGTGGCGAAGAACCCCTCCTCCGGGTCGGTGGCGGTCGGCAGCGCCTCGAACGGGATGAACCCCCTCCACTCGTCGCGGCCGGTCCAGCCGGCCACGGGCCAGTTGCCGGTGTGGGCGGGGCGGCGTACGGGGATCAGGCCGGGCGACTGGTAGCCGATGTGGCCGTCGCGGTCGGCGTACACCATGTTCTGGCTGGGCGCCGCGAACTTGCTCGCCGCGGCGCGGAACGACGCCCAGTCGGTGGCCCGGTTGATCTCGAACAGGGCGTCGGCGGTCCGGTTCGGCCGCAGTGCGGACCAGGCCAGCGCGACCGCGTAGCCGGTGCCGCGGGCCGGCGAGTCGCCGGAGACCGGCGCGTTGGCGCCGACGGTGGACAGCTGCTCGGACACGTCGGAGAGCAGCGGCCCGTGCCTGGTCCGGCGCACCGCGAAGGTGAACGGCCGCTCCCCGGCGATCTCGACGGTCTCGTCGTGGCTGGCCAGGGGGCGGTAGCGGCCACGGAACAGGTAGCGGGTGCCGCGCACCTTCTCCAGATACAGGTCGGTGACGTCCGGCCCGAGGTTGGTGAAGCCCCAGGCGACCTGCCGGTTGTGCCCGATGACCACGCCCGGCAGCCCGGCGAAGGTGAACCCGGCGACGTCGTACGGGCACCCGGAGGTGAGCTCTCGGCAGTGCAGCCCCATCTGGTACCAGATGCTCGGCAGCATCGGGGCCAGGTGCGGGTCGTTGGCGAGGATCGGCATCCCGGTCTTGGAGTGCTCGCCGTCGACCACCCAGCCGTTGCTGCCCACCCCGTCGCCGGTGCCGACCAGCGGGGGTACGGCGGCGACGGCACGGGCCACCGCCCCGAACGCCGCCTGCGCGCCGTCGGCCAGCGGGAACACCGGCGCGAACCTGGGCCGGGCGTCCGGGTCGAACCTGCCCTCGACGACGGCCCCGCGCTCGAGGACCGGACGGTGGCGGTCGTAGGGATACGGCGGGAACAGCTGGTCCACCCGCGAGGGGACCAGCCGCGCCGAGAGCAGCGCGCGCTCGACCTCGTCCTCCATGTTGGTCCGCAGGTCCCAGGCCATGGCCTTGAGCCAGGACACCGAGTCCACCGGCGTCCAGTCCTCGACCTGGTAGTCCAGGCCGGTCGCTGCGAGCAAGGTGTACTCCAGCGACATCTGGCTCGGCGGGTGCTCGCGGATGTAGGCGTTCACCCCCTCGCTGAACGACTCCAGGGCGCGCAGCGTCTCCGGGCTGAGCAGGTCCAGCTCGCGCTGCGCGATCTGCCGCCAGCCCATCACCCGGATCGCCTTGTCGGTGTCGAGGGTGTCGGCCCCGAACAGCTCCGAGAGACGCCCGGCGGTGATGTGCCGGCGGACGTCCATCTCGAAGAACCGGTCCTGCGCCTGCACGTAGCCCTGCGCGTAGAACAGGTCGTGGGGAGTGTCGGCGTACACCTGCGGGATGCCGTGGCCGTCCCGCAGCACGGTCACCGTCTCGTCCAGCCCCGGCAGGTCGATGGTCCCGTCGACGTCGGGGAAGGACCGGCGCACCGTGAGCACGGCCCCGACCGCGGCGGCCACCAGGACCAGGACGAGCGCCACCACGACGTAGGTCGTCCAGCGGCCCCAGCGCGGCAGGTCCCGGAACCGGCGGCGCGGCACGCGGGCGGTCTCGGACACGGCCGACATTCTGCCCCGTGCCCGGGTCCGGCCGTCTCAGGCGGCGCTGCTGCCGGCGCCGGCCTTGGCGGTGGCTCCCGAGCCGGTCTGGCCGGCGCCCGTGCCTGCGCCCCCCGCCTTCTGCCCGCTCTTCTTCTCCCCGCTCTTGGGCTCGCCGCTGCCGGACCCGCCGCCCGTGGTCTCGCCCCCCTCGCCCGCGCGCTCGCTCTTGCGGCCGTCGGTACGGCTGTCGGTGCGGTAGAAGCCGGAGCCCTTGAACACCACGCCCACGGCGTTGAAGACCTTGCGGAGGCGGCCCTGGCACTGCGGGCACACGGTCAGCGAGTCCTCGCTGAAGCTCTGGACCTGCTCGAAGAAGTGCCCGCAGTCCGTGCAGGAGTACTGGTAGGTCGGCATCGTCGCTCCTCTCGGATCGCGCGCGTTGGCACTCTGAGGCTCCGAGTGCCAATCATCGCACATCGGCGGGGCGCGGGCCTGTGGACGAGCTCGGCGGCCACGGCGAGGACCGGCCTACGGTGGCGCGCATGAACCGCTTGGCCATGGTCCGCCGCCGCGTCCGTCGCGCCGTCCTGGCCCGCCGCCGGCCGCTGGCGGTGGCGTGTGCGGCGCTGGCCGTCCTCGCCGGGCTGCGCGCGGTGTCCCCGGCGCCACCGGCGACGGCCGCCGCGGTGGTCGCGGCCCGGGACCTGCCCGGCGGGGAGGTCCTCGACACCGCCGACCTCGCCGTCGTCCGGCTGCCCCCGGGCACGGTGCCGGACGGCGCGGTCGCGGTGCCAGGCTCGCTGGTCGGGCGCACCACCGCGGCGCCGCTGCGCAGGGGCGAGCCGGTCACCGACGTCCGCGTGGTCGCTCCGTCGCTCGTGTCCGGCTACCCGGGGCGGGTCGCCGTGCCCATCCGCCTCGGCGACGCCGCGACGGTTCCCCTGCTCTCGGTCGGCGACCGGATCGACGTCCTGGCGGCCGACCCCCAGGGGAAGCACGCCCAGGTCGTCGCCACAGCGGTCCCGGTGGTCGCCATCCCCGAGCCCGACGCCCGCGACGACGGCCTGGTCACCGGTGGCCTGGTCGTGGTCGCGGCACCCCGCGAGGACGCCGAGCGCCTCGCCGCCGCAGGGGTCTCGGCGTTCCTCTCCCCGGTGCTCGCCGGGTAGGTTGCGGCCTGTCCGCACCGACGAGTCGGCTTTCCCCTTTCCTCAGGGGCAACCTGGTCGAGCTCGCGGTCGCCTCATGATGGGCACCGCGTTCACCGCGGTCGTCACGGCGTTCACCGACCTGCTGCTGGCCTACGTGAGCAGGTGGCCGGGTCGGCCGAGATCGGCACGATCGTGGTCGGCGGGGTGGGCGTCGCGCCGTTCCTCAATGCGCTGATCGCCTTCCCGATCCTCGCCGCGGTCGTGTACCTCGGCGTGGTCGTGCCCTACACCAGGAGCGAAGGAGCGGTTCTTCCCCAGCAACGACGAGCCGGACGGCACCCCCGAGGACGTCGTCCTGCTCAGCCGAATCCGCGACGCGCTGGTCTCCCGCGGCGGCCCGGCGTAACCCCCGCGAGCCGGCGCAACCTCCGCCCACTCGACCCCCCACCCGGCACAACCTCCGCCCACTCGACCCCTCACCTGGCACAACCTCCGCCCACTCGACCGCCGAGCCGGCACAACCTGGGCCGACTCGGCGAGGGCGTCGGCGGGCCATCGGGGTCGGCGCCGTGGCAGTCGCAGGGCTGGACGGCGCTCGCCATCGACTCGACCGGGCCCAAGCTCGACGGTCGGGCGCCGGCCGCCGGGAGCGGCTCAGCCGTGGTGCGGGGGCACCTGGTCGCGCAGCCAGTCGTCGCGGCCGGCGGCGCGCCCACCCGGGTCGGGCCGGTCGGTCTCGTCGGTCTCGTCGCGGGTGCGGTCGGGGAGCACGTCGTGGAAGACCCCGTCCCGTCGCCGGCGCCGCGCCTCCGGCGTGGCGGCCGCCGGGTCCTCCTCGGGCCGGGAGCCGCTCACCGGGCCAGCGCGGGCTCGGCGAGCCCGGCCAGCCACGAGGGGTCGAAGCGCCCGCGTCGAGGGCCCCAGCCGCTCATGGAGGTGAACCGCGAGGAGTCCACGCGCAGGGACCGGCCGAACGGCTCGGCCCGGGTGCCGCCGAGCCGGCGGGTCATCGGGCCGACGAACCCAGCTCGCCGGCTGCCGACCGCGGCGGCGAAGCCCGCGACGAGGTCGCGACGCAGGACCGGCTCGGCGCCCACGTTGTAGACCCCGCCGGGCACGTCCAGGGCCGCGGCCACGCAGGGCCCCACATCGTCGGCGTGCACGACATGGGTCCATCCGTCGGGGTCACCCTGGCCGATCGGACGGCCGCGGGCGACCGACCGGAGCGACCACCTGGTGGCGGCGTCGTCGCCGATGACCCCCCCGAACCGCAGCACCACCGCGGTGTGGGCGCAGTCGGAGAACTCCTGGACGGCGCACTCGCCCATCGACGCGGGCTCCGTGGCCCGGGTGATCTCCACGGGCGAGGACTCGTCGATCCAGGCCGAGCCCTGGTCGGCGTAGAGCCACGAGACGCTGTCCTGGACCAGGCGGCGCACCCCCGCCTCGCGGGCTGCCGAGACGACGTGGCGGACCCCTTCGGTGCGGATGCGGTCCTGCGTCCGCCACGCCCACGGGGCCCGGGCCCGGCGGCCCACCGGGAGCGCGGAGGTCAGGTTCACCACGGCGTCGCAGCCCTCGAACAGCCGCACCAGCGACCGGTCGTCGAACAGGGTGGCGGAGCGGGTCTCGGCGCCCCAGCTGGTGAGGAGCTCTGCCTTGGCCGGCGTGCGGGCCATGCCCACGACCTGGTGACCGGCGGCCACCAGCGCGGGGACGGCTGGCCGCCCGAGCACCCCGGTTGCCCCGGTCACGGCGACTCTCACGTGGTCGGACCTCCCCTGCCCAGCAGCCGACTGCGGCCCCGACGCCCCCGCCCGACGGGCTGCACGACCACTCAGTGTCGTTCAGAGACGGTCGTCGGGCAAGTCGAGCATGCCCGAGTCGGCGGAAAATCGCGCGCTCTTCATGGAAGGTTCCGCAACCTTTACCAAGGGTCGACGCCCCCGGCGCAAGCTTCTCCTTGCCCGCCGTCCCGACCGGTCAGACCAGCGAGGAGTAGAGCTGGACGGTACGCGCCGCCACCGCGTCCCAGCCGAACTCGCGGACCGCGCGAGCGCGGCCCGCCAGGCCCATCCGCCTGGCCTCCGCCGGGTCGCGCGCGAGCCGGTTGATGGCCGCCGCGAGCCGCTCCTCGAAGCCCGCGGGGTCGCCGGGGGTCCAGTCCACCAGCAGCCCGGTCTCGCCCTCCGCGACGACCTCGGGGATGCCGCCGACCCGGCTGGCCACGACCGCGGTCTCGCAGGCCATCGCCTCGAGGTTGACGATGCCCAACGGCTCGTAGACCGAAGGGCACACGAACGCCAGAGCCTGGGTGAGCACCTGCCGGACGTCCTCGCGGGGCAGCATCTCCGAGACCACGAACACGCCGTCGCGCGACGTCCTCAGGTCGGCGATGGCCTGGTCGGTCTCCGCCTTGAGCTCCGGGGTGTCGGCCGCGCCGGCGAGCAGGACCAGCTGGACGTCGGCGTCCAGCATCATCCCGGCGCGCAGCAGGTGGGGCACGCCCTTCTGCCGGGTGATGCGACCCACGAAGGCGACGTACGGCCGGTTCAGGTCCACGCCCAGCCGGTCCAGCACCACGGTGCGGTGGTCGGGGCGGTAGAAGTCCGCGTCGATGCCGTTGTGGATGACGTGCACCCGGCCCGGGTCCAGCGCCGGGTAGGCGGACAGGACGTCGGCGCGCATGCCGTTGCTGACCGCCACCACCGCGTCCGCCGACTCGTACGCCGTGCGCTCGGCCCAGCTGGACAGCCGGTACCCGCCGCCCAGCTGCTCGGCCTTCCACGGCCGCTGGGGCTCCAGGGAGTGCGCGGTCAGCACGTGCGGGACGTCGTAGAGCAGCTTGGCCCAGTGGCCGGCCATGTTGGCGTACCAGGTGTGGGAGTGCACCAGGTCGGCGGCGCCGACGCCGGCGGTGATCTCCAGGTCGGCGGCCAGGATCCGCAACGCGGGGTTCGCGCCGGTGAGCCGAGGGTCGTCCTCGGTGTGCGCCACGGCGCCCTCGCGGGGCCCGCCCATGCAGTGCACCTCGACGTCGGCCAGCCGGCGCAGCTCGCGGACCAGGAAGTCCACATGGACTCCTGCACCGCCGTACACGTCGGGGGGGAACTCTCGGGTCAGGATGGCCACGCGCATGGCGACGAACCTATGGCCACGGTGCCATGAACGGCTAGGGTCGGCCCATGCAACGTGTGCTCGGTATCGTCCTGGCCGGCGGTGAGGGAAAGCGACTGATGCCCCTGACCCTGGACCGAGCCAAGCCCGCGGTCCCCTTCGGCGGCTCCTACCGCCTGATCGACTTCGCGCTGTCGAACCTGGTCAACGCCGGGTACCTCAAGATCGCGGTGCTGACCCAGTACAAGTCGCACTCGCTGGACCGCCACATCGCGCTGACCTGGCGGATGTCCGCCATGCTCGGCAACTACATCACCCCCGTGCCCGCTCAGCAGCGACGGGGACCGAAGTGGTACCTCGGCAGCGCCGACGCGATCTACCAGTCGATGAACCTGATCGCCGACGAGAAGCCGACCTACATCGTCGCGTTCGGCGCCGACCACGTCTACCGGATGGACGCCTCGCAGATGGTGCACGCGCACATCGAGTCCGGCGCCGGGGCCACCGTCGCCGGCATCCGGGTGCCGCGCAAGGACGCCTGGCAGTTCGGCGTGATCAAGACCGACCAGGACGGCCTGTCCATCTCCGAGTTCCTGGAGAAGCCGGCGGACCCGCCGGGACTCCCGGACTCCCCGGACGAGGTCTTCGCCTCCATGGGCAACTACGTGTTCACCACCGACGCGCTCGTGGAGGCGCTGGAGCAGGACGCCGAGGAGGCCACCTCCCGCCACGACATGGGCGGCGACATCATCCCGATGATGGTCGAGCAGGGCCGCGCCTGCGTCTATGACTTCAAGCGCAACGAGGTCCCGGGCACGACGGAGGGCGGCGACCGGGACTACTGGCGCGACGTGGGGACGCTGGACAGCTACCACGAGGCGCACCTCGACCTGGTGTCCGCCCTGCCGAACTTCAACCTGTACAACACCGACTGGCCGATCTTCACCTCTCATCCGCAGCTGCCCGGGGCGAAGTTCGTCTCCGGTGCCACCGTGCGCGACTCGATCGTGTGCCAGGGCTCGATCGTGTCCGGGGCCAGCGTGGACCGCTCCGTCGTCGGCACCGGCGTGCACGTCGCAGAGGGCGCCGCGGTGCAGAGCAGCGTGGTCCTCGACAACGTCAGGATCGGCAGTGGCGCGGTGGTGCGCAACGCGATCCTCGACAAGAACGTCGTGGTGCCCGACGGGGCGCTGATCGGGGTGGACCACGCGGAGGACCGCCGCCGGGGGTTCGTGGTGAGCGAAGGCGGGGTAACCGTTCTCGGGAAGGGCCAGAACGTCCCAGGCTGACGGAGGAGCCGATGGTCGACGGGGGAGCATCGGCGGGTCGCGCGAGAGGGCGCTCCCGGACGCACGAACCGGCCGCCGCCCGGCGCCGGGTCCCGCAGCAGTCGCGGTCGATCGGCCGGGTGGCCCGGATCCTGGACGCGGCGAGCGGGCTGGTCGTCACCGACGGCGTCGACGCCGTCACGACCCGGTCCATCTCCGCCCACGCCGACATCCCGGTGGCGTCGCTGTACCAGTACTTCGCCGACCGGGACGCGATCCTGCTGGCCCTCGTCGAACGCGACATCGCCGCGATGGACGACCAGGTGACGGCCGACCTGGACCGGCTGACCGAGCTCTCGGTCCGCAGCATCGTCACCTGCACGATGCAGGCCTACGTCTCGGTGCTCCGGCAGCGGCCGGCGTTCGTGATGATCTGGCTGCGAGGACGCGCGAACCCCGCGATCGAGCGGTTCGGCCGCGAGCACAACCGCCGGACCGCCCGGACGCTGTTCGACCTGGCCAGCGGGCTGGGCCTGCTCGACGCCCGCGCCCGGCCGCTGCACGCCGAGCTGGGCGTCGAGGTCGGCGACCGGCTGTTCCAGCTCGCCTTCGAGCACGAGCTGTACGGCGACGAGGAGATCCTCGCCGAGGCGGTCGACCTGGTGGCCACGTGCATGGAGCGGTTCGCGACCTCGTCGGGGCTGGTCGGCGTACGGGTGGAGAAGGCGACCTGACGCGCGGGGTCCCGGCCCGCGATGCCCTATCCTGCGCGGCATGCTGCAGAACGTCCGCGAGTACATCGACATGCTGCACACCGAGGGCTACTCGGTCGGTGAGGACCACGACGACGACCCCATCCTGATCGACCCGCATGGGCGGGCCGTGGACACCTGGCGGGAGAACTACCCCTACGACGAGCGCATGACGCGCGAGGTGTACGACGAGCAGAAGTACCTGCTCCAGGTCGAGTTGCTGAAGTTCCAGAACTGGGTCGCCGAGACCGGCGGGAAGCACGTGCTGCTGTTCGAGGGACGCGACGCGGCCGGCAAGGGCGGCACCATCAAGCGGTTCATGGAGCACATGAACCCCCGCTACGCGCGCACGGTGGCGCTGACCAAGCCCAGCGACCGCGAGCAGAACCAGTGGTACTTCCAGCGCTATGTCAGCCACCTGCCGACCCGCGGCGAGATCGTGCTGTTCGACCGCTCCTGGTACAACCGGGCCGGCGTGGAGCGGGTCATGGGCTTCGCCGACGACGAGGAGTACGAGGAGTTCATGCGCCAGGTGCCGTTGTTCGAGCAGATGCTGGTCGAGAGCGGCATCACGCTCACCAAGTTCTGGTTCTCGGTGACCCAGGCCGAGCAGCGCACCCGGTTCATCATCCGACAGGTCGACCCGGTCCGCCGCTGGAAGCTCTCCCCGATCGACATCAAGTCGCTGGACAAGTGGGACGCCTACACCGCGGCCAAGGAGGAGATGTTCCGGCGCACCGACCGCGACATCGCGCCGTGGACGACGGTCAAGAGCAACGACAAGAAGCGCGCCCGGCTCAACGCCATGCGGCACTTCCTGACCCAGTTCGAGTACCCGGGCAAGGAGCACGAGGTCGTGGAGACCGCCGACCCGCTGATCGTCAAGCGGGGCATCGAGGCGGTCGGGGACTAGCGTCCTGGCCGGCGCTCGTCGCGCTTGTGGCCGATCCCGACATCGACACGCCGAGCGAAGCTGCCGTCTGGGGCCACAAGCCGGGACTCGTGCGGGCATCGGCCACAACCAGGCCAGCGCACCGCCGGCTCAGGCGCAGAGGCCGTTCTCCGCGGCCTCGGCCTCGCGTTCGGGGTCGGTGGCCTGCTGCTGCTTCTTCGTCCCGCCGGGCGTGCCGTCGGAGGCCCGGGTCGCGGACCTGGTCAGCGCCGGCGGCGGCCTGCGGTCGTGGCGTAGCGCGTTCCACAGCCGGTCGGCGCCCTCCCCGGGGGCGAGCCGGTTGATGTCGGGCGGGTAGGGGCCGATGGGCATGGTGAGGAACTGGATCTGGTCCAGGCCGATGTCCTGCAGCTGCATGCCCAGCTCGACCAGGTCGCTGAGCTTGCGCAGGCCCGGGTCGGTGGTGAGGGACTTGGTGGCCGCGTCGAGGAAGCCGTAGAGCCGGACCGGGTTGAGCAGCGTGCCCTTCGAGATCGCCTTGTTCGTCATCGCCGCCAGGAACGCCTGCTGCCGCTTCATCCGGCCGATGTCGCCGTTGTCGGAGAGCACGTGGCGCACGCGCACGTAGTCCAGCGCCTGCTGCCCCGTGGCCTTGTACCTGCCTTCGGGCAGGTAGATCTTGCCGATCTGGTCGTCCACCTCCTCGGGGACGCAGATCTCCACCCCGCCCAGCGCGTCGACCATGTTGCGGAAGCTGTCGAACCGCACCACCACGAAGTGGTCGACGCGGATGTCGGTCATCTCCTCGAACTGCGCGATGGTGCACGCCGGCCCGCCCAGGGCGTAGGCGGCGTTCCACTGCGCCACGTCCGCGCCGGGCACGACCTGGCTCTTGTCGGTCTTGCTGCGGCAGTCCGGCCGGGGCACCATCAGGTCGCGCGGGATGCTGACCATGTAGGCGCGCTTCCGGTCGGCCGAGACGTGCAGCAGGATCGTCGTGTCCGACAGGCCCGGGGTCGCGTCCGCGCCGGGCACGCTGTGCTGCCCGACCCGGGTGTCGTCGCCCAGGATCAGCACGTTCAGCGGGCCGTGCGGGCCGGTGTCGGTCTCGACCACCTCGGGCCGCGTGCCGAGGATCTCCTCGAAGGCCGGCGACTCGGTGATGTTCCCCTCGAGGTCGCGGTAGACCACGAAGCCGCCGCCGAGCAGCGCGACCAGCACCACCGCCACGGAGATGGCGATGGCGCGCAGAAGGGGACGCCGCGGCTTGTCGTCGTCGCGGTGACGCCCGTCGTAGATCACATGCGGTCCTGGCGGTCGAGGAGGGCCTGGTGGCCGGACCTCGGACGCGGCCATCCGGCCCATTGTGCCAAATCCGGAGGAGGTTGTCCGAATCGCCTGACTAGTCCGGTTTCCCGCCTCTCTCGCGTCAGCCGACGAAGATGCAGAACGGGTGGCCCGCGGGGTCGGCGTACACGTACAGCGGCTCCTCGGCGTCGTCGAAGCGGTCGAGCAGCAGGCGCGCCCCGAGTCCGAGGACGCGTTGATGCTCCGCCGTGAGGTCCTCGGCGGTGGGGACGCTGAGGTCCAGGTGCAGCATCTGCGGTACGGCACCCTCCGGCCACGTGGCCTCGGGAAGCTCCTGCACCTGCTGGAAGGCCAGCGCGGTCCCGGCGGCCCCTTGCAGCACCAGCCAGTCCCGGCCGCGGGGGTCATCCTGCCCCTCGGGCGGCGGCTCGTCGTCGGGCAGGTACCGGTAGCCGAGCAGGGCACGGTAGAACTCCGCGAGACCGCGCGCGTCGGTGGTGTCGAGCACCACCTGCCGCAGGATGGCGGTGGCATGGGTCGGGTCGGTCATGCGGTCATCCTGCCCAGTCCTCCAGCATTGACGGCTCGGCCCACCAAGATTGACGGCTCGGCCCACCAAGATTGACGGCTGAGCCCACCAAGATTGACGGCTCGGCGTGGGCTCAGTCGCCCCGCTACTATTCCGTGGCACCGCCCCAGTAGCTCAGTGGATAGAGCAGCCGCCTCCTAAGCGAAAGGTCGCCAGTTCGACTCTGGCCTGGGGCACCGCCGGCCGAAGGTGCGGCGCCGCCGACCCATGGCACACAGCAGGGCGCCCAGCGCTACGGCGGGGCGGCGGGCAGCCCGGGGCCGGCGCCGCGCCGACCGCGCCCAGTGGTCGCGCCGCCCGCCGATCCGGGGCCGCAATCTTCCCATCACGAGCCTTCCACGACGACCCGCCAGACGCTGGCCGAGCGGTTGCCCACCATGACCGTCGGCAGGCCAGATCCCCCGCCTCGCCGCACAGGTTGAACGAGGCAAACCGAGCGGTACCGCGGGTCGCGCCGGCTGGAACCGGCCCGGCGTCCGCCCGGCGAGCGGGTCAGGCCGCGACGACGGCGACCACGACGCCGGCCTGGACCGTCACCACGACGTCCGTGCCGACCAGGGCCGTCAGCTGCGCGTCGATCTCGGGGTCGGCGACGACCACGGCGACGTTGCCGACGGTCCACGCGGTGGGCTCGCCGGCGAGCAGGCCGGTGACCTCGCCCGCCTCGGGGGACGGCTCCGGGTCGGCCGGCGGGGGCGTCGTCGGCGCCGGGTCCGACGGCGGTGGGCCGGTCGGCGACGGGGTCGGCGTGGTGGGCGTCGGCGTCCCGGGTGTGGGAGTCGTCGGCGCCGGGTCGGTGGGCGTCGGGCCGGCCGGCGGAGCGACCGGTGCGCCGATCGGCGCCGGCGGGCTGGTCGCCGTGGCGGCCTGGGGACCGGACTGGTCGCCCTCGACGCTCGCGGTCGCTCCCCTGCCGCCGCCGCCCTTGCCGCCGCTGATGCCCGGGCCGGTCACGGGCGCGCCCGACGGCGTCCACGCGCCCGCCGCCGTCACGCCACGAGCGGGCACCGCCAGCGGCGGAGGTGACGGCACCGAGAACACGCCGGTCTCGTAGCCGCGCTTGAACGACAGCACCAGGTCGACGTAGTAGTCGGAGTGGTTGTAGCGGTAGACCGCCGACCGGAGCGCGCCGGGGGTGTTCAGGCTGCCGGCGTCGGGGCAGAGGTAGTCGGCGGCGGCCAGCGCCGCGTCGTCGAGGTCGTTGGGCGAGGCCACGCCGTCGCCGTCGCCGTCGCGGCCCGCCGCCGCCCAGGTGCTCGGGATGAACTGCATCGGGCCGACCGCGCGGTCCCAGGCGCGGTCGCCGTCGAAGCGGCCGTTGTCGGTGTCGTGGATCGCCGAGACACCGTTGCCGTCCAGGGCCACGCCACGGATGCCCGGCCGGGACACCCCGTCGCTGCCGAGCACGGACCCGCCGTACTGGCCGTGGTTGGACTCGACCCGGCCGATCGCGGCGAGCAGGGTCCAGGTGATGCCGCAGCCGGGTTGGCGGGCGGCCATCGTGGCGGCGGCGGTCTTGTACGCGCGCAGGGCGGCCGACGGGATGCTGTTGTCGGTGATGGCGCTGGCCCGCCAGAGGTCGGAGCCGTGGGCGCTCAGGCGGGTGGACGGGTCGGGTCGGGTCAGCGTCGTCTGCTGCTCGGTGACCTGCGCTACGACGTACGGCGCGGGAGCCGACGCGCTCGGGTCGGCCGGCGTGAGGGTGTCGCCCGCGGACAGCGACGCGGCGACGTCGGCGTCGGGCTGGTCACCGAGGCCCCATGCCGCGGCCAGCCCCACCGCCCCGGACAGGACCACCGCGGACGTCACGGTGGCAGCGGCGACCCAGCGTGGTCGTCGTGCTTGCCGTGACATGCGTCTACCCCCAGTGGATGGCGACCCGAGGAGTCCGAGTCTAGGTGTTCAGAGAGGAGGCGTAACCCCTTCTGGTTGATTCATCCCCCGAACGACGAGCGGTCATGACCCGTCTGAGGGGGGACGGCCGGCCCGCTCGTCCATGACGCCGTTCTCGGCGTCCTGCACCGCCATCTCCATGCCCGCCCGGACCAGCCGGGCGACCAGGTTGTCCCCGGCAGCGACGGCCGTGGTGACCTGGCCGGCGGTGAGCGGGTTGTCGGTGTCGAACGCCAGCGACAGCGCCGTCTCGGCGAGCATCTTCGCGGTCTCGGAGTAGCCCGGGTCGCCGCCGGCGACGCGGGTGGTCGCCCGGTGCCCACCGCCTTCGCCGGCCACGTCGACGGTGAACCACGACCGGTCGCGACGCCGCTGGTCGGGCCCGGAGCCGGCGGCCAGCCGGCCGCCCAGCCAGGCCCGGGCCGGCGGCAGCTGGGCCGCCCCGGCCACGGCGGCCACCGCCGCGACGCCGACCACGACGTTGCGCAGCCTGCGGATGCCGGCGTAGTGCGAGTAGCTGAAGTCCGGCCCGTACTCGGGGAGGGCGGCGGCGGACCGCCGGACCACCAGCGGGTCGATCGTGGGCAGCGGCACCAGCCAGAGCCCGGTCGCGGCGTCGTGGGACGGCCTGCCCTGCACAGCCCGCACCCGGCGACCCGGGGGCCTGGGCTCCACGGCGCGACGTGCCCGGGCGGCGGCGCGGGCCGAGCCCCGGCGGGACAGCTGCTCCAGCGCCGAGTTCCAGGTGCCGCCGGAGAAGCCGGCGTTGCTGCGGACCACTCCCCGCACCGCCAGCGGGACGTCGCGCGGCAGGGCCCGCACCGCGAGGAGCACGCCGAGGTCGTGCGGCACCGAGTCGAAGCCGGCGCTGTGCACCAGGCGGGCACCGGTGCGGACCGCCTCGTCGTGGTGCTCGACGTACATCCGGTCCACGAACTCCGGCTCGCCGGTCAGGTCGACGTAGTCGGTGCCCGCGGCGGCGCAGGCCGCGACCAGCGCGGCGCCGTACCGCAGGTAGGGGCCGACGGTGGTGACCACGACCCTGGCGGACTCCGCCACCGCGCGCAGCGAGGCGGGGTCGGTCGCGTCGGCGACCAGCAGCGGGAGGTCCTTGCTCGCCGGCTCGAGCTCGGCGAGCCGGTCGCGCACGCCGGCGAGCCGGTCGCGGTCGCGCCCGGCCAGGGCCCAGCGGCAGCCTGCGGGCGCGTTGCGGGCCAGGTACTCCGCGGTGAGTCCGCCGGTGAACCCGGTCGCACCGAACAGGACGAGGTCGTGGTCGCGGCCGGTCGGCACGGGGCGGCTCCTGGTGGCGTTGGGTCGGTGAGGCCACTGTGCCACCCACCCGCTGGGCCGCGGGAACCGGGACGGGCGCCGGCGCGTCCCATCCACGTCCTGGCCGAGCGGCAGGACCCTTTCGGCGAAGGGGGAGACATGCGCGGCAAGCTGCTCGCCACCGCGGCGGCCACGGCCAGCACGGTGTGCCTGTCCTTCGCGGTCGTCGGCCTGGCGTCCTCGCCGGCGGCCGGGCCGCTCGGAGAGCCGGCTGCCGCCGCCGAGCTGCCCAGGTTCACCGACTGCGAGGCGCTGCGGCGCTGGTACGTCGACGCCGCGTTGCCCCTGGTCGGCCCGTACGGGCTGGACACGCCCGTGCTCCTCGACGACGTCGGCGGCGGGCCGCTCGTCACGTGGGCCGCGACGGGCGGCGCGACGGCGGCCCGCGAGAGCGCCTCCCCCGACGCGCCGGTCACGTCGTCGGACACCGGCACCAACGTCCAGGAGAGCGGCGTCGACGAGAGCGACCTGGCCAAGACCGACGGGTCGCTGCTGGTGGAGGTCCGGGGCCGGTTCCTGGTGGTCACCGACGTCTCCGGCGCCACCCCGCAGCGGCTGGGGGAGCTGCGGCTGCCTCGCGGGCTCGCGGGTGCCGAGCTCCTGCTGGACGGCGACACGGTTTTGGTCGTGGGCCCGTCCGGTCCGGCGATGCTGCCGATGGCCGACGCCCGCGTCGCCGCGCCGTACCTGATGCGGCCGGCGACCACCCGGCTGCTGCAGGTCTCGCTGGCCGACCCGGCCGCGCCGGAGGTCGTCTCCGACCTCGAGGTCGACGGCCAGGTGCTCAGCGCGCGGGACCACGACGGCACCATGCGCGTGGTGGTGTCGACGGGCCAGCCGCGGCTCGCGCTGGTGAACCCGTGGACCCTGGCGGAGGGCGCCGTCCCCGAGAGGCGAGCCGCCGCGGAGAACCGCCGGCTGGTGCGCGAGAGCACCCTGGCGGACTGGCTGCCCTCGGTCCGGGTCGACGGCGGACCCCGGGTCCCACTGGTGTCCTGCGCCGACGTCCGCCATCCGCGCGTGCCGTCCGGACTCGGCACCGTGAGCGTCCTGACCCTGCCCGGCGGCGACCTGGACGACCGCGACGTCACCGCGGTGACCGCGGCCGGTGGCGTCGCCTACTCCTCGGCCGACCGGCTCTACCTGGCCACCGAGCGCGGCCTGCGGAGCGCCTGGGGGGTCGCCCCCGAGCTGCCGGACGCGACCGCAGTGACCGACCTGCACGCCTTCGCGGTGGAGGGGGACGCCACGACCTACGTCGCCTCGGGAACCGTCCGCGGCGCGGTCCGGGACCGCTGGAGCCTGGACGAGCACGACGGGCTGCTGCGCGTGGCCGTCGGCCTCGGACAGGCCTGGGACCCTACGGACAACGGCGTGGTGGTCCTCGACGAGCAGGGCGACACCCTGCGCCAGGTCGGCTCGGTGCACGGTCTCGGCGTGGACGAGCAGATCACCGCGGTGCGGTGGTTCGACGACCTCGCCGTCCTGGTGACCTTCCAGCAGATCGACCCGCTCTACACCGTCGACCTCTCCGACCCCACCCGGCCGCGGGTCCGCGGCGAGCTGAAGGTCCCCGGCTTCTCGTCCTACCTGCACCCCCTCGGCGACCACCTGCTGCTCGGCGTCGGCGAGAACGCGACGCCGCAGGGCCGGACGATGGGCGCGCAGGCAGGCGTGTTCGACCTCTCCGACCTGTCCGAGCCCGACCGGGTCTCCGTCCTGGACCTGGGCCGGCGCAACGTCGCCGCCGCGGCCGCCGAGCCGCGCACGTTCACCTACCTCCCCGGGCAGCGGCTGGCCCTGCTCACCGTGACCGACCAGTGGACCGGCCACTCCCGGCTGCTCACCCTGCAGGTCGCCGACGACGGGACCCTCACCGAGACCGCGTCCCGCCGGGTCGCCGGCTGGGCGGGGACGTCGGTCCGCACGCTCCCCCTCCCCGACGGCCGGGTCGCCCTGGTCGACGCCTCGGGGGTCACCCTGCTCACCCCGTGAGCGGCCTGTGGTCGAGCAGCGAGCCTGCGCCCTCCGGTGGTCGAGGAGCGAGCCTGCGACCCTCCGGCGGCCCGAGGAGCGAGCCGCTAGGCGAGCGTCTCGAAACCACCGGCACCCGGGGCTGGGTCTGCGCCACGGTGCCGCGGCTCCGGCGGCCCGAGGAGCGAGCCGCTAGGCGAGCGTCTCGAAACCACCGGCGGAGCCAGCGCGCCGGCCCACCAGGATTGACGGCTCGACCCACCAGGACTGACGGCTCGACCCACCAAGACTGACGGCTCGACGCGGGGCGGGGGGCGGCTACTGTCGGGGACATGTGCCGAAACATCCGGACGCTGCACAACTTCTCGCCGCCGGCGACGGCGGAGGAGGTGCATGCGGCGGCGCTGCAGTACGTGCGGAAGGTCAGCGGCGCGACCCGGCCGAGCGCGGCGAACCAGCCGGCCTTCGACCGGGCGGTGGCCGAGGTGGCCGAGGTCACGAGCCGGCTGCTGGCGTCCCTGGTGACGGCCGCGCCGCCGAAGGACCGCGAGGTCGAGGCGGCCAAGGCCAGGGCCCGCGCGCAGGCCAGGTACGCCTGACCGGCCGCTGCGACGCGATGCGGTCCCGCCGGGTGCGCGCGGCCTTCGACGCCACGCCGCGCGCGCACTTCCTGCCCGAGTCGCAGCGCCGGTTCGCCGACGCCGACCAGGCGCTGCCGCTGTGCCACGGGCAGACCAACAGCCAGCCGACGACGGTCCGCAACATGCTCGAGCTCCTCGACGTCGAGCCCGGCCAGCGGGTCCTGGACGTGGGCGCCGGCTCCGGCTGGACGACGGCGCTGCTGGCCCACCTGGTCGGGCCGGAGGGCCGGGTGTACGGCGTCGAGCTGGTGCCCGCCCTGGTGGAGCTCGGCCGGGACAACCTCGCCGGCCTGGGCCTCCCGCAGGCGACCGTCGAGCCGGCCCGAGCGGGCGTGCTCGGCCTGCCCGACACCGCGCCGTACGACCGGATCCTGGTCTCCGCGGACGCGCGGCGGATGCCCGAGAGCCTGGTCGACCAGCTCGCGGAGGACGGCGTGATGGTGGTGCCGGTCAACGGGCGGATGGCCAGGGTGGAGCGCCGCGCGAAGGGGCCGCGGACCACCTGGCACGGCCACTACCGGTTCGTCCCGCTGGTCGAGGGCCGGTGACCCGGCCGCTGCGTACCCTGGACCGCGTGCCGGTCGACCTGCCCACCCCGTGCGTGGTGCTGACCGGTGCGGGCATGAGCACCGACTCCGGCATCCCCGACTACCGCGGCCCGGGCTCGACGGCGCGCACCCCGATGACCTACGCCGAGTTCCGGTCCGGCCCGGCGGCGCGGCAACGGTACTGGGCCCGGTCACATCTGGGCTGGGCCCGGATGCGCCGGGCCGAGCCGAACGACGGCCATCTCGCGCTGGCCCGGCTCCAGGACGAGGGCCGGTGCGGGCTGGTGATCACCCAGAACGTCGACGGGCTGCACGAGCGGGCCGGCACCAGGCAGGTGTGCACCCTGCACGGCCGGATCGCCGACGTGGTGTGCCTGGCCTGCGGCCACCGGTCCTCCCGCGCGGCGCTGCAGGCCCGGCTCGAGGCCGCCAACCCGGGCTGGACGCGGCGGCACGCCCACGTCGCCGTACGCCCGGACGGGGACGTCGAGCTCGACGACACCGCCGGCTTCGCGGTGCCGGCCTGTGCCTGCGGCGGCGTGCTCAAGCCGGACGTGGTGTTCTTCGGCGAGAGCGTCCCCAAGGCCCGCGTCGAGCGCTGCTACGCCGCGGTCGACCGGGCCGCGTCACTGCTGGTCCTGGGGTCGTCGCTGACGGTGATGTCCGGGCTCCGGTTCGTCCGGCACGCCGCCAGGCGGGGCATCCCCGTCGTGGTGGTCAACCGGGGGACGACCCGCGGCGACCCGCTCGCCACGGTGCGGCTGGAGCAGGGCACCACGGAGTTCCTCCGCGGCCTGGTGGCCGAGCGCCAGCCCGCCTGACAGGCGCGCCTAGCCCGCCCTCACCACCCGGTGCACGAACATGTGCGCCGCCTCCTCGCTGTCCAGCTCCGCGGTCTCGCCGCCGACCCCGACCAGCACGCCCTCGGCGCCCCGGGACACGAACACCTCCCGGTCCGGCAGCGCGCCGATCCGGCGCAGCGCGGCCATCAGCGCCTCGTCCTTCTGCAGCTCCTCGCTGATCCGGCGGATCCGCACCCGGACCGGGTCGCCGCCGGAGCGGGCCACGTCGGCCAGCGGCTGGACGCCGTCCATGAACTCCTGGCCGGCGCCGCTCTCCCCGAGCTCGTCCAGGCCCGGGATCGGGTTGCCGTACGGCGACTCGGTCGGATGCTCCAAGAGCTCCACCAGCCGCCGCTCCACGGCCTCCGACATGACGTGCTCCCAGCGGCAGGCCTCCGCGTGGACCTCCTCCCAGGGCAGCCCGATCACGTCGGTGAGCAGCCGCTCGGCGAGCCGGTGCTTGCGCATGACCCGGGTCGCCAGGCGCAGGCCGAGCTCGGTCAGCTCCAGGTGCCGGTCGCCCTCGACCGTGACCAGCCCGTCCCGCTCCATCCGGGCCACCGTCTGCGACACCGTGGGCCCGCTCTGGTGCAGCCGCTCGGCGATCCGGGCGCGCAGCGGGACGATGCCCTCCTCGACCAGCTCGTAGATGGTCCGCAGGTACATCTCGGTGGTGTCGATCAGGTCGCTCACGTTCCTAGTGTGACCGATCGGCACGGCCCTCCGGGCCGACCGATCCCCCGGTGCCGGCCGGCCGGGTGCTGGCAGGGTGGTGGACGTGGGCAGCACCTCGGTGATGTGGTTCCGGCGCGACCTCCGGCTGGCCGACAACCCGGCCCTGTGCGCCGCGGCCGCGGCAGCGGAGCGGGTGCTGCCGCTGTTCGTGGTCGACCCCCGGCTGTGGGGTCCGGCGGGGCCGTCCCGGCGGGCGTACCTCGTCGCGTCACTCGCCGCCCTCGACGAGGCGGTCGGTGGCCGGCTCGTGGTCCGCCACGGCGACCCGGTGCAGGTGCTTCCCGCGGTGGCGCGCGAGGTGTCCGCGCACGGCGTGCACCTGGCCGCCGACCACGGCCCGTACGGCGCCCGGCGCGACGCGGCGGTCGAGGAGGC
>JBIOUF010000156.1:0-7784 GCA_044866695.1 Nocardioidaceae bacterium | reverse complement strand
GCAGCCGGTGCACCTCGGCCTTGGTGCCGACGTCGATGCCGCGGGTCGGCTCGTCGATGATCAGCAGCGTCGGGTTCGTGGCCAGCCACTTGGCGATGACCACCTTCTGCTGGTTGCCGCCGCTCATGGTGGCCGCGTCCATGTCCAGCGCGGCGGTCTTGACCTCGAGCCTCCCGGCCCACGGTCCGGCGGCCTTGTTCTCGGCCCTGGCGGTGATCAGGCCGGCCTTGGCCAGTCCTGTGCGGATCACCGCGGCCACGTTGCGGGCCACCGACGCCTCGGTGACCAGCCCCTGCTTGCGGCGGTCCTCGGGGATGAAGGCGATCCCGGCGGCGATCGCGGCTCGGGGGTTGGCTCGCGGGACATCGCGCCCGTTGAGCGTCACCGAGCCGGACTCGTACTTGTCGACGCCGAACACCGCGCGGGCGATCTCGCTGCGTCCGGCGCCGACGAGGCCGGCCAGGCCGACGATCTCTCCGGCGCGGATCTCGAAGCTGACGTCGTGGAAGACGCCCGTCGAGGTGAGCCCGGACACAGCCAGGACCGGCTCACCGATCGTCGTCGGCGTCTTGGGGAACAGGTCGCCGACCTCGCGGCCGACCATCTGGGCCACGATCTCCTCGACGGTGGTGTCCGCGACCGCGTGGGTGGCGATGTACTCACCGTCGCGCATCACCGTGACCATGTCGCAGAGCGAGAAGACCTCGTCGAAGCGGTGGGAGATGAACACCAGCGCCCGGCCCTCGTCACGCAGGCCGCGGGCCACAGTGAAGAGGCGCTCCACCTCGACGCCGCTCAGCGCTGCCGTGGGCTCGTCCATGATCAGCAGCTTGGCGTCCAGCGAGATCGCCTTGGCGATCTCGATGATCTGCTGGTCCGCGATCGACAGGCCTTCCGCGGGCCGGCGCGGGTCGATGTGGACGCCGAGACGTGAGAACAGCTCGGTCGCCTCGGCGTACATCGCGCCGCGGTCGATCCGCCGCCCGGCGCCCACCGGCTGCCTGCCCATGAAGATGTTCTCGGTCACCGAAAGGTCCGGGAAGAGCGTCGGCTCCTGGTAGATCACCGCCACCCCCGCCGCCTTGGACTCCGCGGTGGAGCCGAAGTCGGCGTCCGTGCCGGTCAGCCTGAACTCGCCTCGGTCGCGACGGTAGACGCCGGCGACGACCTTGATCAGCGTGGACTTGCCGGCGCCGTTCTCGCCGACCAGGGCGTGGATCGAGCCGGCGTGGACGGTCAGGCTGGCCGACCGCAGCGCGAGCACCGGGCCGAAGGACTTCGCGACGTCGCGAAGCTCCAGCACCGGGGTGCTGTCAGTGGGGGGCATCGGTCACCTTCGGATCTTGAAAGGTTTCATTCGATGGCTCGAAGTTACTGTGACCATCGCTACGTGTCAACCCTCTGGGTCGGCGGGCCCACCCCTGGGCCTGGTCCCGTCAGGGTTGGACACGGCAGCCGGGCCTCGGTCAGCGCACGGTCACCTTGTGCTCGCCTGCAGGAAGCTGGGTCTCCGACCCGTCCAGGGTGACCACGTGAACCGGCACGGGGCTGCGGATGTGTGCGTCAGCGCCGGTGACGCTGACCTCGACCAGTCCGTGGGGGGTCGGCACTGCGCCGGCGATCTCCCGCAGCCGGCCGGGCCGCGGCGCGACGCGCACCCGGGAGTAGCCGGGCTGGTCCGGCGTGATGCCGAGGACATAGGCGACGAGGTCGCGGGTGGGCGTGCTGCTCCAACCGTGCACAGGGGTGCCCCACCCCCAGCACTCGGCGAACGTGTCGTAGCCGTCGGCCAGGAACTGGTCCCAACGGCGCACCAGGTCGACCAGCAGCTCGGCTCGTCCAGCCTTGGCGACCGCGTCGTGCACGGCGTAGCTGAAGAAGGGCTCGGCCAGGACGATCTCGTGCTCGGCGTCCCAGTCGACGCGCTGGATGCCGCGGGCCTGCTCGACCATCTTCTGGAGGTCGTAGGTGCCGTGCTGCTCGTCACCGATCCAGGATCGCACCACCAAGCGCGAGGAGTCGGTCATGGCCTCCACGATGGATGCCCAACGGTCTCGGGGTGCCAGACCGGAGATGATGGCCGTGGCCTGGGCAGCCTGCGACGCAGCGGGCCGGCGCTCGCCGTCGAGGATGTGGTCGACGTACAGCCCGCGAGAGGCGTCCCAGAAGTCCTCGAAGCCCACCGCCGCCTCGTCGTACCGCTGCCGCGCCCAGTCGGCGGAGCCCGCGTTGCCGACGGCGGCGGCAAGCTCGGCGTACTCGGCGAGGCTGCGCGCCCACAGCCCGGTGAGCACCGAGCTTCGACCGGTCAGGAAGACGCTGGACCAGTCGACCAGGTTCCATTCGGGCACCTCTGCGACCGTCCCGCGCCCGTCGACGTACAAGCAGTACCAGCGCAGGACCCGCTCGAACGTCGGCAGATGTCGACGGACCTGGTCCAGGTCGCCCGCGTGCCAGTACTGCACGTACACCCCGTGGGTCCAGCTCAGCGACCAGTCTGGGATGGTCAGCCCACCGCCGGCCTCGACCCCACCGACCACGACCATCGGCAGGATCCCGTCCGGCCGCGGTGAGTCACCCAGCTCCAAGAAGTTGCGGGCCAGACCCCAGTCCTCGTTGGTGACCAGGTCCACCAGCTGATGCACCACTGCGTCACCCACCCACGCCCGCTGCTCCCTGGTCGGGCAGTCCGTGTAGGCGTCCAGCGAGTTCAGCTGCACCGTCCGGACCCCCGCCCGGTACAGCGCGTCGATCCCGGGATCGTCACTGCGGAAGTAGGCTCCGCCAGAGCGCGGGTAGAGGTGCTCCCGCACCTCCAACCGCGACAGGGTCACCAACGCCTCGTGACTGCTGTGCACCACGACGTGGATGTAGCGCAGACCGTTGAGCTCGAAGGAGGTGAACCTGCTCTCCCCGCCGGCCGCTATGAACCGCGCACCAGTCGCCGGGTCCGAGCCCGCGGCGGCCACCTCAGGGGAGAACGCGCGCTCCCGGTAGTGCAGCTCCACGGTCGTCCCCGCCGGCGCCGATATGTCCAGCTCAACAAATCCGGCCACGATCCGGCCGAAGTCCACCGCGACGTGCTCAACCCGACCTGGGCCAACCCGAAAGCTCGTCGGCAGGGCGCCCGCTGCGTCGCGAACCGAACCCGCTCCCAGCACCTGCTTCACGCGCGTCACAGGATGGTCACTGGTCCACTCCGGAGCGGGTTGACTCGAGCAGTCCACGATCCGCGCCGGGCCGACCCGCTTGCCGACCTGATGAGACATCCCCCGCGGCAGCAGCCGCCCGAACGGGTACGTCGGTGGGCGCGTCTGCGCCAGCCCCCCGACATGAGACGTCGCGATGACCACCGCTCCCGACCACGCCGAGTCGTCGAAGCCGGTCTCCAGCCAGCCTCGCGGAAGCTCGCGGGCGTCACAGATCTCGACTGGAACCCCCTCCAACGGGCCGCCGGCGTCGGAGGGCAGGAACCAGGCAGCTGAACGGTGCGCGCGCCAACCATCGCCCGACACCAGCGCCTCGGCGCACAGCTGTGCCTCGAACACCAGGGACGCGTCCGGGGAGGAACCGGCGGGCGCCGGCTGCCAGAACGAGGTGGCCTTGCCGTAGTAGGTCACCAGCGCAGCCACAACGTTTCCACCGACACGCAGGAACGGGGCAAGCTCGAACTCGTCGAACCGCTGCCGGCTCGGCTGGGACCGAGCGGGACCCCGTCCCACCTCCTGGCCGTTGACCCACAGCACGTACCTCGAGTCGGCGCTGACCCGCGCCGGCACACTGACCGGCACGTCCGCCAGCTCCACCGACCGGCGGAACATCGACCGCGAGAACCGCCCCTCCACGGACGCTCCGCCCAGCGCCGCAGCCGGCGCATCAGACTCCGGCCGTGGCTCCGGAGCAATCCACTGGCCCAACCAGCGCAAGGGCCAACGCACTTCTGGCGCCGAGCTGTTGATCACCACGTCGGCCTCCTGTCCTTGAGCAGGTCGCCACCCACCGGCGGCCCCGCACGCTGGGCGCCGGCGCGGTGACCTGCCGGCGCGGCCGGGTCCCGAGCCTCACCCACTGGAGTGCTGCTCACGGGCCGGCCTCCCCAGCCGGCGGCAGCCGACACGCCGCTGCGACTGCAACCGAAGCCTGACCGTATCCTGAATCGTTGCATGATGCTCCCCAGCCCAGGAAGGGGACAGCACAGATGCCCCGGCCCAGCGTCAAGGACGTCGCAGCCCGCGCCGGCGTCTCGCTCGGCACGGTGTCCAACGTGCTGAACCGCCCCGACACGGTCCGTCCGGCGACCCGGCACAAGGTGGAGCGGGCGATCGACGAGCTGGGCTTCGTCCGCAACGCGTCCGCGCGGCAGCTGCGCGAGGGGGTGAGCCGCCTGCTCGCCTACCTCGTGCTGGACATCTCCAACCCGTTCTTCACCGACGTCGCCCGCGGGCTGGAGCAGGTCGCGCGCGCGGAGGGGCTCGGGGTGTTCCTGTGCAGCAGCGACCAGGACGCCGCGCGGGAGGACGAGTACCTCCAGCAGCTCGTGGAGCTCCGGGTGCGCGGCATCTGCGTGACAGCGGTGGACTACGCCAACCCGCGCCTGCGCAAGGTGCCCGAGCTCGGCATCCCGCTCGTGCTAGTGGACCGGATGCCCGACTACTCCGAGCGGGACTGGTGCAGCGTCGGCGTCGACGACGAGGCCGGAGGAGCGCTCGCCGTGACACACCTCCTGGAGCTCGGTCACCGCCGGGTCGGGTTCGTGGGCGGCCCGCTGGCCATCGTGCAGGTGCGGGACCGCAGGACCGGGGCGGAGCGCGCCCTGGCCGCCGCCGGGGCCGGCGACCTGGTGTTCCTCGAGACCGACGCGCTCACGGTCGCCGAGGGGCGGCGAGCCGGGGAACGGCTGCTCGGCCTGCCCGCGGCGCGCCGTCCCACCGCCGTCGCCTGTGCCAACGACCTGATCGCCCTGGGCCTGCTGCAGCACCTCACCCAGGCCGGCATGCGGGTTCCCGCGGACCTGTCGATCGTCGGCTACGACGACATCGACTTCGCCGCCGCCGCCGCCGTGCCGCTCACGTCGGTGAGCCAGCCTCGCATCGCGATCGGCGCGGCCGCCGCCCGGCTGGTCCTCGCCGAGTCGGCGAGCGCGGGCGAGCACACCCACGAGCACGTGCAGTTCGACCCCGAGCTCGTGGTGCGCGCCTCGACGTCAGGCCCCCGGTGAGCCCGGCGGAGGGGTCGTCGAGCGCCGGACCCGCAGCGAGGGCGTCACCACGTGCTGACGGCGCTCGGTTCTGCCCTTGATGCGCTCCAGGAGCATGGTGACCGCCTCGGCCCCCATCTCGACCCCCTTCTGGTCGACGGAGGTCAGCGAGAGCAACGGGTGCGCGGCCAGGTCGGTGTTGTCGTAGCCCACCACCGACACCTCGCCGTACCGGTAGCCCGCGTCGGCGATCGCCGCCAGTGCCCCGATCGCGAGGTCGTCGTGGCCGGCGAAGATGGCCGTGGGCGGCTCGCGCACGGCCAGCAGCTCCCGGGTGGCCAGGCGCGCGCCGTCCTCGCCACGCCCCCGCCGGGCGACGGTGACCAGGGAGCCCAGGCCGGCCTCGGCCATGCAGTCGGTGTACACCTGCAACCGGACCGCGTGCGGTGTCCCGGACCCCGGCGCGGTCACCACCTCGCGCTCGGTCAGATGCGCGATCCGGCGGTGACCGAGCTCGAGCAGGTGGTTCATCGCCGCCCGCGCGCCGAGGACGTCGTCGCCCACGACGGTGTCGTAGCTCTCCGGGTCGTCGTGGCGGCCCAGCATGACCACCGGGACCCGCTGCGCGAGCTCCTCCAGCCAGCCGGTGGCGACCTTGGGCGAGACCACGACGATCCCGTCCGTCAGACCGTCGGCCAGCGCCACGATGGCGCTGTACTCCGGGCCCTCGGCAGGCGCCAGGACGAGCTGGTACGCCGTCTGGGCCAGCGCGCTCGTGGCGCCGTCCACGATCTGGGTCATGAACCGGGCCCCGACCAGCGGGATCTCCAGGCCGAGCCGGTAGCTCGACCCGCGCAGCGCCCTCGCGGCGACGCTCGGGCGGTAGCCGAGCTGCTCGATGGCCAGGCCCACCCGCTCGCGCATCTCGGGGCTCACCCCGTAGGCGTCGCGGATCACCTTCGACACCGCGGCCCGGGAGACCCCCGCGGCGCGGGCCACGTCGTTGATCGTGACCGGCCGCCGCTCGCTCCTCATCGGCACACCTCGCAGTGTAGATCGTTCTCCACACGACGTGACCTAAGTCTCGGAACTTGGATCTGAAACGTTGCAAGGAGGTCTTGCGCTGGCCCCGTAGACCGCTCTACAGTGATGCCCGTTACACGGTGGAGAACGGTCTACAACCCATCAGCCGATGCTTCGTCGTCTCACCCGTCGCGACCGCCACACCGGCGGTCCACTCCCTGGAGGTTTCCCATGAGGTTCGGTCCCTCACGACCTGCCCTGCCGGCCGCCCTCGCGGTCGGCGCCCTGGCCTTGTCCGCCTGCAGCGCCGGGTCGATCGGGGGCAGCGACGACTCCGGGGGCAAGACCGAGATCACGTTCCTGACCAACAACGACCCGGCGAACGTCGATACCGCCGAGGCCGTGATCAAGGCGTTCGAGAAGGCCAACCCCGACATCACGGTCACGCTCGACACCCGGCCCGGCGGCGGCGAGGGCGACAACCTGGTGAAGACCCGGCTGTCCACCGGCGACATGGCCGACGTCTTCGAGTACAACTCCGGGTCGCTCTTCCAGGCGATCAGCCCGACGAAGAACCTCACCCCGCTGACCGACGAGTCCTGGGTGGGCGACCTCGACGAGACCTACAAGCCCGTAGTCTCCGCGGGAGACGACGTCTACGGCGCCCCATGGGGCAACATCACCGGTGGCGGCATCTTCTACAACATCCCCGTCTACGACAAGCTCGGCCTGAAGGTCCCCACCACCTGGGACGAGTTCATCGCCAACAGCGACAAGATCAAGGCCGACGGGACCACTGCGGTGGAACAGAGCTACGGCGAGACCTGGACCTCGCAGGTCTTCGTACTCGCCGACTTCCACAACGTGGCCGCGGCCGAGCCGAGCTTCGCCGAGGACTACACCGCCAACAAGGCCAAGTTCGCGACGACCCCGGCCGCGCTGGCAGGGTTCGAGCACCTGGAGCAGGTCAACAAGAACGGCTATCTCAACGAGGACTTCGCGTCGGCGAAGCTCAACGACGGACTGACCGCGGTCGCCAACGGCGACGCCGCGCAGTACCCGATGATCACCTTCGCCACCAACGCGCTGGTCGCCGTGGCCGGCGACAAGATCGACGACGTCGGCTTCTTCGCCATCCCCGGCAGCGACGCGAGCCAGGCCGGCGCCACTGTCTGGCTGCCTTCAGGGCTGTACATCCCCAACACCACCAAGGGCGACAAGCTGGAGGCCGCCAAGAAGTTCGACGCGTTCATGGCGTCTCCGGACGGCTGCGCGGCGTATACGGCCGTCAGCCCGCCGGGTGGGCCCTTCGCGATGACCACCTGCGAGCTCCCGGCCGACGTGCCCCGGGTAGTCAAGGACGTCGCGGCCTACACCGACAAGGGCGCCGCGTCCCCGGCGCTGGAGTTCCTCTCCCCGATCAAGGGGCCGGCGCTGGAGCAGATCACGGTCGAGGTCGGCTCCGGCATCACACCTGCCAAGAAGGGCGCCGAGCTCTACGACGAGGACGTCGAGAAGCAGGCGCAGCAGCTGGGTCTCGAAGGTTGGTGACCTCCCGTCCCGG
>JBIOUF010000155.1:0-40710 GCA_044866695.1 Nocardioidaceae bacterium | reverse complement strand
GGCGTACCGCAGGACGCTGGTCCGGCAGGTCGCGCAGCACGCGCACTCCGAGATCATCGGCATGCAGCCGGAGGGCAGCTGGATCGGCCGCGCGCCCTCCCTGCGCCGCAAGGCGATTCTGCTCGCCAAGGTCCAGGACGAGGCCGGCCACGGGCTCTACCTGTACTCCGCGACCGAGACCCTCGGCGCCTCGCGGGCCGAGCTCACCGAGCTGTTGCTGGCCGGGCGGCAGAAGTACTCCTCGATCTTCAACTACCCGACGCTGTCGTACGCCGACGTGGGCACCATCGGCTGGCTGGTCGACGGGGCCGCGATCTGCAACCAGGTGCCGCTGTGCCGGACGTCGTACGGGCCCTACGGCCGGGCGATGATCCGGATCTGCAAGGAGGAGTCGTTCCACCAGCGGCAGGGCTTCGAGCTGCTGATGACGATGATGCGTGGCACCGACGAGCAGCGGGCGATGGTGCAGGAGTCGGTGGACCGGTTCTGGTGGCCGGCGCTGATGATGTTCGGCCCGCCGGACGACGCCTCGCCGAACACCGCCCAGTCGATGGCATGGGGGATCAAGACCCACACCAACGACGAGCTGCGGCAGCGGTTCGTGGACATGACGGTGCCGCAGGCGCAGGCACTGGGCGTGAGCCTGCCCGACCCCGGGCTGCGCTGGAACGAGGAGCGCCAGGCCCACGACTTCTCCTCCCCGGACTGGGAGGAGTTCTGGGCGGTGGTCTCCGGAGACGGTCCGTGCAACGTCCAGCGCCTGGCGCACCGGCGCGAGGCCTGGGAGGACGGCGCCTGGGTCCGTGAGGCCGCCCTGGCCTATGCAAGCGAGCAGCAGCGGGCGAGGGACGAGCCCGCTGGGTGGCGAGCGCAGGTTGAGCGAGCCCCGCGGCCGAGCCTGCGAGGCGGCGACGGGCGGGTCGAAACCAGCGAGCAGCAGCGGGCGAGGGACGAGCCCGCCCGATGACCAGCGCGGAGTGGCCGCTCTACGAGGTCTTCGTCCGCGGCCGGCGCGGGCTCAACCACGTGCACGTCGGGTCCCTGCACGCTCCCGACGACCAGATGGCGCTGCGCCACGCCAGGGACGTCTACACGCGGCGCAACGAGGGGGTGAGCATCTGGGTGGTCCGCTCCGACGCGATCGCCGCGTCGAGCCCGGCCGAGAAGGACCCGATGTTCGCACCGAGCGGGGACAAGGTGTACCGGCATCCCACGTTCTACGACATCCCCGACGACGTACCCCACATGTGAGCGACCCGATGCCCAACCAGGACGCCAACCCCGTGACCCACGACCAGCACGACTCGGCGTACGCCGGGCTGCTGGTCAACGACTCGCACTGGGCCTTCGGCACCGACTTCGAGGACCCGCTCGCCGGGGTCGACACCTCGGTGCCCGGCGGGGTCGAGCCGGCCGTTTTGGCGACGTACTGCCTGATGCTCGGCGACGACGCCCTCGTGCTCTCCCAGCGGGTCGCGGAGTGGTGCAGCCGCGCGCCGGACCTGGAGGAGGACATCGCCCTGGCCAACATCGCTCTCGACCTGCTGGGCCAGGCCAGGCTGCTCCTGGCCAGGGCCGCCGCGGCCGACCCGGCCCTGGTGCCCGCGCTGCCGGACGGCTCGCCGGTGCCGGACGAGGACCGGTTGGCGTTCTTCCGCGACGACCGCCAGTTCCGCAACGTGCGCCTGGCCGAGGTGCCGGTCGGGGACTTCGCCGAGACGGTCACCCGCATCCTGCTGTTCTCCACCTGGCGGCTGGCAGTGTTCGAGCGGCTCGCCGCCAGCGGCGACCCGGTCCTGGCCGCGGTGGCCGCCAAGGGGGTCAAGGAGCTGGCCTACCACCGCGACTTCGCCGGTCGTTGGTTCGTCACGCTCGCGCGCGGCACCGGGGAGTCCCGGCGCCGCGTGGCGGCGGCGCTGCGCGGACTGTGGCCGCTCAGGGACGAGCTGACCCGGACCCACCCGGTCGAGCGCGCCGCCGCCGAGGCGGGCGTGGGCGTGGACCCGGTGGACGTCGCCGAGGAGGTGGACGCGGTGCTCGGGCAGGTGTTCGCGACCGGCGGCGTCGAGCCGCCCGACGTCCGCCCGCTCGCCGGAGTCCGCGGCCGGACCGGCCGCGACGGGCTGCACACCGAGGCGCTGAGCCGGCTGCTGGCCGAGATGCAGGTCGTGGCCCGGGCCCACCCGAGGGGGCGATGGTGAGCGCCGAGGCGCTGGGTCGGGAGGGCCTCCGGCAGCGCGCCCGGGCGGTGGCGGCCACGGTCGTCGACCCCGAGCTCCCGATGCTCACCCTGGCCGACCTCGGCGTGCTGCGCGAGGTCGAGACGACCGGGGACGGCGCCGTGGTCGTCTCGATCACCCCGACCTACTCCGGCTGCCCCGCGATGGCCACCATGCGCGACGACCTGGTCCGCAGCCTGCGGGAGGACGGCTTCGACGACGTACGGGTGAAGGTGGCGCTGCACCCGCCCTGGACCACCGACCAGATCACGGCACGGGGCAGGGCGGCGCTCGCCGCCGCCGGCATCTCCCCGCCGGGGCCGGCTCCCCGGCGCGAGGGGCGGGTGGCCCTGTCCCTGTCCCCGACCCGCCGTGCGGTGCGCTGCCCCCGCTGCGGCTCCCGGGACGTCGAGCTCGTCTCCGAGTTCGGGTCGACCGCCTGCAAGGCGATGTACCGCTGCCGGGCCTGCCTCGAGTCGTTCGACCACGTCAAGGAGCTCTAGTGACCGTGGCCCGCGGCCGCGCCACGCGCGCGGGGTTCCACCAGCTCACCGTCGCGGACGTCCGGCGGCTCACCGACGACGCGGTCGCGGTCACCTTCGAGGTGCCCGAGGAGCTGCGCGACGTCTTCGACTTCGCCGCCGGCCAGTCGCTGACGCTGCGCCGCACCGTCGGCGGAGTGGAGCACCGGCGCACCTACTCGATCTGTTCCCCGGTCGGGGCGCCGCCGCGCATCGGCGTGCGCGAGATCCCCGGGGGAGTCTTCTCCTCCTGGCTGGTCCACCAGGTCGCGCGCGGGGACCGGATCGAGGTGCAGCCGCCGAGCGGCAGCTTCCGCGCGGACCCGGCCGAGGGCGGACGGCACCTGTGCATCGCGGCCGGCTCGGGCATCACCCCCGTCCTCTCGGTCGCGGCGTCGGTGCTCGGCCATCCCGGCGCCCAGGTCACGCTGCTCTACGGGAACCGGTCCACCACGTCGGTGATGTTCGCCGAGGAGGTCGCCGACCTCAAGGACGCCCACCACGCCCGCCTCGACCTGGTCCACGTGCTCTCCCGGGAGCCCCGCGACGTCGACCTCTTCTGCGGGCGGCTGGACGCCGACCGGCTGCGCGACCTGCTCACGCTCCTGGTGCCCGTGGCCGACCTGGACCACGTCTGGCTGTGCGGCCCGTTCGGCATGCTCGCCGACGCGCGGGCGGTGCTCGAGGAGCTCGGCGTGCCCGAGGAGAAGGTGCACTTCGAGCTGTTCTACGTCGACCAGCCGCCCCCGCAGCTGCGCCATCCGGACCGGGTCGTCGACGGGGTGACCAGCGCGGTCACCGTGACCTTCGACGGGCGGACCACGACCACCCCGATGCCGCGCTCCCAGACCATCTTGGACTCGGCCCAGGAGGTCCGCAGCGACCTGCCCTTCGCCTGCAAGGGCGGAGTCTGCGGCACCTGCCGCGCGAAGGTCTGCGACGGCGAGGTCGACATGGTCCGCAACTACGCCCTGGAACCGGACGAGATCGAGCGCCACTTCGTCCTGACCTGTCAGAGCTTCCCGGTCAGCCCCGAGGTCGCCCTCGACTACGACGCGTGAGCGACTACCGGCTCCCGCAGGCCGACTCCGTCGCCCTCGCCGTACGCACGCTCACCACGGCCCTCGGTCAGTCCAGCAGGGTGGCAACCTCGTCCGAGGCGTAGAACGGCTCGAGCCGCGCTCGGATGACCCGCTCCAGGTCGCCGGTCTCTCGCAGGGCCTCGACGACTCGCGGCGCGATCCGCACCAGGTCGGCGACGAGGTCCTCCCGGCGCAGGTCGAGCTCCTCGAGCAGCTCGGCGGGGGTGTAGCCGCCGAACCGGTCGAAGAAGCTCTCGACGACCACCTCGCCGAGGTGCGCGGCGTGCTCGGTGGCCAGGGTGCTGATCGCCAGGTCGTGCCCGGCGTCGACCACGCCAGCGACCTCCTCGCGGGTGGCGTAGGGACCCAGACCGGTCACCGGCTCCTGGGCGACCAGGTCCCAGACCTGCAGGACCGCCTCGCGGGTGGTGGGGTCCCGCACCGTCTCCATGAGGATCCGGTTCAGCCGGCGTACGGCGAACGTGCCTCCCTTGCCGAGACTGTCGCCGACCAGAGCCTCGAACTGCTTGTCGGCCGCGCCCATCACCCGTGACGCCGCACCGGTCCCGAAGGACATCAGCGAGCCCAGCCCGGGCACCTTGCTCGCGACGGCCTGGTTGGCCTGCAGCACCTCGCCGACGATGCGGCCCATGAACCTGGAGGCCACCGTGCCGACCAGGGGGATCTCGGTGAGCCGGTCCAGGGCCCGCTCGAGAACGGGGTCCAGCGCGAGCAGCGCGTCGAGCAACGCCTCGACCCGCTCGCGGTGGACCAGCTCGCCGAACGGGTACGGCTCGGCCGGCCCGTCGTAGACGACCGTGGTCGCCATGTCGAGGATCCCGCCCACCGCGGCGCTCGCCGGCACGGTCCCGAGCGCCCTGACCACGATCGCCTTGACCGCCTCCCGGTCCACCAGGTCCTCGAGCTGATGCCGGCCCGCCGCCGCGAGCAGGTCGTCGGCGAGGGCGGACACCGTGGCGGCGAGCCGGTCGCCGGTCAGCCGGTCGAGGTGGTAGCCGACCTGCGCGTCGAGCAGCCGGTCGGCGAGGGGCTTCTCTCCTGCGGCGCTGGTGGACACACCGCAGACGGTACGGGACCGGCTGGGTGTGCTCCTCCGTGGGCGCTTCGCGCCGCACGCCGCTACGTGCCGTGCCAGCACACCGCCGAACCCGGAGGCCGGCACGGTGCCGGCGCGCCCGGCGCGACGGGAGCCTGGTGTGGTCCGCGCAGAACGCGCGAAAACCATGCGAGAGGAACCGCCATGCCATCTGCAACATCCACGTCCCACGTCCCGCCCGCCGCCCGGCACCGCCGCCGGCGAAGGCGCGGTCGTGCCGCCGCCGTCGCCGCGTCCGTCGCGGTCGGTGGCGCCCTGGGAGCCGTCGCGCCGTTCGCCACGGGTCCCGCGCAGGCCGCCGAGCCGATCGTCACCACGGGCGACATCCTGGTGACCACCGGCCCCGAGGTGCCGTTCGGCAGGTACGGCGTGGAACGGATCGACCCGGTCAGCCATGAGCAGTCCCGAGCGATCTCGTTCGGCCTGCTCAGCGGCGAGAACGAGATCGCCTCGGACGCCAACGGCGACTTCTACGTCGCCAACTTCGACGGCGACGTGGTCAAGGTGGACCACCTCACCGGTGAGGACACCACGATCCGCGAGGGGACCGGCGAGTCGGCGTTCAACGACCTCGCCGTCGACCCCGCCGGGCGGGTGCTCGGGCTGCTCCGCGAGGACAGCGGCACCCGGCTGGTCCGCGTCGATGCGGACGGGTCCCTGCACGTGCTCTCCCAGGGCCAGCTGATGGTGGACCCGGCCGAGATGGCGGTGGAGTGGGACGGGCGGGTCCTGGTCACCGACACCCGCGGCCGCGTCCTCCGCGTCGACCCCGCGACCGGCAGCCAGAGCCTGCTGGCCGACCTCGACCGGGGCGTGGACGCGATCGCCGTACGGCCTGACAGCCAGGTCTTCGTGCGCAGCCAGGAGAGCAGCACGACGGTGCCGCAGCTGGTGCGGATCGACCCCGTGTCGGGCAGCCAGAAGGTGGTCAGCTCGGGGGGTGCCTTGCGCACCTCGCTGGGCAGCAACGGCCTGGCGTTCGAGAACGGCACCGACGTCGTGGCCGCGGAGTTCCTCGACTCCGAGGTCAGCCAGGTGGTCCGCATCGACACCGACACCGGGGCGCAGAGCGTCCTCGCCGAGCGGAACGTCGACGGCGCCCTGGACGTCGCGGTGGCGGGTCGGAGCCAGGTGCCGCCGGAGCCGCGGGTGACGGCGGCGACGGACACCTTCTCCACGACCGCGAACATCCAGGGCATCACCGTGCCGGCGCCGGGCGTGCTGGGCAACGACGCCGACCCGCTGAAGCAGCCGCTCACCGCGGCCCTGGCCGGCCCGAGCACCACTGTGGCCGGCAGCATCACGATGAGGCCGGACGGGTCGTTCACCTACCGGCACGCCGCGGGCTTCGTCGGCACCGCCCGCTACTTCTACCAGGCCCACGCGGGCACGCGGACCTCGCCGACCGCCACCATCGTGATCGACGTCCGGCCCGCGCCGGCACCGGTGGCGAACCCCGACAAGCTCTCCATGGCCCGCCAGGCCGGCCAGGTGACCGGGCAGGTCCTGAAGAACGACACCGACCCGCTCGGGCAGACGCTGCACGCGGTCGTCGAGGCCAGCAGCCTCGAGCACGGCTTCGTCAGCTTCTTCTCCGACGGCTCGTTCTTCTACTTCCCCGACCCCGGCTTCGTGGGCACCGAGACCTTCACCTACCGGGCGGTCGCCGAGGACGGACGCACGTCTGACCGCGGCACGGTCACCATCCAGGTGATCGACAACGCCCCACCGGTCGTCGCGGTCCACCCGGGCGGCAGCGTCCCGCTCGCCGGCACCAGCGGGACCGTGAAGGTGGGCGCAGCCGACACCTTCACCCCGGCGGCCAGGTTGACCGTCAAGGCCAGCACCAGCAACGCGGGCCTGGTCCCGGCCGGCAACGTCACCATCGGCGCGCCGAGCGGCCAGGGCGGGTCCGAGCGGCTGGTCAGGATCGTCCCGGTCGCCGGGAAGACCGGTTCAGCCGTGGTGACGGTCACCGCGACCGACGAGTTCGGGGCCAGCGCGGCCGTCGCCATCCGGGTCCGGGTCGGCGACGCCGGGGCGAACGCCCTGACCGGCACCTCGGGCACCGACGTGCTGCTCGGCGGCGGCGGCGCGGACACCCTGGTCGGCGGCGCGGGGGTCGACCTCCTCGGCGGCGGACCCGGAGACGACACGCTCACCGGAGGAACCGGCTCCGACATCTTCAGGGGCGGCACCGGCGTCAACACCGCCACGGACGCGAACCCCGCGGCCGGAGACGTCGTCTTCGAGATCGGCTGAACCCGGCCCGCGGCGCCTCACCCCGGCCGGCCCGGGCGCACCCGCCCGGGCCGGCTCGCGACCCATCCGACCCGAGCCAGCTCACCACCGAACCGAAGGAGAACCCTCATGTCCCTCACCCACACCGGTCGTCCCGTGTCCCCGTCCGTGCCCACCCCGCCGTCCTCACGGCGCTCCTGGGTGCGCTGGGTGCCCGTCGCCGGCGCCGCCGGGTTCGCCGCCGCGGTCGTCCTCGGCACGCTGGCGGCACCCGCGGAGTACGACGGCGTCCGGGACACGATCAGCGTCCTCGCCGCCGCCGACAACCCGTACGGCGCGGTCATGGTCGCCGGCTTCCTGTCCCTCGCCCTCGGCCTGCTCGTCGCCGGGGTCCGGATCTGGCGGACCCTGCGGGTGCCGTCCGGCCGGGTCGCGGGCGGGTCCGTCGTCGTCGCCGGCGTCGCCCTGGCAGTCGCCGGCCTGAACCGGGTGGCCTGCAACCCGGCGCTGGCGCGGTGCCAGGCCGACCTCGACCGTCACGTGCCGACGGCCACTCAGGTGCACGGCCGCGCTGCCCTGTTCGTCTTCGCGCCGCTGCTCGTCGCCGGGTTCGCGCTGGCTCGTGCCGTCTGGCGTCTCGGCGACCGTCGGCTGGCACTGCTCTGCCTGCTGGTCGCCGTGCTCGACGTGGCCCTGGTCCTCCTGGTCGAGGACGCCGGCACCCCCGTCTCGGGCCTGCTGCAGCGGGTCTTCGTCACCACGTCCGCGGGACTGCCGATCCTCGTGCAGGCAGCCGCCCCGCGGGAGTCGCCCAGCCCCTCCCGGCTCCTTCCGGCGGGTCGGCAGGGTTGTGGCCGATGACGGCACGGATGCCTGCTTGTGGCCGCAGACCGCACCGACACGCCGAGGAGAGGTGTCGTTATCGGCCACAATCCGGCGCGTCGGTCAGCCGTGGTCCGCGCCGTACCGGTGGATCCCGACGACGAGCAGGTATCCGGTCATCCACAGCTCGCCGATGATCGAGGGCACCAACAGCAGCTGGCTGACCAGGTCCGCGGACGGGAGGAGGTAGGTGAGGAAGGCGCTGAGGGTGTAGCCGACGCCCCCGACGAGGAGCGTCCAGCCCAGGGCCCGGGGCATCCAGCGGGAGCGGAGCACCAGCCAGCCCATCGGCAGCAGCCAGAGGCCGAAGAACAGCGCCGCGACGCCCCACACGTGGCCGCTGGCGACGTACAGCAGCTGCACCGTCGCCGCCTGGTCGCCGGAGGCGGTCAGGCCAGCATCGGTGGCCACGTCCAGCGCGGTGGCGAGCAGGGCCGCGCTGGTCAAGATGGCGGCCGCGTTGACGAGGCCGAACGCGGTCAGCGAGCCGGCAGCCAGCGTGTCGACGCTTCTGAACAGGCGGTAGAACCAGACGGCGGTCAAGGCCTGGGCCAGCACCATGCCCAGCTCCAGGGCGATGCCGACGCGTGCCAGCGACTCGTCCGAGAGCAGGTTGGACAGGGTGGCTCCGGGGTCGTCGGCGACGAACAGCTGGCCGCGGACGACGACCGAGCCCAGGATGCCGACGAGGAAGAAGCCGAGGTAGAGCAGGCCGGTCACCCGCGCGGTGCGTACCAGGCGGGTCCCGGTCACGTCCGGCGCGACGCCGGCCGGAGTGGTCGTGGTGGTCATCGAGGACCTCCTCGGGTCGAGGATCTGCGGGCGGCTCCGGCCTCGCCCGTGCCTGCCTCCCCGAGGAGAAGGGACCGGGCGAAAGCCCGAGTGGTCGACGGCTCGAGGCTGCACCCGCAGCGGCCACAGGTCGCCGGCAGCAGACCCCGGCCGCCTGGCCATGACCCCATGCTCGGCGCCTCGGCACTCCGGCCGCCAGGGTCCAAAGGCTCGAACGTTCGGCTCCTCGGCTCACCGGTCGTCGTGGGCTGGGCTGCACCCGGTACGGCGGGCCGGACCCACTACCTTCGGGACCATGATCAACGTGTGCTTCGCCGGGGTCACCGGCTGGACGGCTCCGCCCCTCCTCGAGGCGATCGGCAACGCGGAGGACCTGGTCCTGGCCGCGGGGGTCTCCCGGTCCGCGGCTGGACGGCACCTCACCGACCTCGGCGCATCCGGCCCGGGCTCGGTCCACGCGAGCGTGACGGAGGCGCTGGCGGCCACCGAGGTGGACGTCCTCGTCGACTACACCAGTGCCACCGCGGTCCGGGACAACGTGTGGACCGCGGTCGACGCGGGCGTGCACGTGGTGGTCGGGTCCAGTGGGCTGAGCGCGGAGGACTTCGCCGACCTCGACCGGCGTGCGCGTCGCCACGGCGTCGGCGTGTTCGCGGCCGGCAACTTCTCGGTCATGGCCGCGGTGCTGGGGCGCGCCGCGAAGCTGGCGGCGCAGCACCTCGACCACTGGGAGATCCTCGACTACGCCAGCGCCACCAAGCCCGACGTCCCGAGCGGTACCTCCCGGGAGCTGGCCGAGGCTCTCGGGCAGGTCCGCCGACCGAGGGGCGCGGTGCCGGTGCAGGACCTGCACGGACCCGTTGAGGCCCGAGGTGCCGACGTGGCCGGTTCACGAGTCCACTCGGTGCGGCTGCCCGGCTTCGTGGTCACGACCGAGATCGTCTTCGGAGGAGCCGGGGAGCGACTGGTCATCCGCCACGATCCCGGACCCAGCCCGGAGCCGTACGTCCGGGGAACGCTCCTGGCCATCCGCAAGGTCGCCGACGTACCAGGAGTGCGACGTGGCCTGGACAGCCTGCTGTTTGACAGCGAGCGGACGGGGCCCTAGACCGGGCGCTTACGTGGTCCGGTACGCACTGCGGCGGTGGTCGATGCGGACGACGACGACCTCGCGCCGGGCCTCGTTGATCCGGTACAGGACGCGGTAGGTGCCGCGCCGCGCGGAGTAGATGCCAGCGAGGTCCGCGCGCAGCTGCTTGCCGGCTCGGCGCGGGTTCTCGACCAACGCGCCGGTCAGGAACTCGATGACTGCCGCCGCGACCGGTTCTGTCAGCCTCATCTGGAGGGCGCGGACCGCCGGCGGAGTCAGGACGAGCTCATAGGGCTCGTCTGCAGCGGTCACCGCAGCGCGCGGACAGCTTCGACACCGCGAACGACATCCCCGCGCGCGTAGGCGGCGTCTGCCTCACGGATCTCGGCCAACGCCCCCGGGTCGCCGAGCACCTCCAGGGTCTCCTCGAGCTGCGCCAAGTCCTCAGGGCTGATCAGCACCGCAGCCGGGCGACCGTTGCGGGTCAAGGTGACCCGTTCGTGCTCATGCTCGACCCGGTCGACGACCTCACTGAGATGGTCACGGACCTGGCGCAGCGACTCCGTACTCATGGCCACAATTGTGGCGCGCTGCCGACAGGCAGGGCAAGGCCGGCCCGAGCGGCGCGGTTCCGAGGCCACAACCGCAACGGGAGGAGGTCCCGCAAGCTGGAACGTCTAGGCGCCGCGGCCGAGTCGAGCCGACGGTAGCGCCGAACGGTCTGCTCCCTACGCGTGCGCCGCGTGGTAGGCCTCCCGCACCTTGCCGCTGATCCGGCCTCGCGCCGACACCGTGTACCCGTTGGCCCGAGCCCATGCTCGGATGTTCGCCAGCTCCTCCGGGGACGAGCCGTGCACCACACCCCGTCGACGCGGTGGCGCGGCGCGCGGACCGTCACCGGACCGACCGGCCGATGGCGGCCGTCTGCGACCCCGTGCGACGTACGGCTCCAGGATCGCCCTGAGCTTGCCGGCGTTCTCGTCGCTCAGGTCGATCTCGTACTCGGCGCCGTCCAGCTCGAAGCGCACCGAGTCTCCGGATCCCTCGCTGAGCTCCTCCCCGTCCAGGTCGTCGACCAGCCGGGTGACCACCCGCCGTGCCATCGCTCCTCCTTCGGCTCCGTCCCCGCCGCAAGGCACGCTACCGGTTGGTCAGGCTCGAGCGCGTCAGGTCGCGCAGGCCGGGACCAGGTCCACCCTGGGCTACTTCTTGACCGCGTAGCGCACGTGGGTGGCGTACGGCGAGCTGTGGACCTTGGTGACCTCGAGGTCGACGTCCCTCTCGAAACCGTCGAACAGCCGCTTCCCGGCGCCGAGGATCACCGGAGCCGTCGAGATCACCAGCTCGTCCACCCGGCCCGCGGCAAGAGCCTGCCGGATCACGTCGGCTCCGCCACCGATCGAGACGTCGCCGTCGCCCGCGGCCGCGGCCGCTCGGGCCAGCGCCTGGTCGAGGCCGGAGACGAACGTGAACCCCGCCTCTGGCGCGGGCTGGTCGTCGGTGCGGTGGGTGAGCACGAACAGCGGACCCGGGAACGGGTTGGTGCCGCCCCACGCGTCGGCCGCGTCGTACATTCCGCGGCCGACGACGCCGGACCCGACGGACGCGACCAGCTCGTCGAAGAACTCCTTGTCGGCGCCGTGCATCGCGAGGTCGTGCCCGCTGTCGTAGGTCCATGGACCGCCCATCACCCAGTAGTGCAGACGCTCCCCGCCCCTGCCGAGCCCGTACTCCGGGCCGTCGTCGGGTCCGGTGACGTAGCCGTCGACAGACGTGGTGATGGATGCGATGACCTGGCCCATGGTTCCTCCTCGTCGGGTGTGCTGGGAGAGGGACCACGGCAGCCCGGTGGAATCATCGCCGCAGCGCCGCGTCGCTGGGCCGGCCCGGCACGGAGCCTGCGACGCCCGCCGCCGTGCTGCCGACGTCCGATGAGAGGGACCGAGAACGTCTACCGTGGCGGATGCACGGTCGGTACGACGACGGAGGACGGGCCCATGTCACACGTACGACGCTTCGACCACATCGGCGTCACGGTCGCAGATCTCGACGGCGTGACTGCCTTCTTCGTGGCGCTGGGCCTCGAGGTCGAGGGCAGGATGTTCGTCGAGGGCGAGTTCTTGGACACCGTCTGCGGCATCCCCGGCTCCCGCACCGAGATCGTCATGCTCAAGCCGCCCGACGACGGCACTCGCCTGGAGCTCTCGCGCTTCGTGCGACCCGACTCCGTGCCGGGCTCAGCGGCCGCCATGGCCAACGAGCTGGGACTTCGCAACGTGGCCTTCGAGGTCGACGACCTGCAGGCGGCCGTCGACTGGGCAGCCGCCGAGGGCTATGGACTGGTCGGTGGCATCGGCGAGTACGAGGGCGCCTGGCGAATGGCCTACGTCCGCGGGCCGGAAGGGATCATCGTCTCGCTGGCGGAGCGCATCGGCTGACAGGGCCGGCCGGCCAGGGCCGAAAGCCGAGTCCGGCCGGTGGCCTCCGGAACGGTCGGGCCCGCCGGTCGGAACCGACCCGACCGGGCGTCGAGTCAGACCCGGATTCGTGTCAGATGAACAGCAGTTGCGCGCCCTCGGTCTTCTCGATGAAGTCGGAGGCGCTGATGATGCCCTCGACCTCGTCGTACAGGTCGGCTCGGGTCAGATGGTTCATGTCGGCCGACATCCGGCATGCCCACAGGTGGCCACCGGAGTCGACGATCTGCTGGAGGAGCTCGGGCACCTCGGGAACGCCGATGTCGGCGATCGACTTCTTCAGCTGGTGGGTGGCCATCGCCGTCATTCCAGGCAGGCCGCCGAGCCCCTGGGGGAGGTGGGTGGCGGTGTTGCCGAGCATGGTGAACTTCAGGTCGGCCATGGTCTTCTTGTTGATCATGTCGAAGCCCCAGAAGGTGAAGAACAGGTGGGTCTCGACGCCCTCGCCGAGCGCGGCGTTGGCGAGGACGAGGCCGGGGTAGGCCATGTCCAGGTTGCCCTTCGAACAGATGATCGCGAGCTTGCGCCCGGTGTCCGCGTCACCGAACGACGGGACCAGCGGGGCTGTCTGGGTGTTCGTGGTCATGATGGCTTCTCCTTCACACGCAGCCGTGCGGCTTGGGAAGTCCGGCGACGTAGGCGAGCTTCTTGGCCGGCTTCTGGGGGAACAGCTGGAACAGGGCCTTGGTGGGGATGCCTCCCACCACGCTGATGCGGCGCAGGGTGGCCGTCTCGCCCTCGCGGGCGTAGTCGTCGCGCAGGAATCGGATCGCCCTCCAGTGGTCGTCGGTCAGATCGATCCCGATCTGTGCCGCAAGGGCCTTCGCGAGGGGTTCGGACCACTCGCCGGGGTCCGTCATGAACCCTTCTTGGTCGACGTGGATCTCGTGACCGTCGATTGTCGTGGTCGGCATGGGTCAGGCCTCCTCGGGTTGTCGCTTCCCTGCCATGGACATGTGTGCGGGAAGTGGGATCGGGCGCCCGGGCAGCAGCACGTTCCAGTAGATGTGCCTGAAGGCGAGCTTGCCCAGGTGGTTGACCCGGGTCTCCTCGAGGAGACTGAGCGGGCCGACGTACGGCAGTGGGTACTTCCCAGGAAGCGGCTGGGTGTCGTAGTTGAAGTCGATGAGCAGGGCCTTGTCGTCGCCCGACTCGACGAAGCAGTTCGCGTGCCCGTCGAAGGACCGCGTCATCGGCCTGCCCTCGACGTGCTCGAGGAAGTTCTCCACGAGGATGTCGACCGAGAAGTGGGCCACCGAGCCGGCCTTCGAGGCCGGGATGTCGTTGGCGTCGCCGACGGCGAAGATCGTGTCGTACGCCGTCGAGAGCAGCGTGTGCTTGTCGACCTGGACGTAGTTCAGCTCGTTGCCCAGTCCGGAGCGCGCGACGAAGTCGGCGCCCATGTTGAGCGGGACCGTCACGAGCAGGTCGAACGGCACCTCGCGCTCGTCGTAGGACACCAGGACGCGATGCTCGTCGTCGACGCGCTCGACCATGAAGTCCGGCTCCACGTGGATCTTGCGTTCGGCAAGCATCGCGCCCAACCTCTGTGACGCGACGGGCTGGGTGAAGGCGCCGTCGAGCGGAGTCACGAAGACCAGCTCGACGAGGTCGCGCAGTCCGCGCTTGCGCAGCCACGCCTCCGCCAGGAACGTGAACTCCAAGGGCGCGACCGGGCACTTGATCGGCATCTCCGTGATGTGCACGACCAGCCGCCCGTGGTCGAACGCCGAGAGTGCGCCGGCGAGCGCCTCGGCGCCCTCCAGGGTGTAGAAGTCGAAGATGCTGCGGCGCCACGCGGGGCCGAGCATGCCGGGTGTCTGGTCGGGCCTCGGCGTGGTCCCCGTGGCGATCACCAGGTAGTCGTAGGCCAGCTTGCGTCCCCCGACCAGGGCGACCTCTCTGGCCTCGGGGTCGACCCTCTCGATCTCCCCGATCACCAGCTCGATGCGGTCGGCGAGGAAGCGGTGCCGCGACCGGACCAGCTGGTCCCGGGTGCATCCCCCGAACGGGAGGAACAGATACCCCGGTTGGTAGTGGTGCTGGTCGTCCTGGTCGACCACCACGACACGCCACTCGCGGAACCCAAGCCGGTGGCGCAGCCGGTTCGCGGTCATGGTGCCCGCGGTCCCTCCACCCAGCACGAGAAGTGTTCTCATGGTGGCCTCCTGGCGATGTGTCCCCTTCCACGGTAAGGACGGGGCGGGGGCCGTGGCAGAGGCGAACGGCCTACCCCACCGGGGTATTGCCTCGCGACCTGGTACGGGCGCCCGACGACGCGGCCGCCGACCTCGAGCCACGCTACGGCGAGGTCTGCACCTGGTCGCCCCACGCGGCGCGGGCGCCGGAGTCGCCGACGCGGTAGACCTGCACCGACGCGGCGACCGCGGCGACCAACGCCAGGGCCGCGACGACGCGGGTGCCGACGCCCGGCCTTGCGACGGCCGCACCCGGGCCGCCCGGTCCGGAGGCGGCGACAGCGCTCCGGCGCCGGTCCAGCCAGACCAGCGCGAGCGAGAGCACCAGCAACGGTACGGCGAACCAGATCAGCTGGTCGCCGAGCTCGGCGTGCTCGCCGGGGCTGCCCACGTGCTCCTCCAGCGCCTCTCCGCTGGAGGTGGCGACCGGGATCAGCGCTGTGGCGACGGCGGCGCAGGCGACGACGAGGGCGCCGTACCGCTCGCGCCAGCTCTGCCGGACCGCGATGGCGATGGTGCCGAGGCAGGCGAGCGGCAGCAGCACGACGACGGCATGCACCACCAGGGGGTGCACGGGCAGACCGTTGACGAGGTCGAACACGGACGAGTCTCCTAGCGGTTTCGGGCGCCGGGGTTCCAGCGGTTCAGCGGACTGTGTGGCTCGGAGGAGGTTGTTCGAGGCGGAGGGCGAGGCGAGGGCAGATCGCGACGGCGCGGCGGGCATGGGGGAGCAGCTGCTTGTCGACCTGACGCTCCGGGACGACCGGGAACCCGTGCTCGTCCAGGACGATGCGCTCTGGAAGCAGCCGCGCGCAGAGGCCGTGACCGTCGCAGCGGGTCCAGTCGATCTCGAGCCTCATGCCGCCGCCTCCGTGGGGAGTACGCCGAGCAGCGGGCGCCCGCAGTGGCCGTGCGTCTGGTGGACCGCGAGCTCGTCGGCCAGCACCGTGAGCGCCGAGCGCACGAAGGCGGCGGCACCGTCCGGGTGGGCGCAGGCGCCGCGGCCGGTCAGCAGGCCGACCCGTCGCTGCGCGTCCGGGAGGACGCGGTGGCCCGCGGCGAGCCGCTCGAGGGTGGCGGCGAGGGCAGGCAGGCCGAAGAAGCACGGCCCACACTGGCCGGCCGACTCCCCGGCCAGCCAGCGGGCGACCGTGGTCGCCTCGCCGAGCGCGCAGGTGGCCTGCGGCAGCCGGGCCAGCACGCCGGCGTTGAGCGGCGCCCCGGCGGACCGGAGTGCCGGTCGGGTGACCAGCAGGCCGGCGGGGCCAGGGAGCCAGGTGCCGTGGTAGCCACCCACGAGCACCGGGCCGGCGCCTTCGCCGACCAGGGCCGACAGCGGCAGGCCGGTGGGAACCTCGACGACACCGGCGTGCGGCACGTCGCCGAGGAGGCTGAGCAGGGTGGTTCCGGGCTCGTCGGCGGCACCGACTCCGGCGTACTCGTCGACGCCGAGGGAGAGCACCAACGCGACCTGCGCGAACGTCTCGACGTTGGACGCGAACGTCGGCCGGCCGTCGACGCCGTGGACGGTGGGCAGCACGCGCCGCCCGGGCGGGACGGCGGGGCCGCCGGACAGAGCCCGGGTGACGGCCCGGACCTCTCCGGCCACGAAGCCGTGGTCGTGCCGGACCAGCCGGACCGACCGGCCGTCCTCGCGCTCGCGCAGCGCGGCTGCCAGCGAGGCGTGGGCGTCGCGGTCCTGGACGACCACGCTCACGCGTTGGGTCTCGAGCGCGTGCGCGACGGCCAGCGTGCCGTCGAGGACCAGGTGCGGCGCAAGCCGCATGAGCGTGCGGTCCTTGTGGCTGGCGGGCTCGCCCTCGGAGCCGTTGACCACGACGTGCGTGCGGGACCCGGCCGAGGTCCCACGCAGCTTGGCGGCCACCGGGAACGCGGCGCCGCCGCGACCGAGCAGGCGCACGGCGTCCAGCGCGGCCGCCAGCCGGTCGGCCGGGAGCCGGCGCGGATGGCCGTGGACCGCTCGGTGGCCGCTCAGGTCGACGCGGCCGGCGCGCGTCCCCGCCAGCAGCCGGGCGGTCCCCCACGCGACCGGCGCGGTGTGCTCGGGGCGGGCGACGGCCGTGGTCATCGCGACGATCCAGGGCTGAGGGCGGTGAGCCGGCGGGCCCGCAGGAGCGGTGCCCGCCGGGCGCGCAGCTCTCCGGCGACGCGGACGACCGAGGCTCCGGCCACCACGGCCGCGCTCGACCCGTACACGGCCAGCGACCAGCCGCGTGCGGTGTCGGTGCCGGCCAGGACGCCGTGGACCAGGGCCAGCCCCCAGGCGGCGTACGCCGACAGGTGGACGGCCCGCCAGGCGCGTGCCGCGCGGGTGCTGACCGCCAGCCGACCGCGCAGGGCGCCGGTCGCGGCGACCGCGACGAAGCCGTAGACGGCAAGCGTCCCGAGCCCGAGTGCGACCCCGCGGTAGCCGGCGGTGAACGGGACCAGGGCGGAGGCGACGCTGACGTCGACGAAGTGGTCGGCGACCAGCAGCCCGGCGTGCAGGCCGAGCATGGTCAGGGTCACGACGGCGGCCGAGCGGTGCACCAGCTGGGCAAGGATTCTGCCGTCGCCCCGGGACGACGAGCCGACGGCGCCGAGCGCCACGGTCAACGAGGCGGCGAGCAGCGCGACGAACCCCGCGGCGCGGGCCAGGAACCACAGCGTCATGCCGCCTCCTCGGTCCCTGGCCAGGCGTCGGTGGTGACGACCCGGCCGGCGGCGTCGACGAGCCGCGCGGGGTACGGCGCCAGCCGGCCGAGCGCCTCGTCGCCCCAGACCAGGGCGGCGGTGCTGAGCGCGTTGGCCTCGACGCAGGTCCCGGCGAGAACGGAGGCGGTGCGGTACGGGCCGGCGACCGGAAGACCGCTGCGGGGGTCGATGAGGTGGTGTGCCTCGCCGTCGGCGGTCGCCCAGCGCCGGCCTCGCGTCGAGGACGTGGCGATCCCTCCGCGGGTCAGGCCGAGGATCGCCCCGGTGCCACCCTCGTGCTCGCTGACCAGCACCGGCCAGGCCGGCCCGGGCCCGTTCGCGGAGACGTCGCCGCCGAGCGCCACGAGCGCCGGCACGCCGAGCGTCCGGGTCAGCCGGGCTGCGGCCTCGTCGGCCGTCCAGGCCTTGGCAGTGGCGCCGAGGTCCAGGGCCACTCCGGTGGGGACTCCGACCAGCCCCAGACCCCGGTGCACGCGCACGGCCGCCCAGTCCGCGGCGCCGCGCTCACCGGCGGTCGGAGCGGCTCCGCGCACCCGCAGGATCTCGATGTCGTCGTCGTACCCGGCGGCGAGCAGCTGCCGGCCGATCGTCGGGTCGCAGGCACCCTGGGTACGCCGGGCGGCGGCGAGCGCCACGTCCACCAGGTCGAGGGTCAGCCGGCGGACCGGAACCAGACGCCCCGCGGTGTCGTTGACCCGCGACAGGTCGCTGTCGGGACGGAACCGGCTGACGGAGAGCGCGACGTCGCCCATGAGGCCGCGGACCAGCCACTCGGCCCGCTCGGCGGTGGGTCGCCTGGGCGGCGCGCCGGCCGGGAGACCGTCGGCGAGCACGACGCGGACCGTGCATGACCAGTCGCGCCACTGCAGCTCGCTCACGACGAGTGGCTCCCCGCCACCGCACCGCCGGACCGAGCGCCCGCGCTGCCCCAGCCGGAGCCGCTGGACCCGTCCAGACCGTTGCTGGAGCGGCTCGACGTGCCCCCGCCGTCGCTCGTCGAGCCCGCGGTCGTCCCGGCGGTGGCGTTGGCCGCGGCGACGGTCAGCAGGCCGGTGGCCGAGCCCGCGGCGACCACCAGCCCGGCGGCCGCGATCCGCGCCCGGCTGAGGAGGGTCCGACGCGTGTCTGTCATGCCCCGAGAGTGGCCCGAACCGGCTCAGGCACCCCCCAACGGAGCGTCAAATCGAGGTCAAATCCGGCTGTGAGCCGAACCTGTCAGCCAGCCCCAGCTCGAGCCGCACGACCGTCCACGGCTCGTCCCGGCGCACCACCAGCTCACCGCCGGAGGCGCGGGCGCACCGGCGGGCGATGTCCAGCCCCAGTCCGGTGGAGCCGCGGTCGCTGCGCCCGCGGCGTACCGCGTCCAGCTCGAAGCCTGGCCCCCGGTCGCGCACCTCCACCGCCACGCGGCGAGGCTCGGTCCTCTCCACGACGGCGCGGACCGCGATCGGCGTCTCGTCCGGGGTGTGCGCGATGCAGTTCTCGACCAGGGCGTCGATCGCGGCACGCAGGTCGTCGGCCGAGCAGTGCACCTCGGGCAGGCCGGGGTCGACGGTCACCTCCATCGGCCGGCCCTGGTCCTCGATGAGCGGCTGCCACATGGCGACGGACTCGGTGACGACGGGCCCCGGTCGGCAGCCCACCCGAGTGCCCTCGCGCTCGGCTCGCCGGGCCTGGTGGATGACCGAGGTCAGGGTCCGCTCGAGCCTGTCGACGTGGTCCTCCAGGTCCTGCCGCGAGTCGCCGGCCGGCAGCGACTCCACGTCGAGGCGCAGCGCGGTCAGGGGGGTGCGCAACCGGTGCGACAGGTCGGCAACCGTCTCCCGCTCGGCCGCCAGCAGCTCGTCGATCCGGCCGGCCAGCCCGTTGAGGGCGTGCGCGACCCGCCGGACCTCCGGCGGGCCGGTCTCCGGCACCCGTGCCACTGCCTCACCCGCGGCGATCGTGTCGGCCAGGTCCGCCGTCCGGCCCAGATCGCGGACCAGCCGGCGCGCGACGACTTCGGCGGCCGCGCCGACGACGAGAACCAGCAGCACCGCGGCAGCGCCGAGCGGCAGCAGCCGCGTGGCCATCGTCGAGCGGACCCTGGCGTCGCTGGCGTACGCGAGCACCATGGTCGGGCCGCCGTCGGTCCGTACGCCGACCCGGACCAGCCGGCCACCTTCGACGTCGTCGACGTCGGCCTGGCTCTGCGCCAGGAACGGCCCCTCCCGGTCCGCGTCCTCGTCGCCGTCGTCATCGGACGGCGTCTTCCGCTCGTCGGCCCCTGGCAGGTCGGCTCCGTACGTGGTGCCGTCCGGCGCGATCACCTCGACCTGGGTGGCGTCCTCGCGGTCGTTGACCCGCTCGACGTACTCCTCGAGGCGGTCGCTCACCCCGGTCGCGGACAGGTAGTCGGCCACCCCCCGCGCCGTGTCCGTCGCCGACTGCTCCACGTCGTCGGACGCCGACCGGGCCTCCAGCACCCACAGGGGGATCGCGAACAGGGCCAGGACGGCCAGCGTCGCACCGAGCGCGAGCAGCCGGATCCGGCCGCGCAGGCTCATGACGGCCCCGGGTCGACCAGCTTCACCCCGACGCCCCGGACGCTGTGCAGGTAGCGCGGCTCGGCCGCGGACTCACCCAGCTTCCGGCGCAGCCACGACAGGTGTACGTCGACCGTGCGGTCCGCGCCGCCCCACGGCTGCTGCCACACCTCCGCGAGCAGCTGCCGCTTGGAGACCACCTGCCCCGGTCGCGACGCCAGCGCCAGGAGCAGGTCGAACTCCTTGCGGTTCAGCTCCACCGGCTCGCCGTCCAGCGTCACCGTCCGCGACACCTCGTCCACCACCAGGCCACCCACCACGACCCGCCGCTCCTGCGGCTCGACCTGCCCGGTTCGGCGCAGGACCGCGCGCACCCGGGCCATCGCCTGAGCGGCCGAGAACGGCTTGACCAGGTAGTCGTCCGCCCCCGCATCCAGGAGCCGCACGACCTCGCGCTCGTCGTCTCGCGCCGTCGCGACCACCACGGGCAGGTCGCTCTGCGCCCGGATCAGCGCCAGCACGTCCGCACCATCGAGGTCCGGCAGCCCGAGGTCGAGCATCACCGCGTCCGGCCGCTCGGTCGACAGCGCCTTGATGGCCTCGACCGCCGACCCGACCACCGACACGGTGGCGCCCTGGTCGGTCAGCCCACGCGCGAGGCTGCGCCGGATCGCCTCGTCGTCCTCCACGACCAGCAGATGGACCACGCGCACGAGCGTAGGAGCCCCGGCCGGGCGTTCGAAGGGCCGGGGCACGGGCCGGCCTGTCCGGGGCTGGTTCGGCCATGGCCGGGAGCGGGTCCGGCCGGTGGTCTGCGGGAGCGCTGGACGCGGTGGGTCGGCCGCCGCAGGCGTGGGTGGTGAGGGAACGAAACGCTGCGCCGATCCGCGCTCAGCCTGCGCGGTAGAGGAGCCAGGAGTCGCGCATGCGCTGCGCCTGGCCCTCCGTGAACTGGGTGTAACAGGTGTCGTAGGAGTAGTCCATGTAGTTGTGGATCGGGTCATCGCCCGGCGCAGTGCAGGTGTCCTTCCCCGCCGGGCAGCCGCTCGTCGGGGTCTTCTCCTTCGGGGTGTCGGGCACGTAGTCACCCTTGGAGCTGCAGCCGCCGTAGAAGGTGTGCTCGAGGTTGAGCCAGTGACCGGTCTCGTGGGCCAGCGTCTCGCCGAGGTCGTACCGACCCGCGTACTCAGTGGACGCGCCGGGCAGCGTGCGCCAGTTGAGCACCACACCGTCGAGGTAGGTCCTTCCCGGCTTGGTGGTGATGTCCGGCAGGTAGGCGTAGCCCAGGTAGCCCGCGCCGTCGTTGGCGTAGACGTTGAGCGCGTTGTCCCCGCCCTGCTTGAGCGTGCGCTTCATGTCGTGCTCCGCGTTGCCGCCGGACTTGGCGAAGAACCACTCGGCGCTGTCCGTGCGGGTCGCGCCGGCCAAGGTGAACGTGAAGCCCGTCTGGGCGCCACCCTCGCCGCCGCCGAACGTGGTGTTGAGCACGGCAATCTGGTCGGCAACCTGAGCATCGGTGAGGGCGCCGAGCGGGCCGGCGGTGATGGAGTGGAAGTACACCGGGACGGTCACGTCGAGACCCTTGCCGGCGCGGTTCTTCGCAGCGGCCGGCAGGTCGGCATGAGTCTGGTCCAGGTCGGGCTCCCGGCCGGTGGCCCCGCGCCCGACGACGTCGCCGCTCCCGATGTTCTCGGCGGCCACCCGAGGACCGCAGGACACCGAGTCGGCCGACGCGGGTGGGGCGACGGCGGCGAACAAAGCAAGTGCCGCTACCACGCCGGTCACGTTCTTCATGGCGCGACCCTACGCCTTCGAGCACACCGATTGAGTGCCGCCAGATCCTTGTGTTGGCGGAGCCACGAGCGAAGAGCAGCACGGCGCGGCCGCTCGATGCGAGGCCTCAGCGTCGGTCGCGCCGATCCGGCTTCGTGGCGACCTTCACGCAGCAGAACCCGGGCTGTGGTTCGAGACGCGCCGACATCGTTTCGATGTGCAGGCCGTCGAGCACGCCGTCCACGAGGGCGAGGTTCATGCCGCAGACGAGGTCGGTGTGTTCGGCGGCGAGCCGGTCGAACGGACAGTTCGCAAGGCACACGTCGTCGTCGACCAACCGTGGCTCGTACCCGTGGTCGGCGAGGACGTCGACGAGCCCGGCGGTCCTGGCTGCCCGGCTCGCACGACGGGGTGGGATCTCCTCTCCGACCATCCCTGAGCCGGTAGCGCGCGCGACCCGTCGTACCGCCTCGGCGATCGGGGTTCCTTCCCGAGCCGACCGCTCGACGGCTGTGGCGAGGACCTCGCCGGCGAGGTCGTAGTGTCGCTCGGGAAGGGAGACCGATAGCTGACGAGAGGCGCGAAGGTAGAGCTTCGAGGGACGCCCGGCTCCAGGGCCCGTGCGGCCCGTGAGCCGACGGAACTCGACCTCGAGCAGACCCTCCTCGACCAGCCGGTCCAGGTGGAACTTCACCGAGTGCAGCGGCAGATGGAGGGCCGCGGCAGCCTGCTCCCGGCTGACGGGTGCTTCGGCGCCGGCCACGCAGCGGTACAGGGCCAGCCGCGTGGGCTCGGCGAGAGCACCGATGCTGGTCACCTGTGCCACGAGGTCTTGGCGCTCCATGGCTCACCATCCTGAGGGTCACCGTTGGCGTTGCCCCGTGGTTTCTAACATCAACAGAGTACCTTGTTAGAGGCAAAGGCGGTCCTGAGGGGGAGCGCTCCGACCGGCCTGCTGGGCCCTCGGGATCAGCGGTCGGGTCTCCGTCTCGGCCTCAGCCGCGCGACGGTGCCTGCGACGGAACCCGCGATGGAGCGTGCGACGTCGCCTCCAGCGTGCCGAGGACGTGGGTTGACGATGCCTGGAAGGCAGCGATGCCTTCGCGCAGTACGGCTGAGCCGTCCGGGCATTGCCGTGCCCCGAGCGCCTGGCAGCGGTTCGCCCCGGGTGTCTAATGGGCGAACAGGGGCAATGGACGGACGAGCACGTGAACCAGGGTGGATCCAGCAGGAACCACGCGGCTGCGACCAGCCAGTCCTCAGGCATCGACGAGGCGTGGCTGACCGGTGTCGCCGAGGGGGCCAGCAGGGACTCCGGCGGCGTGTCCACGGTGTTCCTCGCCGGTTACCTGCCGATGCTCGTCGACGCGGCAACGATCGGCCGGGCCCCGGAGCGCACAGAGATCGAAGCGGTCCGACTGCAAGGCCGCAAGGCCGCGGAGTCAGGTGTGCCCGTAGGACGCGGCGTCGACCTCTACCTCTCCGCAGCGCGCCGCGTCTGGGACGAGCTCCCGGCCGTCATCCGTCGACGCGACAGCAGGGCCGTGCGGGCTGCAGCCGAAGCGCTCCTGCAGGTCCTGGACGAGGCGGTGGCCGCCTTCGCGGATGGCCATGCCGAGGCGGGCCGCGAGCTGATCCGAAAGGAGGAGAGTCGTCGACGAGATCTCGTCGACGACCTGCTTCGCGGTGACGCCCACCTGAGCGAGCTGGTGGTGCGAGCCGAACCCTTCGGCCTCGACCTGACCCGCGCCCATCAGGTCGCCCTGGCTCAACCAGGGCAGCGCCTTCCCTCGATCGCGGCCGCGACCAGCGCCCTCGAACGAGTCGTGCTGGATCGCTTCGGCGACCGGGACGTCCTGGTGGCCACCAAGGAAGGGCTTGTCGTGGTCATCGCCCTCGCTGAGGCGACCGGAGCGCCGGCCACCTCGATGGGTCTGGCAACCACCGGCAGCCTCGGCATGACCGTTCACAGCGAGCTCAGCCGCCTGCGGCGTGGGTCCCCCTGGCGGGTCGCGATCGGTCGTGCTCACCCCGGTGCGTACGGGATCGCCCGTTCCTACGAAGAGGCCCGCGAAGGGCTCACCATGGCGGCCCGGATGCACCTCGACAGCCCGATCGTCGAGACCCGCGACCTGCTGACCTACCGGGTGCTCGCCCGCGACCAACCCGCTCTGAACGACCTGGTGTATTCCGTCCTGCACCCTCTCCGCCGCGCGCGCGGCGGCGCAGGTCCACTGGTCGAGACCCTGGCTGCCTACTTCGACTGCGGTTGCGTGGCGACCGCAGCCGCCGCGCGGCTGCACCTCTCGGTGCGGGCCGTGACCTACCGGCTCGACCGGGTCAGGTCCCTCACCGGCTTCGACCCGCTCGACCCCGCGCATCGCTACACCCTGCAGACCGCCGTCCTCGGCGCGAAGCTGCTCGACTGGCCAGAGCGGAGCATCCCCGACTCGGCTGCCAGCGTTTGACGATGGCTGGCAGGCACGCTCGCTTTCGTGGTCGGTGCCGCAACGCCGAGCACGGTACCGTTGCGGGCCGGTGGCCACTCATGTTGCCGATCACCGGCAACGGCCCGTAGCCGGACTTCGCCGGTCCCGGCCATGACGGGGCCACGACGTCGCGGGGCAGGATGAAACCCAGCTCGGGACGGTCCACACGCAGTTGCGGTGACGCCATTCCGCGATGTCGTCGTCGTCGCGCGCGACGGCCCCACCCGAAGGGAACCCCGATGACGCACGCGCGCGCACTGTCCCCCGGACCGGCACCACCGGAGACTCCTGACCGCACCGGCGCCGGGGCAGAGTCGGACATTCCCAGCTTCCCGGAGGTCCTTGGCGCTCTCTTGTGCAGTTGGTCGCGAAAGGGCACGTTGCCAACGAGCACGTTGCCGTGGATGCAGGCGGATGACGCCGTGAGTGGTGAGGCCTGGGACATCGTCGACGAGTGGGGTCTGCAGTCCTTCCCGGCCAGCGATCCCCCTTCGAACTGGTGATCCTGCGATGATGGCCGCTCTCGTGACCCGCTGGGAAAGACGTGCAGGCGCGGCCCAGCGCGGAGGCAGAAGGTGAGCACGGCTGTCACGTCGAGCCGGGCCGCGGCCGCTCCGCCTCCGACAACCTCGCTGGGTCGCTCCGTCGTCCGCGTCGTGACCACCACCGACCACAAGATGATCGGCCAGCTCTACCTGGTCACGTCCTTCTGGTGGTTCCTGATCGGTGGCGTGATGGCGATGGTGATGCGGTCCGAGCTGGCCTACCCGGGCAACCAGCTGGTGAGTGACGGGCTCTACAACCAGCTGTTCACCATGCACGGCACGATCATGCTGCTGCTGTTCGCCACCCCGTTGTTCTTCGGGTTCGGCAACGTGATCATGCCGTTGCAGATCGGCGCTCCCGACATGGCGTTCCCGCGGCTGAACATGCTGTCCTACTGGCTGTTCCTGTTCGGCGGTCTGATCGCCGCCTCCGGGTTCCTCACTCCTCGGGGCGCGGCGGACTTCGGCTGGTTCGCCTACGCCCCGTTGAGCGACGCGGTCCGGTCGCCCGGCGTCGGCGGTGACCTGTGGGTCATGGGCCTGTGGCTGGCCGGCCTCGGCACCATCCTGGCAGCCGTCAACTTCGTCACCACGATCATCTGCATGCGGGCGCCCGGGATGACCATGTTCCGCATGCCGATCTTCGTGTGGAACACCCTGGTCACCTCGCTCCTGGTGTTGGTCGCGTTCCCGGTGCTGGCCGGCGCGCTGCTCATGCTCGAGGCCGACCGACAGCTCGGGGCGCACGTGTTCGACGCGGCGCACGGCGGGCCGATCCTGTGGCAGCACCTGTTCTGGTTCTTCGGGCATCCCGAGGTCTACATCATCGCGCTGCCGTTCTTCGGGATCATCACCGAGGTGCTGCCGGTGTTCAGCCGCAAGCCGGTCTTCGGCTACATCGGCCTGGTCGGTGCGACCCTGGCGATCGCGTTCCTCTCCGTGTCGGTCTGGGCCCATCACATGTTCGCGACCGGTGCCGTAGACCTGGCCTTCTTCTCGGGCATGAGCTTCCTGATCGCGGTACCTACCGGGATCAAGTTCTTCAACTGGATCGGCACGCTGTGGGGCGGGTCGATCACCTTCGACACGCCCATGCTGTGGTCCTTGGGCTTCCTCACCACGTTCCTGTTCGGCGGCCTGACCGGGGTCATCCTCGCGTCACCACCCTTGGACTTCCACGTCACGGACTCCTACTTCGTGGTTGCCCACTTCCACTACGTCGTCTTCGGCACCGTGGTGTTCGCGATGTTCGCGGGCTTCTACTTCTGGTGGCCCAAGATGACCGGACGGATGCTCGACGAACGACTCGGCAAGCTCCACTTCTGGCTGCTGTTCGTCGGCTTCCACACCACGTTCCTGGTCCAGCACTGGCTGGGTGTCGAGGGCATGCCCCGGCGGTACGCCGACTACCTGCCCGGAGACGGCTTCACCACGCTCAACCAGGTGTCGACGATCGGGGCGTTCCTGCTCGGCGCGTCGACCCTGCCCTTCCTCTACAACGTCTACAAGACCGCGCGGAGCCCGATGGTCGACGTCGACGACCCTTGGGGCTGGGGCCGCTCACTGGAGTGGGCCACCTCCTCGCCGCCGCCGCGGCACAACTTCGTGACGATCCCGCGGGTCCGGTCGGAGTCGCCCGCGTTCGACATGCGGCACGCGACGGTCGCGGCAGTCCAGCTGCCCCACAACGAGGCAGCCCGCCAGGGCAGGTTCGCCGACGCGCCCGACATGGCGGGACGCGAGGCGTCCCTCCGCGAACGCGGTGCCAGCATCGACGAGGAAGGCACCACCCACGAAGGGTGAGGGCGTGGGCGCGGGCGGCCCGACCAGGTTCAATGTGTCGCGACGGAGCCGAAGATCTCACTTGCGATCTCGCCGAGCGCGTCGAGCAGGAAGTCCATCGCCCGGTACGCGGCGTCGTCGGAGAAGCCGGTGCACCCCTCGATGGCGACCCGCTCGGCGACCCATCGGGTGCCCGCCAGCTTCGAACCCGGCTCCAACGCCCGCTGCGCGACCAGGACGGACAAGACCCGTTCGGCGGCCTCACCGTCGAGCCGGCGACGCTGCGCGACCCGGCGGACCGCCGCCGCCGATGCCCAGCCGATCCCAGACCGGGGTCCAGCGTCCACGCCCCACCCAGCCGACGTGAGTCGAGCACCTCCACCTCCGCGCCGGCTGTGGCGGCGCGCGCCTGCTCGGGGGTGAGGAACCGCGAGATCGACGACACCAGCCGGCCCAGCGCCTGCCGGTCAACGTGCTTGGCGCGGCCGACAGATCGTGATGCTCTGCTCGCTCTGGTCTAGCTCGTACAAGACGCGGTAGCGGCCGACCTTGAGCCGGTGCAGACCCACTGACCCGTAGGCCACTGACTCGACGGGGTGAGGATCCTCGGCGAGGTGGTCGACGGCGGCGAGTAGCTGCTGCAGACCTGGGGCGTCGTCGGTGAGGAACCCGGCGGCTGTGTCGACCGCGTGCTCGCTCCAGGTGATGTTGTGGCTCACTCAGGGGTGCCGGGCAGCGGCGTCCTTCCCCCGTGCCCCCGAGCGTGACCACCTCGGTCCTCCTCGACTCGCGGCTGGACCGTGCCATCGACTCCACCGCGTCGGTCGCAGCTGTTGGCCGGAGAGCGCTGCCGGGCTCCGCCAGGTCCAGCCAGTCACTCCGGCCGACGTCTCGGAGCGGGTCCGAGCCCGGCTGAGCCGCCAGCCCCATGGCGACATTCGTGGCTGGGCTGTCCGGTCCACCTCGAGGCCGGACCCACCGCGTTCGGGACCGGGTCGAGACCGACGGCCGCGTGCGGTTCGTCCCGGTCGGGTCGGGACCCCACTCCCTGGCAGCTGGGTCAGGGGCGCTGACACAGTCGGTGCGTCCCCAGGAGTGCCTGCGTCCGACCGACGGACCCCTCCTGGCGAAGGGGGAACACATGAAGCACCGCACGAAGCTCGCGGCCGCCGTCGGCGTCACTGCCGTGGCGCTGGCCTTCGCCGCTCCTGCCGGAGCCGCGCCGAAGGCTGCGGGGAACGGCTCGGACGTGGCGCGCACGACGACCGAGCCTCGGAAGTCGGCGCAGCGTGGGGACCAGGTCCTCTGCCCGGTCGACTACATCGACGTGCCTGAGAGCAGCTCGACGGGCGTCGTGACCGAGTGGCTCTCCTACGGAGAGTCCGTGACGGTCACCCCGCTCTCCGACCAGATCTGGGCCGGTGTCTGGTTCACGGGCTGGAACGGTCCCGAGGGGTGGTCGGGAACGAGCGCGCCGTGGTACTACCCGGCCCCAGGGGCCCGTGAGTACAGCCTCGTGGCCCGACTGGGCAGCGGCTCCTACCAGTACCTCGGATCGTCCCAGCGGTCCTTCACCAACACCAGCCCGGGGTACATCCAGCGGGTGCGGTTCCGCGTGAACGACAACACTCCCGGGAACGGGGACGGCGCGTTCCGGGTGTTCGTCCGGTATCCCTGCCACTGACAGCCATGGCTGCGGGGCTGACGTGCCGGTGCCCATCTGGTGGTGGGCGCCGGCGCTCCGCCGGCCCGGGTGACGGCGTACCGCTCCGCCGGCCCGGGTGCCGGCGTACCGCTCCGCCGGCCCGGGTGCCGCGCCGCCAGCCTCACGCCGAGGACTCCGCGCCAGGCAGCGGGAACCAGGCGGAGAGGCGGCTGCCGCCCTCGGGCCGACTGGCGATCGTGCCGCTTCCGCCCAGCTCAGCGGCGCGCTCTCGCATCGAGCTCAGCCCCACGCCGGCCCGGTACGACTGCGGCAGACCCCTGCCGTTGTCCTCGACCTGGACGAGCAGGGCCGCTTCCGCGCGTCGGATGCGGACCCGGCACTCGGTCGCGTCCGCGTGCCGGACCACGTTGGTGAGGGCCTCGAGCACGACTCGGTACGCCGCCACCTCGACGGCTGCGGGCAGCGGCCCCACGTCATCAGCGTCCACAGAGACGAGGAGCGCCCGCCCGTCCGTCGAGGCAGCCGACAGCGTCTCGGCATGCGCGCGAACGGCACCTACGACGCCGAGCTGGTCGAGCACGGGAGGGCGCAGCCCTTCCACCAACCTCGCCACGTCCTTGATCGCCGACCGTTGGGAGCGACGCAGCTCGTCCAGGACGGCGGTTGCCGCCTCGGGATCGTCGGCCAGGATCCGACGCGCCACATCGATCTGGAAGCCGGTCGCCGCGAGCGTCGGCCCGAGCCCGTCGTGGATGTCGCGACGTAGCCGCCGGCGCTCCTCCTCGCGCGCCGTGACCGCTCGCTGCAGTGACCGCTGGAGCCGGCCCGTGAGAAGCACTCGATCGGCGGCATGACCGACCTGCTGGGCGACCAGCTCCAGCAGCCGTCGGTCCGAGGGTCCGAACGGCTCGCGCCCCGTCCCGGGGTCGAGGGTGAGCATTCCCACCTCCTCGCCCTGGCTGTTCAACGGGATCGCGATGGTCTCGCCCTCCGGAGTGCCGTGGCTGACCGTGTCTACGACGCCGTCGGGACCGGTCAGCTGGATGCCGACGTAGGGCAGCCGCAACGCGTCGGCCAGGGTCTGTGCCATGGAGGGCAGGACCGAGTCCGCCGGCGCACTCGACTGCAGGCGGCGGCCGAGCTCGGACACCACGGCGTAGGGGTTGTCGCGCTGACCGAAGACCAGCCGGCTCACCCGCCTCGTCACCCGGACCCTCAGGGTCTGCAGGCAGAGGGTGACCACGAGGGCGACGAGGAGCAGCAGCTCGACCCGGCTGAGATCGGAGAAGGACTCTGCAGCTACCAGTGTTGCCGAGGCCGGCACGATCACGAGCGTCACCGTGACCACGCCGTAGAGCAGTGACCGGCGCAGAATGACCTGGACGTCGAAGAGCCCGTACCGCAGCACCGCGGCGCCCAGCGTCAGCGGGACCACGACGAACGCGACGGTGAACCAGTCCCAGGGAACCAGGGGTCGGTCGGTGAGCCGGGCAGGGATCTGTCCCAGGGTCACGTAGATCAGGGCAGTGGTGAGAAAGGCGTAGAGCACCCAGCGCAGGCGCACCCGCTCACCGGCATCGGGGGTGTGCCAGTACTGCCAGGCCAGCGTTGCGATGACCAGCACGGGCACGGTCAGCGATGCCGGCACGGACACCGGTGCGAGAACGGCGAGCTCGTCGAGCCCGACCCGATGGTCGGTGAGGTCCGCAAGGGCCTGCGGGGCGAGTGAACCGCCCGCAGCGACGCGACGCACGGCGGCCACTGCGGCGTACAGGACGAAGGGCAGGGCATAGACCGCGACCACCGCCCAGGGGTGTCGCCGCAGGAAGGGCACCGGTCGCGGGAAGGCCAGAGCGAAGTGCAGGACGGCGCCCCACAGCAGCGCATTGACGACCTCGGCCGCGAGATACGGCCACAGCCGGGGGCCGTTGACCAGGTCCACGACCTGGATCCCGAACGGCCATGACGTCGCGCCGTACGAGACGAGCACAGCCATCGCGAACAGTGCTCGCGCGGCCGGGTCCCGCGGCCGTTGCAGGAAGACGAAGCCGGCGATGGCCCACATCACGAACACGAGCAGGATGGGCATCACGTGAGTCAGCGCGGCCGCGACGAACGGGTAGCGGTGGAGCTTGACACGACAGGATCCGACGTCGTGGCCAGCCTCGTCGCGAAGCTCGTACGTCACGGAGTCACCGATTCCCCGGGTCGCACGATCCACCTCACCGCGCACCCAGTCATCGATCGCGACGTCGTCCACCTCCGTGACCAGGAGGCCTTGCCTGAGGCAAGGCGGGCCTTCGTGCACCAGGCCGATCCCCACACCACTCGCGCGGGACCAGGCCGGACTGGTGGGGAAGGTGACCGTCCCGTCCGATGGGGCAGACCCTCGCGCGCCCCAGGTCCATGCGAAAGGCGGGACGACGACGAGCGCGACTACCAGCATGACCAGAAGGCGGCGACGAGCGGCTCGGGCGCCTGGGCGGCCACGAGGGCTCAGTGCTGCGGGAAGCGCGGGGCTCAGCTCGCCCTCCACTCGCACCCTCCTCGTCCCGAGCCGGGCAGGACTGCAGCCCCGTGACGATGGGACCGTCCGTGGTCCACCATGCCCACGTGGGGGCAGCGCGCGCCAGCAGAACGTCGGGAACGGCCGACGCGCATCGCGACGCGCCCGTTCAGCCGCCCCCGCCGTCATCTGGTGTGAGGGCCCCCGAGGCGTCGCTGATACTTCCGCGCGACTTCGTCTTCGGCGTCGCGACCTCGGCTCATCAGGTCGAGGGGGGTCTGACGTCCAACAACTGGGCGGACTGGGAGCGGCGGGTCCGGCCGGACGGCAGTGCGATGGTCCCCCCGTCCGAGCGGTGCGGACCGGCGACGGACAGCTGGAACCGCTTCGAGGAAGACCTCGCACTGATGCGATGGCTAGGGGTCGACTGCTACCGGTTCTCGGTCGAGTGGAGCCGGGTCGAGCCACGGCGGGGGTACGTCGACGACGCGGCGCTGTCTCGCTACCGGGACTGGTGCTGCGAGCTCCGCACGGCGGGCGTCCGCCCGATGGTGACCCTGTTTCACTTCACCGAGCCGATCTGGGCGAGCGACATGGGCGGGTTCGCCGAGCCCCCGGTGGTGGACGCGTGGGTTGCCTTCGTGGAGCGGGTCGTCGCGCGGATGGGCGACCTCGTGGACGACTGGGTCACGGTCAACGAGCCCGTCGGCTACGTGGTCCAGGGCTGGCTGCGCGGAGTGTGGCCACCTGGCCTGGCGGACCCCGGCCTGGCCGGCCGCGTCCTGGAGAACCTGTTGCTCGCCCATGCGGCGGCCTACCGGGTCATCCACGTCGCGGCGTCCGGTCGTTCTGCGGCTGCCGAGCGGGAGTGCCGGGTCGGCATGGCGCACCACGTCGTCCCGTTCCGGCCTGCGCGCCGCGCCAACCTCGGCGACCAGATGTTGGCCCGGGCACTCGACCGTGCCTACAACCACGCCGTCCCCACGGCGCTCACCACAGGCCACCTACGGCTGCGCCTGCCCGGTCTCTGGCGGCATGTGCACCATCCCGAGCTGGTCGCGACGCAGGACTTCCTCGGCGTGAACCACTACTTCCCCCTCGTCGCCAGACTCCGACTTCGGGCGGTGCGCGGTCTGGACGAGCTGGACGTCGGGCCGTCCGCACACGGCGTGGTCGACGACCTCGGCTGCGATCTGGACGACGCCTCGATGGGCGAGGCTCTGGTCGCGATGGCGAGGTACGGGCTACCCATCGTCGTCACCGAGCACGGGGTCTGCGACGGTGAGGAACCCGACCTGCGCAGGCGACGCGGACTGACTGACGCGCTGGTGACGATCGCGCGACTCCTCCACGAGGGGGTCGACATCCGGGGGTACTTGCACTGGTCACTGGTCGACAACTTCGAGTGGGCGTTCGGTTGGACCGCGCACTTCGGCCTCTTCCGGCTGGATCGGCCCGGGCTGGCCAGGACGCCCAGGGGGAGCGCACGGCTCTACCGAGACCTGATCGCCTGGCACCGCGAGGCAGGACCGGCCAGGACGGGGTCATGACAGACGGCACCCGACGGGTGGAGGATGGCGGAGGCGAGTCCTCCGCCTCGGCGACTCGCCTCACGGGCGAGCAGATGGTCTGGGACGGCGACATGGAGCGGACTCGGGTCCTCATCGTCGACGACCACCCCGTGTTCAGGCAAGGGCTCTCCGCCGTCCTCGACTGCGAAGAGAGGATCGAGGTCGTGGGTCAGGCGTCGTCGGGCGAGGAGGCCATCACGCTGGCCAGACAGCGCCAGCCGGACGTCGTGCTCATGGACCTGCAGATGCCGGGACTCAGCGGTGTGGAGGCGGCGCGGACCATCGTCCGGACCAGCCCCCACATCGGCATCCTGATGCTGACGATGTACGGCGACGACGAGTCGGTGTTCGCGGCGATGCGCGCCGGCGCTCGCGGCTACCTGCTCAAGACCGCCGACCAGGCCGACATCGTGCACGCGGTCCTCGCCCTGAGCACCGGAACCGCCGTCTTCGGGCAGAGCATCGCCCGTCGGATCATCGACTACTTCTCCTCGCCTCGGATGCAAGCCGAGATCTTTCCCGAGCTCACCGACAGGGAGCGGGAGATCCTCACCCTCATCGGCGAGGGCCAGAACAACGCGACGATCGCCCGACGGCTCTACCTGAGCCCCAAGACGGTGCGCAACCACGTCTCGAACATCTTCAGCAAGCTCCAGGTCGCCGACCGGACCCAGGCAGCGATCCGCGCACGCCGGGCGGGGCTGACCGAGGACTGACCGGTCGCTCGTCGGACGTGACGTCGGATTCGCGGGTCTCCATCGACGCTTCCGACGCCGAGCGCCGTCGTTCGCAGAGGTCAGGCTGCTGACTGCGTGTGCTCGGCGTCGGCGGTCGCGTCCTGCGTGGCAGGCGTCGCCGGAGGCGTCGCTCCGAGGAGCTCGCGCAGCTTCTCCATCACTCGGTCCGTGAACAGGCCGGCCAGGGCCCCCGTGGTCGCGAGCACCGTGATACCGGCAGAGGACGTGGTCGTGTCACCGATGCTGACCAGGCCCGCGTTCACCGCCCAGACAGCGACCATGCCAAGGCCGGCAGACTCGACCGGCCGGAGGACATACCACCAGAGGTAGCCGCGCTCCAGCGTCTCGTGCCCCGCACGGTTCGCGAAGACGATGCTCTGCTGGATCGCGCTGCCCAGCGCGCCGGCTGCCGCTCCTAGCATCACCAGGCTCATGTTGAGGGTGACGAAGACGTCCGGGCCCCACACCGGCAGCAGCTCTCGCGCGAGGGACCCCTGGGCGGCGGCCTCCTGGGCGGCGACCAGCTCCTCGGCCAGGCCATAGATGATGACGACCGTCACCAAGGACAGCAGGCCTGCCACCAGGTTGAACATGCCGACGAGCCGTCGCATGGTCGCCGGCATCGGGCGGGAGCTCTCCTTGCACCGGGTCGACCTTCGGTCGCGCGGTCGCCGCGGCGGCTGGGTCATGGAGCTCACGGGCTGGTTCTTGGTCATGCCGCCACCATGCAACCCTTCCTGCCCCGCCGACATGATGCCGGAGTCCCGGCCCGGCCGGGAACAACAGTGACCACGCAGGACACCGCGAGATGCCTGCGAACGACGGCGGTGGGTGCGACTCACGGGGCGAGGAGAAGGCGCGGTTGGAGCGCCCGAGTCCGAGACCACCATTTCCCGGCGGAGTTCCTGATCGTCCCGTGACCGCAGGACACCACAGAACGGAGGGTTGACCTCCAGACCAGTGCTGGCCGGAGCGCCAGCACTGTCCGGAACAGAGAGGCGTCACCATGGGGGTCCAGAACGGAAAGCCGGATGACGAGGGCGCGGAGTGCAGCGGAGGAGCGCCCGGCGCCGCCGAGCCGAGCTTCGTGGGGAGCCTTGTCGAGAAGGCTCGTTCCCACGATGACGAGGCGTGGCGGGAGCTGCATGACCGACTCAGTCCGGTCCTGCGGGCAGTTGCCCGCCGGTACGACCTGGGAGCTGCGGACGTGGATGACGTCGTAGCGATGACCTGGGCGAAGTGCTTCGAGCACATCGGTCGGCTGCGCGAGCCACGGGCCTTGCCCGGATGGCTGGTCACGACGTGCCGGCGGGAGTCGCTCGCGGTGATCCGCAGTCGTCAGCGGTGCGTTCCGGTCGTCGGCGACGCCTTGACGGTGCTGGCCGCGGACGCCTTTGCGTGGTCCGCCACGGCCGAGGACCCAGAGGACGCTGTGGTGGAACGCGAGGAGCTAGAACTGCTCCGGGTGGCCGTCGGAGCGCTTCCGGAGAGGCAGCGCCTCCTGGTGAACGCGCTCGCCGAGCTCGATCGAGGCCAGGGCTACCAGGAGGTCGCGGTTTCCCTGTCGATGCCGGTCGGGAGCATCGGCCCGACCAGAGGGCGCGCCGTCAGGCGACTGCGTCGTGAGATGACGTCGCTCGTCGCGTGAGCGAATCGTCCGCAATGGTGCGACAGCCTCGCTCCAAGCAGGCAATGCGTATTCGGTGGCGGTGGGTCCGCCGACCCGGCACCATATGAGTTGCTGCTGCGTTTCCGGCGTCCGGCTGCGAGTCGGAGGTGTTTTCGGTGAGCTCGAGACTTGGCATTCGAGCGACTGACGGGAGGTCGACGGCGAGGTGAAATCCCCGCAGCGAGTGTTGATCGTCGATGACCACCCGATCCTGCTGCGGGGTCTTCGCGCCACCCTCGAGGGGGAGCAGTGGGTCGGGGAGGTCGTCGAGGCCACGACCGTTGCGGCGGCGGTGAAGGAAGCGGTCGCGTCCAAGCCCGATCTCGTGGTGATGGATGTCCGGCTCCCGGACGGCAACGGGATCGAGGCCACCCGTCGCCTCCTCCGGGTACGTCCGGAGGCCACCGTGCTGATCCTCACCATGGACGGCGACCACGACCTGGTGGCGCAGGCGCTGGAGGCAGGGGCGCACGGGTTCCTCCTCAAGGACCTGGACGCCTCGGACCTCGCGGCCTCGCTGCGTGCGGTCGCCGGAGGAAGCGTCGTGCTGGGCCCGAACGTCGAGCCGGCGTTGACCTCGAGCCAGGGCAGCGGCGCCAGACGTCCTCCGCCCCTGGACCGGCTGACCGATCGTGAGCTGGAGGTCCTGAGCCTCCTCGCCGCCTCAGCGACCACCGCGCGTATCGCTCACGACCTCGGGGTCACCGAGAAGACCGTCCGGAACCAGCTCACTGCGATCTTCGGCAAGCTCGGCGTGGCCGACCGGGTGCAGGCAGCCCTGCTGGCGCAGCGTCTCGGGCTGATGAGGTGACATTGCCTCGAGTGCTCGGTGGCTGCACGGTCAGCTCTCCTGCGAGCTGCTCGGTAGCGAACCGACATAGGGACATCTGTCCCGTGACCACGGGACACTTCCGCCCTCACAGTGGGTTCTCACCACAATGCTGACCGAGCAGAGAGGAACCGGCATGACCGAGTCCGCCGCTGTCGAGAATGCGACATCGCGATGCATCGTCGCCATCGGAAGCCAGGACAACTTCGCCCACGTCTACCCGAGCGAGCAGGCCATGCTCGCCGAGGACGACATCGGCGGAGGTGTCGGAGAAAGCCGATTCCCTCTCGAGTTCTTCGACGGCGAGGGACGCCGGCTCGTCGGCGTCTACGACCGCCATTGGCGGCTGACCCGGCTGCTCCCGACAACGCAGAGGGGTGACGACACGCAGCTCCTTCGCCGGCTACGGCGCGTCGTGGAGAACAAGAAGGAGATGTTCAGGCGCCGGCCGGACGTCGTCGCCCTGTACGGGCTCACGCCTGATGAGGCGATCGAGCTCCTGGAGGAGTCCTCGGGCCGGCTCGACACCATTTCGTCGGCGCTCGAAGCCTTCGCTGCGGCGCCGGGCCCGCGTGCCGGTACGCGGGGTCGGGAGAACGACCCCGGGGGATGGCTGCACAGACTCCTCCACCACTGATGTCGCAGTTTCCGGGGCCGAAGCATCGCCCGGTCGGGTGGCTCTCGCCGAAGAGGGTCGTCGGCGGCCTGGCGGTGGTGGCCGCGCTCGGCGTCGCGGCGGTCGGCCAGCTGGCAGGTGCGGGGGTCGACGACGTGGACCTGGTCGGGCTCACGGCGGGAATCGCCGTACCGTTCACGGTCCTCGGCGCACTGGTGCTCTACAACGTCCCGGGCCACTGGGTCGCGCGGACGATGCTGGGTGCCGGGTTGACCGCAGCGGTCAACCTGCTGGCGCTCAGCTGGACCGAGCTCACCCCTGCCGCCTGGCTGGCCCAGTGGACCTGGTGGCCGAGCCTGGGCCTGGTCTTCATGTCCTTGTTGCTGTTCCCGACCGGCAGGCTGCCCTCCGGCCGCTGGAGGGTCGTGGCCGTGGTGATCGGCCTGGGGACTCTGACCGCGGCCCTCCTGATGGCTGCAGTGGCGGTCGACCAACCCCGTTTCCTGACCGACTACGGGTCCCCCAGGGCGGCATGGGCGGACCGGGTGGTGGTCGCCGCACGTGTGGTCGTCCTGGTGACCATCGCGGGGTTCCTTGCCGCCGTACTCTCTCTTGCGGCGCGATGGCGGCGAGCGCCGCTCACCGTCCGTCGACAGCTCGCGTGCATGGTCCCGGCAGCGATCCTCGTGCTTCTCGGCATCGCCCTCGACGCTTACGGCCTTCCTGGCGGCTGGGCGCTCATCTCCACGAGCGTGCCGCTGGGGATGTCGGTGGCGATCCTGCGTTACCGGCTGTACGACGTCGACCTGATCGTCAACCGTACGATCGTCTGGCTCCTCCTCACCGCTCTGGTGGTCCTCATCGTGGCGACGATCGTCACGATCCTGAGCGACGTGTTGTTCTCGTTGGCCGAGGACCAGGCCGCGTTCGTGGCCACCGGACTCGTGGCCGCGACCTTCGAGCCCCTCCACCGCAAGGTCCAGCTCTCGGTCGACCATCTCATCTACGGCGACCGGGACGACCCCTACCGCGTGATCGCCAGGCTCGGTGAGGTGTTGCGCCGCACCGTCGACCCGGGCACCGTGATGCCGCTGGTGACCGAGACGATCGCGAGCTCCCTGCATGTCCCGTACGTGGCGATCGACCTGCGGGAGCGAGGCGGCCTGGTGACGGCGGCCCAACACGGCAGACCGGTGAACGTGACCGAGTCCTTCGAGATGGTGGCTCACGGCGAGCCGGTCGGCGAGATGATCGTCGGCCGGCGCTCCGAGGGCGGCAGGTTCTCGAGGAAGGAGTGCGAGCTGCTCCAGGACGTCGCGGTACAGGCGGGCCTGGCGGCGGAGGCGACGCAGCTCAACCGGGACCTTCAGATCTCACGGGAGCGGCTCGTCGCCGGCCGTGAGGAGGAACGCCGCAGGCTGAGGCGTGACCTGCATGACGGCCTGGGTCCCGCCTTCGCGGGGATGACGATGCAGGCTCGGGCGGCTCTTCGCGAGGCGCCTCGGGGTGGCCGGGTCGACCACATCCTGACCGACCTGATCACGGACCTGGAGTCGTGCAGTGCCGAAGTGCGTCAGCTGGTCGACGAGCTCCGTCCGCCTGCGCTCGACCGGGGGCTCGAGGCGGCGATCCTGGCTGAGTGCGCGCGGTTCGACCGTGACCCGCTGACGATCGAATGTCACGTCGACGGCGATCTCTCGGGACTCTCCGCTGCCGTGGAGGTGGCCGCGTTCCGCATCGTCGCGGAGGCGCTGACCAACGTCTGGCGGCACTCGGGCGCACGGACGTGCACCGTGACGGTGCGGAGAGACCGACGGCTCTACATCGAGGTCACCGACGACGGCTCGGGTCTTCCGGCTGACGTCCGTCCCGGCGTGGGCCTCGGTTCGATGAGAGAGCGTGCCGCCGAGCTCGGCGGCACCTGCACCATCGGGCTGGCGCCAGGCGGCGGCACCACGGTCAGGCTCGAGCTGCCGCTGGGCACTGCCCGCGGCTCCGAGGTCGCTTCACAACCGGTCCCCGTGGTCGCCTCCTCGGACCCACACACCTACGGAAGGGGAATGCAGTGAGCAAGATCAGCCTCTGGCCGCATGGCCGGGTGCCCTACGTCATCGAGGAGGGGCTCTCGAGCTCCAAGGTGGTCGAGGAGGCGATCCGACAATGGAACGGCTTGTCGATGGCCGCTCGGCTGGTGCTTCGCGGGGACGAGCAGGACTACGTGAGCTTCGTCACGGGCGATGACTGCTCGTCACCGAGGGGCTTCATCGGCGGTGAGCAGCAGATCGCTGTTACCAGGCACTGCCGGGTCGGAGAGGTGCTCCACGAGATCGGCCACACCGTCGGCCTGATGCATGAGCACAACCGTCCCGACCGCGACAGGTACGTGTCGATCGCCGTCGAGAACATCTACCCGGAGCTGCTGTCGAACTTCCAGGCCCGGCTGGACGAGGACGTCCCGGTGGACGAGTACGACTGGCGGTCGATCATGCACTACTCGCAGATGGCCTACTCGCGGAACGGCGGCCGGACGATCGTCCCCGACCCTTGCGAGGTCGACCCGGACGCGCTCATCGGCCAACGCCGTGGGCTGTCCGCCGGGGACATCGAACGCGTCAACCGGCTCTACGCCGACGTCATGGAAGGGACTTCGAGATGACGACCGTACGTGGAACTCTGCGGATCCCTCCTGAGTCCCCCAGCGTCGACGCACAGTGCACGCTGACGGTCCGCGACGTCACGCACTCGGACGCCTCGGCAGCAGAGCCGGTCGCGCAGACCAGCCTGTTCGTGCGCGTCGACCCTCGGGGAGCCGCGCCCGAGTTCTCCCTCGACGTGCCCGATGCCGCGCTGAACCAGGTCGGACAGGGCAAGAAGGCGCTCAACCTCGAGGTGCACGTGGATCTGGACGGAAGTGGCTTGTTCAGCCCCGGCGACCTGGTCAGCATGCACGCCCAACCGATCGGGCCCGACTCGGCGAACGCCGCGCTCGAGGTTCCACTGGCCCTCGTCTGATCTGAGGTAGCTTCGCCGAAGCGTGATGCTAGTGTGCGTTTATGCGAACGACGATCGACCTCCCCGATGAGCTCGTCCGGGCGGCGCGGGTTCGGGCAGCCGAGGGCGACGAGACTCTCAAGGAGCTCTTCACGCGTGCTCTCACCCGCGAGCTCGGCGGCTCGAGGAGGAGGCCGCGGGGCGAGCTTCCGCTGATCCCGTCCACGCGTCGAAGGTCCGTCCAGCTCAGTCCGGAGGAGCTCGAGCGGGCGCTCATCGAGGACGACGTCGAACGTCTGCGGTGATCCTGCTCGACGTGAGCACCTGCCTGGCCGGCTTCTGGCCAGCGCACGTCTTCTTTCCTCCGACGCGGTCATGGCTCGACGGAGCCGAGAACGACTCGCTTGGACTATGCCGAGTCGTCCACTTGAGCTGGTTGCGCCACCTGACCAACCCGGCCGTCCTCGGCGAGGATGCGCTCACCCGCGCTGAGGCGTGGGACTTCGTTGCCGCTGTGCTCGCCGACGCACGGTTCGGATGGGTGGAGGAGGGCGAGGCGGTCGATGACTGGTTCTCGACGCTCGCCGCGGGAGCCGATCGCAGCCACAAGCTCTGGACCGATGACTACCTCGCCGCGGTCGCGCTGGCCGGAGGGCACTCCTTCGCCACCCTCGACACCAAGACTGCGAAGCGATATCCCGGCCTCGAGCTCGTCAACCCAGCAGCCGAGTGAAGCGGGGGAGCTGACAGCCGGCCCAGTCTGCTGGCGTCCGCGTCAAGTCGAGCGTCGCCACGTCTCGGCGAGCAGCTCCAGCGGCGACGCTCTCGATCTGACCTGCAACCGTCCGTCAGTCTTCGGTGAGCCCGGCGAACCCAGGCACCCGCAGCGGCACTTCTTCGACCTCGCGTGTCAAGGGGCATCTCGTCCTCCTGAGCCGTGAGGCCCATGGTGGGTGGACATCGGTCCTCGGACACGGACACAACAACACCGTCGACAGCACTCGGTGACCACTGGCGAAGAGCTCGCCCGCGAGTCGTCGCCCCGACACGCAGGGTGGTGCCACAGCGGCCGCAACGATCCCCCGTTCGCACAGATGGTGGGTGGCAACCGCGTCGCTCTCGCGCCTGCGCAGTCGTGGCAGTGTGCACAGCGCTCCAGTCCCGCGTCCACCATGCGGGTCATTGCGCGGCCCGCCGCGCGCGGGGCGGCACCATGGTGGGGTCATCGACGCGTGGCTCGCCGGCGCGGCGCGGCCCGGCGGCGGTGTGGTGAACAGGAGAGACACCCATGGTCGTGGACCCCAGCGCCCACACGCCAGTCGCGTATGACAGCTGCTCCCACGTCGAGGGGCCGTTCTACCACGGTACGAAATCCCAGCTCGAGATCGGTGCCGAGCTCGTTCCCGGCTATGGCTCCAACTTCCAGGAGCGTCGAGTGTCCAACAACATCTACTTCACTGCGCTCGTGGAGACAGCCGCTTGGGGAGCCGAGCTGGCCACCGCGCTCGCCGGGACCGGGGAGCGCGGACACATCTACGTCGTGGAACCCATGGGCCCGTTCGAGGACGACCCGAACGTGACCAACAAGCGATTCCCCGGCAACCCCACACAGTCCTACCGGACCCGCCACCCGCTGCGCGTCGCCGCCGAGCTCGACAGTTGGCAAGGTCACGACCC
>JBIOUF010000154.1:0-5313 GCA_044866695.1 Nocardioidaceae bacterium | reverse complement strand
GGCACCGACCACAGCCGCATGGTCGCGTCGCAGGCGACGCGGTACTCTGCCTCACCCTGCGGGGTCTTGAACGGAGAGGACAAGCCGGGCATGACCGCCTGCCTCGCTGCCGGTGGCCGCCGGGAAGGATTCACCGGGCAGGCGCGTGGTGGGCTGCGTGAGGTGCTGAGTAGAGCGGGAATCGGAGCAGCATGACCGCGAGCATGACCGGGCATGCCAGCCGCGTCTGAATTTCGATCAGACTACCGGCGGCGACGAGGTCGAGCCGGTAGGCGGCGATCAGGAACAGGCCGGTGGCCATGGTCGGGATCGTCATCTCCAATGTGGGCCGCCATCCCATCCCGCGGTACCGCATCCAGGCGGCCATGGGCACCGAGAGGTTGATGGCGATGACCAGGACCGAGAGCTCGGGGGCCGTTTGGGGCAGATTCGGGTAACCCAATGCGACGGCGCCCTGGAAGAACAGGACACTGAGGACGATGCCGCCGACACACATGACCAGGCACATCTCCGCGAAGTGCAGGAGGAACCGGCGCATGGGTCTGGCCGTGGCTGTCCGGGAGTGCTCGGCGGTCGTGGTTGTCGACGAACCGGTGTGGTGGAGAAGTTGCATGGTGAGCCTCCTCTCGGCTCGGACTCCCTGGGCTGCGCGGAAAATGAGCACGTCGCGCGAGCAATGTCCAGCAACCACGCATGGCGCAGGAAGGAGGGCTGTCGATCAACGGTCCGCCCGGGGCCGGAAGCCAGGAAGGGGCCTAGGGCCTGCCGGTTCGGGACCAAAGACCCGGCCCCAGCGCCGACGAGGCTGTGCCGTGGTATCCAGGACCTTGGCCTCTGGACTACGGTCCTGCGTGGAGTGACGTGGTGGTGAGGGCCGTAGCCGTGCTCGAGTCGACGACGTCAGCGACGACGCGTGATCCCACCGTCCCGCGTCGTGGGGTGGCTGCGCGCACCACGGTCCGGGTCCTGGGGGCGGTTGCCGCGTTCACCGGCGTCGAGCACGGTGTCGGTGAGGTCACCCAGGGACGGGGCGCGCCGCCAGCGTTGGTGTTCGAGTCCTGGCCGCACGTCGATGCCTTCGACCCGCTCAACGGTGAGCCGGCGATGAGCCTGGTGCCGGATCTGCTGGTCTCGGGGGTGCTGTCCATCGTGGTGGCGCTGCTGCTCGGGCTCACCGCGGTCCGTGCCGACCGGGCACATCTGGGCGCGGTCCTGATCGGGTTGTCGCTGGTGCTGCTCCTGGTCGGAGGCGGGTTCGGTCCGCCGTTCCTCGGTGTCCTGGTCGGGTTGCTGGCGCGTCGGGCCAACTTGCCGGCGTCGCGTCGACCGGGATGGTTCTCAGGCGTGATGGCGCGGGCCTACCCGTGGCCGCTGGTCGTGGCGGTGGTCTGCTTCGTCGGCCTCGTCCCCGGTACGGCGCTAACCCAACCTGTCGTGGACCAAGACATCTCGATGCTGGTCGCGGGGCTAAGTCTTGGGGCCTTCGTCGGCACCGCGCTGGCGATGTGGTGCGCACGCGCCCGGGACCGTGCCGATGTCGCTGACGGGGAGGTGACCGGATGACGATGCGCCAGGACCGGGATGCTTCTCGGACCCGCGCAACAGGCGTGCAGACGCGGGGCCGGCTCTGGCGTCTGCTGCTGGCCACGTTCCTGGTGGCGACCGCCCTCACGGCGGGTGCCTTGGTCACCACGCCGCGTGTTGCCACGGACGACGTGCCCGCCGAGGAGTCCTCGGCCGCCCGGGCGATGCAGGACCTGGCGGTGGTGGCGGCCGAGCCACACCCAATGGGGTCTCCTGCCCAGCAGGAGGTGCGCGACTACCTCGTGAGCGAGGGCCGGTCTCTGGGCCTGCCTGTGGAGGTGCAGCGCGATGAGGTGTCCGGACCTGAGAACGTCATCGTCCGCCTGAACGGTACGGCGGACACAGATCGTGACGTGCTGATCACCAGCCACTACGACTCCGCACCCGGGACGCCGGGCGCCGGTGACAACGGGATCTCGGTGGCAGCGATGGTCGAGACCATGCGCGTCCTGCACGCCGCCGACCCGTCGGACAACGACGTCGTGCTGCTCTTCACCGACGGTGAGGAGCAGGGGCAGACCGGGATCGTCGCCTTCCTCGCCGACCATCCGGCGGCCGGCCGGGTCGGGGTGGCGTTCGCCTTCGAGGCACTTCCCGAGAGTGGCGGCACCGAGCTGCGCACGACTACACCGGGTGACGCCTGGCTGATCGGCGAGCTGGCCGACGCCTCGCTGCCCGTCTTCACGACCTCGGCGAACAACTCCTCCGACCGCGAGCGGATCGGCAACGACTTCGCCGCGTCCGCCGTGCTGGCGTTCGTCGGGTCCGACTGGGTGACCGCCGTACTGCTGGGCGTGGCCGCCGTTCCGACCCTGGTCGTCGCGGTGCCACTGCTAATGCTGGAGGCCCTCGATGTGGAAGAGGGGACGATGGCGGCGGTGCCCGATCCTGTTACTGCTCCTCGGCAGCTTGCTTCCCACCCTCCGGTGGATCGGCGGCAGGCTCGAACCGCAACATCGGAGCCTGCCCTGACACCGCACCGGAACTGACCGCCGGGCGCTCTTGATGGGGACGGCACCTCCTCCGCGAGGCGTTGCAGCCGCCCCGTCGTCGAAGGCACCGTGGTGGCGACAGCCAGCGTCCTGCACGCGGGCAAGCGCATCGTGCACCTGGAGGCCCAGATCCGTGATGAGCCCGCGGGGCATCTGGTCGCCGTGGCAAGCGGCTCCTTCGCTCTCGTGGGTGGCGACAGCACGACGGAGTAGTGCCGTGCGGCCTCAGCGGGCAGAAGTGCCCTGGGGCGTTCTGGGCTCGTTCGGATCAGGCGTTGGCCGCTGTTCGCCGTTGTCTGCGCCGTACAGTCGCCGTACAATCGGGTCAGGAGGTAACGCAACAGATGACGACGAAGACCCGGGTGAAGGCGCGTCGGCTGGAGGCGCGGATCGATCCCGAACTCGACGACCTGATTGTCGAGGCCGCCCACCGGCTGAACGTGAACAAGACGACGTTCGTCTGCGATGCGTTGCGCGATGCTGCGCTGAAGGTGGTCGCGCGGGCCGATGTCACGATGATGGCGCCCGAGGTGTTCGACGAGATGATGGCCTCCATCGACGTTGCCGACGAGTCGCCCGAACTGGAACGGCTGGCCGAGATGCCGCGTCGGATCACCGGGTGAGCGAACCGACCTACCGAGTTGTCAAGTGGGCCCCTGGGTACGACCTGTGGGCCTTCGACTGCGGAGAGGCTGTCTACAACGAGTGGCTGCGCGAGCACGCCGCCACTTCGGTGCAGTCCGGCATCTGCGCGGTCTACCTGCTCATGGAGGAGGCGGAGGACGCGGCCCGCGTGGCCGGCTACTACGCGATCGCTCCTACCCAGGTCGTCCGCGACGCCGTTCCTGGGAAGTTGGCGCGCGGTTGGCCCCAGACGGTGCCGGCGTGGAAGTTGGCCAAGCTGGCGATCCACGTCGATCTCCGCGAGCAGGAGTCCGAGGAGTGGGGACGGCAACTTCTTCGCGAGGCGTTAGAACGGATCGTCACGGTCGCCGATGCCGGCGGCGGCAAGGTCATCGTCGTCGACGCCGACAATCCCGGTCTACTCGGCTTCTACCACCGCAACGGATTCAGGAGCACCGGAGTCGAGGGGGACCTGTCGCTCTACTTGAAGGTCTCCACGGCCCGCAAGGCGCTCTTCGAGCAATAGCCCGAGTGGACGTGCCGAACCGTCGCCGACAGGGGCTCGGCTTGGCGCTCACCACAGAGTCAGCGGAAATGCCCTCCGAGTTCGACCGAGACGACTCGATGCTGCCGGGTAGCATCTCGTTCACAACACACGCGGATCCGTTGCGGGGCTACAGAAGGCCGGTGCCCGTCATCCGACATCCGGGCATGGCTATTCCGCACTTGTTCGGCACGTGTCCCGCGAGCACGGCGGGGGAGGCGGTGCCTCGGGGCGCGGGTGCGCCGCGCCGCCGCCCCGGTCAGGGCGTGGTGGGCGCGCCGGCCGGAGACCAGGACGTCGCCGAGGTCGAAGTCCAGACCTACCGGGCCCGCCGTACGGCACCGAGTGAGATGCGGCGGACCTGATGCGCAGCCCACGCGCCCGGCCCAGTCGCCCGGGCAGCCGAGCTCGGGCTGCAGGCTGCCGACCAGAGCGACGCTGGCCGGGATGGGCGTGTGGTCGCCCTCGCCGTCGCTGGCCTCCCGCTCCGCGACGGGCCCGACGAAGACCCACGTGCGCAGGTCCGCGGAGCTGTAGCAGAGCAGGCCCGCGGTCCCGTCGGCGTAGCCGGCGCCGACGAGCATCCGCCAGACCGGCCCGTCGCGGAACACGCCGGGGTCGCGAAAGGCGGTGATGCCGAGCTGCCGCGGAGGGCGCGCGACCACGGGGCCTTGCGCCAGCGGACCCAGGACCGGTCGGCCGGACGGGCCTCCGGAGCATCGTGAGGTCGTGGTCGGGGTTGTTGACCGAGGTGTAGAACAGCACCGTCTCGCCGGCATGGTCCCCCAGTGAGCCCGACCAGCAGCCGAGGTCGCGTCGCCCGGGCAGGGCGTCGGCGGGTGCTCGGTCCAGGGCACCAAGTCCGCGCTGGAGGCGTGGCCCGGCCGATGGCCGGCTGCCAGAGCGGCCGTCCCTCGACGTACTGCTCGAAGAGGTGGCCGGACCTGGCGGTGACGTGCAGGGTCGGGCGAGTGTCGACGATGTCGGCCTCCTGCGTGGTTCGCGGGCCGGGCGGGGGTTATTCGGTTGAGGCATCCTATGGCTACGCGGTTGGCTGGTGCGATGACCGAGAGCCGGATCCGCGTCGCCCGCGCGACCGACATGGAGCGATTCCTCGCCGCGGGCCACCTGGTCTGGTTCGACGAGGTCCCCGACGCGCCGGTCGAGGAGCAGCTCCTCGGCCTGCCCGAGGACCAGCGATACGCCGCAGAGACGTGGATGGTCCCCACTCTAGTGGGAGCGTGAGCGGCCGGCGGGGGAGATCACGGTCAGGACGCTGGTCGGCGACCCGGCCGCGCAGCTGGCGCTGCTATGCCGGCTGGTCGACTTCGACCTGATCGGCACCGTCAAGGTCGCCCCGTCGGCGTCGACGACCCGCTGCTGCAGTGGATCTCGGGCCCGCGGGCGGCGTCGGACGTGGCCACCTTCGACGGCCTCTGGGTGCGGCTGGTCGACCTTCCCCAGGCCCTGCAGGACCGGGCCTGGTCCGCACCATGCGACCTGGTCGTCCAAGTCGCCGACACGGCCGCACCCTGGAACGACGGCACCTGGCGGATCCGGGCGGACCGG
>JBIOUF010000153.1:0-3992 GCA_044866695.1 Nocardioidaceae bacterium | reverse complement strand
TCCGCACGTCCGGGTCGTCGGTGAGGCCGGCCGGCTCGAAGCGCAGGTTGGTGAACTTCGAGACGTAGGTCTCCAGCGGGACGCCGTACTGCAGGCCGATCGAGACCGCGATCGAGAACGCGTCCATGACACCGGCCAGGGTGGACCCCTGCTTGCCGAGCTTGAGGAACACCTCCCCCAGCCCGTCGTCGGGGTAGGACCCCGAGGTCATGTACCCCTCGGCACCACCGACGGTGAACGACGTGGTCCGCGACGGCCGCGACTTCGGCAGCCGCTTGCGGGTGGGCCGGTACTCGATGCGGGTCTCCACCGCCGGCGCCTTCACCGCCTCCACGGCCCGGTCGGACATCGGGGACTTCGCGTCCGCGAGCGGCTGGCCGACCTTGCAGTTGTCCCGGTACACCGCGGTCGCCTTGAGACCGAGCTTCCAGGACTGCAGGTAGATGTCCTCGATCTCCTCCACGGTCGCGGTCTCCGGGAGGTTGACCGTGTTGTGGTTGACGATCCCGTTGCCGACGAAGGCGTGCGTGGTGGGCACCGACACGTCGTAGACCTCACGCTCACCCGCGTCCCCCACCCGGACGACCGGGCTGAACCGGATGTTGTCCGCAAGGACCCTCGCCGCGTCGGCGGGCAGGACGACGCCCGGCAGCTGCGCAACCCGGGCGAGGGAGTCGAACGTCGGGTGCTTGGTCCGCGGGTCGAGGAGGTAGGTGAACCCACGGCGAAGGCTGTGGCCCTGTCGTCCGCTCTTCGACGCAGGGATCGACTGGTACAGGTCTCGGCCGGTGATGCAGGGCACGACGTCGGAGGTCCCCGCGGAGACAGAGCGCTGGATCATCGCGGCTGCTCGCTCGGCCTTCCGCTTCTCCGGGAAGGGCACGAGCGACGCGACAAGCTGGGCGTGCCGTCCGCTGGCGTACACCTCGTCGTAGCTCTTGCCGTGGGTCGGGTCGTACTTCGAGACCCGCCCATGCACGACGCCAAGGTTGGCCAGGACCGCCTGGAGATCGTCGAGGAGTGCGGGCGCGTCAAGACAGATCGCCCACTTGGCCTGCGCGCCAGTGGTCGTGTACGCGTCGAGGGACAGCCCCTCGAGGAAGGCGAGCACCATCTCGCGGGGTGAGCGCAGCACCGCGTCGGGAATGCGCTTCTCCCGCGCCCGGGAGCCACAGCCGAGGTACTCCAAGAACTCCACGACCCGCTTGCTGGCCACGATGACCTGCGGGCACTTGCCCGAGGGACGGTCGATCCTGGCGGTGACGCCGAACTCTGCCGACCAGGCGAGCCGGACCCGTTCGAGGACCTCCTCGTCGCTGTTCGTGACCGACACCGTCCAGTTGGAGCGTGTCGTGTGCCCCTCCGAGGCGTAGGCACCCAACAGGAAGGCCAGGTCCTCCGACATCTCCGTCGGCACCATCACGTGCTTCTGACTTCCGTACGCCGCTTGGGGAGAGAAGTCGTCGAGCCGGGCCGGCAGCTGGGACCACATCTGCGTGCCGTACTGCTGGGCCACGTAGTCCCCGGCCTGAAGGTCTGCGAGGTACTTCCACGTCAAGGCGCCTTCGGTTACCGCGAGCACCCGGTGGTTGTGCGTGCCCACCACGCGGTGGCCGGACCGCAGCACGACCTCGCGGACCGGTCGGAGCCCCCCGAAGTAGAACGCGTCGGTCTTCTGCGGGCCTTCCGGTCCGGCGACCTCCATGACCTCGGCGCGGAACGTGTCGGCCGCCTCGCCGCGGTGCAGGCTGCCGATGCGTACCAGGCCGTTCTCGGTGGGCAGAAGCGTCTCCCCGGTGACGCACTTGCTGATCGCCCCGCTCAGGAACGGCTGGCAGGCGGCCATCATCCGCACGTGCCCCATCGGGGCCAGCGCCCGGGCGCCCATCGCGGTGTCGAAGACCTCGTAGTGCTCCGGCCGGAGGCCGGGCGCGTCGATGACGTGGCCCTGGTCGGCGATGTACTCCACGATCGCCTCGACCTGCTCGTCGGGGTAGCCGAGCTGGCGCAGTGCTCTCGGAACTGTCTGGTTGACGATCTGGAGCGAGCCGCCGCCGACCAGCTTCTTGAACTTCACCAGCGAGAAGTCCGGCTCGATGCCCGTGGTGTCTGCGTCGAGCATGAACGAAATGGTCCCGGTCGGTGCGAGAACCGAGGCCTGCGCGTTGCGGAAGCCGTGCTTGTCCCCCAGCCTCACCACGTCCGCCCACACCTTGGCGGCGTGCTCGTGCACGTCACGGTCGGCCGCGTGCAGCGTGCGCACCGCGTCGTTGGCGGCCTGGTGCTTGCGCATCACGCGCTTGTGCGCGTCGGCGTTGCGGGGGTAGCCGGCGTACGGGCCGACCACCGCCGCGAGCTCCGCCGAGCGCCGGTACGACGTGCCGGTCATCAGGCTGGTGACCGCCGCCGCCATGGCGCGCCCGCCGTCGCTGTCGTAGCCGAGGCCCATCGCCATCAGCAGCGCGCCGAGGTTGGCGTACCCGATGCCCAGCTGCCGGTAGTCACGCGTGGTCCGGCCGATCGCCTCGGTCGGGAAGTCCGCGAAGCAGATGGAGATGTCCATCGCGGTGATGATCACATCGACCGCCCGCGCGAACCGCTCGGAGTCGAACGTGTCGTCGTCGCGCAGGAACTTCAGCAGGTTCAGGCTGGCCAGGTTGCACGAGGAGTTGTCCAGCGACATGTACTCCGAGCAGTTCGCCACCGCGACGCCACCCACGATGTAGGAGTGGTTGCGTGGCTCTGTGAGATTGTACGTCGTCTCGAAGCCGTCGTCGGTCCGAGAAACCAGCCTGACCGTCTCTCGCACCGCGTATGAACGGTGTTCATCGACGACGTGCGTGAGTCGTGCCTGCTTGTAGGTCAGCGTGAAGCCGACCTGCGCGGCGTACTCACGCAGCGACCGGCCGGTGATCCGAAGGTCGAACGACGGGCCATCCGAGCCGTATGTGACCTCTGAGCCGTCCTTACGGTTGTAGCGGAACGACTGCCGCCTCGCGCCGGTCTGGTAGATCCGGGAGGCGATGCCGAACGACGCGAGCAGCTCCTGCACGCCGAGCAGCAGCCCCTCCGAACGGCTGCCCAGACCGACGTAGCGAGTGCCCTTGGCCTCATCGTCGACCACACAGCCGTCTGAGTCGAAGAGACCGCGAAGGAAGGCGAGCACCGCGTCCTCGGGCGCCTCGAAGATCGACTCTGGGACGACCTTGCCGGCTGCACGTTCGCGATTGACACCAAGTCCACGGAAAAGGGCGGCCATGTCGCGTTTTCCCGACCTAAGCTGCACCGTGCCGTTCGCTTGCACACTGGGCTTGGCGTCCAGACCCGTCATCGCACGCAGCAGCCGCGCGTGTCCCGGCAGGACCTCGGTCCGGTCCGCCTCCGAGCCGTACACGAGAGTCACCTTGTCGTCGGAGACGCAGCCGTCGCCCACCAGCCAGCCGAGAAGATGAGCCAGCTCGTCGTCCCACTTCTCCGGAATGGCCAGCTTCGAGTGACGGGCCACCCGGAGCGCGCGGCCCGGCAGCGCGGAGCGGGCCATCGGTCGCGGCGCGAAGTGGAAAGACCGGAGCACCTCGTCGGCCTCGTCGAGGTCCTCGGCAGTGACCCAGCCACGGTTGGCGGTCCAGAGCCGGTGCTTCGGCGTGCAGCGCAGCCTGGAGCCGTCGCTGAACCGCAGTAACACGATGGGGTTGCTGCCGGTGACCATGTACCGAACCGGTCGCGTCGACACGATGCGGTCGACGGGGTCCTCGGTACTGGTCAGGTCATGGGTGAAGATCTCGAAGCTCTCGCCCTCCGCAGCCCTGGACACCAGATCACCGATTCGGACCAGACCCCGGTCGGTCACCACTCGCTGGTCAGCTGGGAAGCAGGGGTTGCTTGCGGTGATCCGGCCGGTCTCGGGGTTGGTGTGCCAGTCGTTGATGGTGTCGTCGTACTGCAGCCCTGGGTCTGCGCACTCCCAGGCCGCCTTGCTGATCTTGTGGAAC
>JBIOUF010000152.1:0-2436 GCA_044866695.1 Nocardioidaceae bacterium | reverse complement strand
GGGTCCCAGCCGGCGTAGACGATGCACAGGCTGGTCATGCCGAAGATGAACGAACCGATGGCGACGCCGACGGCGTTGCCGTAGCCACCGGTCAGCAGGGTGCCGCCGACGACAGCCGCGATGATGTAGAGGAACTCGTTGCCGACCCCGTTGCCGGCCTGCAGGGTGTTGAAGTTGTAGAGCGTGTGCATGCCCGTGAACCAGGCCATGAACGCGACCGTCATGAACAGGCCGACCTTGACCCGGAGCACCGGAACGCCGACGGCCCGCGCGCTCGCGGCATTGCCGCCGACGGCATAGATCCAGTTGCCCACCTTGGTGCGGATCAGGACCCACGAGGAGATCGCGACGAAGAGGATCCACCACAGCACCATGATGGAGATCCGCACGCCGCCGACCTCGAAGCTGTGCGCGAAGACCGCGTTGAGGGAGCTGTAGCCGTCCATCTGGTTGATGTTCGGGGTCGACACGGCTCCCGTGACCAGCTTGGTGACGCCGAGGTTCGCACCGGTCAGGATGAAGAACGTGCCCAGGGTGATCAGGAAGCTGGCCAGCCCGGTCTTCATCACCAGGTAGCCGTTGATGAAGCCGACGGCCAGCGCAAAGGCCAGCGACACCACGGCGCCGACCCACAGGTTGATGCCGAGCTCGTAGCAGAACATCGAGTTGACCAGCCCGGCGGAGGTCACCATGACGCCGGCGGACAGGTCGAACTCGCCGCCGATCATCAGCATGCCGACGCCGACCGCCACGATGCCGATCGTCGCGCTCTGGTAGAGCACGGTGAACAGCGAGTCCGCCGACCGGAACGGCGGCGCGACGATGAGGAAGAAGATGCCGATCACGATGGCCGCGACCAGCGCGCCGATCTCGGGACGGGCCAGCAGTCGGTTCAAGAAGCCGAGCTGGACTCGGTTCGAGTCCTCGGCGTGTGCTCCGAAGCTCTGCTTTTCAGGTGTCTGTGGGGTCTGCGAGGTCTGGCTCATGGATGGCTCCCTGGTCCGGGTGGTGGGGGCCGTCCGGTCGACGCCGGCCGGACGGCCCCCGCGGGTCCGCGAGCGGGTGTTCTTCTCCGCGAACGGGAGGATGACGTCGATGTTGTCGGCGTCGACGAACGACGGGCCGGTGAGCACGGGGCCACCGCCACCCATGTCGTTGCCGTTCTTCTTGTTCAGGTACAGCGCGGTCACCGCCATGTAGCCCTGCACGTAGGGCTGCTGGTCGATCGAGAACACGATCTTGCCGTCCTTGATCGCCTGGGCGGCATCGGCGTTGAGGTCGAAGGTGATCAGCTTGGCGTCAGTGCCGGCCGAGTCCATCGCCTTCAGCGCGTCGAGGGCGATCGGAGCACCGAGGGTGACGATGTAGTCGATCGACTTGTCCTCTGACAGCTTCGCCTGGAGGGACGACACCACGGCGGAGTCGTCGGCGCCGTTCACCTGGATGTTCTCGGTGCCGGGCACCTTGCTCTTCACACCGGCGCACCGGGCCTCCAGCGCCACCGAGCCCGCCGCCTGGATCACGCACAGCGGGTGGGTCCCGCCGTCCTCGGCGATGCGCTCACCCGCTGTGGCACCGGCAAGGTTCTCGTCGGAGCCGAAGTACATCAGGGCACCGAGCTGCTGGTACTGGTCGATGCCGGAGTTGAACGCGACAACCGGGATCCCCGCGTCACTCGCGTCCTTGACTGCGCCCGCCAGCGCGTCGGGCGTGGCCAGGGTCGTGGCGATGCCGTCGACCTTGGAGTCGATGGCGTTCTGGATCAGCGTCGCCTGCTTGCTCGGCTCTGGGTCGTTGGAGTACTTCAGGTCGACCCCGTAGTTCTTGGAAGCTTGCTGGGCTCCCGCCTTGATCTTGTCCCAGAACGTGTCACCCGGCGTCTCGTGGGTGACCATGGCGAACGTGTAGCCGGAGTTGTCGCCCGCCCCGCTGCCCCCGCCGCTGTCCCCGTTGCCGCCGTCGGTGTTCTCCTTGCCGCCGCCGCTGCAGGCGGAGACCGAGACCACGAGTGCCGCGGCGAGCGCCAGCGCGCCGGCCTTACGAGCCCGGGTCAGTTTCATGGGTGTGTCCTTTCGTCGTACCTTCTAGTCCGAGCCCGGGACGAGGGTCGTCCGCTGGGCTGGACCCGCTCGGGTGCGCCGGCCTGTGCCGACCGCCACACAGCCTCTCTGAGCCAGGTTCTGCTGTCAAGGATTTGTTCTGACATTCTTACTCGGTGACCAGTCTGGTATGTACGATCGTACGAATGTTAGGACAAAGTCTTGACACGAGACCGTGGCTTGGGTTCGATGGGCGCGGGCCGCACCCGCACTCGAAGGAGAGCCAACCATGTCCGACCTGTCCCAGCTCCGTCTCGGCACCGCTCCGGACTCGTGGGGGGTGTGGTTCCCCAGCGACCCGCACCAGGTCACCTGGGACGTCTACCTCGACGAGATC
>JBIOUF010000151.1:0-3610 GCA_044866695.1 Nocardioidaceae bacterium | reverse complement strand
CGACGCCAGCGACCAGCGCCGCTGGGCACGGGCCACGCCCATGGTCTCCTACCGGATCCTGCTCCAGGGCGGGCGACGCCAGCTCGTGCACCCGGGTCGGTCGGTCTGGCCGGCGGTCAAGGGCAGCTGGGACGGCCTGCGCTACCTGAGACACCACCGGCGACCGACACGGGCCGCGGGGTAGGCCCTCCACGAGTTTCGCGCCGAGCTGCATGGTCTGCGAAAGTCCGACTGCACTGCCCGACTGGCAAGCTCGGCTACTCGTGCATCGTGAGTAGGGGCCCAAAGCGTGGGGACGCCGCGACCCGGTACTGCTCGGCCAGCCGGCCGAAGCCGACCAGCATGATGATCGTCTCCGCCGGGTCGATCCCACTTGCGGCGCGCATTCGTCGGTCGAGCTCCGGCGTCTTCGACCAGTTCAGCGGAACGGCTCCGTGTCCTTGGGCGTGCATGCCGAGCATGAAGTTCATGGCGAACAGCCCGCCGTCGATCCATCCCTGGTAGCGCTCGGCGGCAGCCCAGTAGCTGCGCAACGAGACCGTGATCATCGCCAGACCTGTGATCTGGTCGGAGAATCCACGTGCTCCGCCTTGGATGGACAGCAGTTCATCGATCCGTGACCGGTCCCGCCAGACGTGGATCTTCGCAAACTGACGATTACAGACCGCCGGGGCAGACGACGCCGCGGTGACAGCGAAGACGATGTCCTCATGGGGCACCGGCTCGGCGGCGAAGATCCGCGTCGAGTGCCTGGTAGTGAAGAAATCCAGGTCAACACCGGAAACGGCGGCGACGACGGACTGCCTGGACATCAGTTTCGTTCCCGACTCAATGGCCATGCTCGACGCGCGGTCGGCGTGCCTCATCACCACACTCGCTCCGGGGATCTGGTCGTCTGGAAGCCCGGCCGCCCGGTTGAAGTCGACGTACGCCGATAGCGCTCCCCAGGACGCCGCGGCAATGGCGTCGAACCCGTGTTCGCGCTCGTAGCGCTCCGTGAGCCGGATCAGGGCGGTGACGTTTCGCGCCCCGAAGCCGGGCCTCGGCGATGGAAGGGACAGCCCCTTCTCGATGCCGTGGTAGCGCTCGGTGACCTTTGCCGCCAAGTTGTCCCGGGTCGCGAAGGGACCAACGGTCGAGGAAAACCAGACGTACCTCCGGCCGTCATACCAAGCCGCTTGAGCGACCGCCATGACAGACCTCGTCGCCAGCAGGAACGCCTTGACACGGTGCTTCGCCCGAGCGACTACTCCCACAGGCAAATCCTAGGGGCGTCCGCGAAGCCGGAGCGGCACTGTGATCGACAGAACGGTGCGAAGCAGGGGATCACCTGCGGCGGTCAGTTCGCCGCGGCGTCGAGGATTGACGCTGCCGCCTCGGCAAGGTCTTCCGCGGCCTTGCGATACTTCCGCCGCGAGAGGCCGTGCGGGTCGGCGATGTCGTCGTCCTCGGGCCGTGGCGGGACGAGGGTGCCCCGCCGGTCCCGGGCGAAGGCGAGCACGCTCTCCAGGCGCTCGCCGGGCGACCCGGGCGCCGGGTCCGGGGCATGGTCACGGAACTGCTGGCAGTAGCGGGCGAACTCCCGGATGGTGAAGGTCTTCCACAACGAGGCCGGGCTCAGGCGCACCACGACGGACCGAACCTGCCGGCTCGCGGCGAGGACGAGGTCCGCCTCGGCCACCATGTCGGGCTCGAGCTGCCGGGCGACGAAGGGACCGGGCCGGAGTCCTCGTCGGGACAGTGCGGCTCGCATCGGCGGGTCGATGTCCTCACCGACGAGGGCCCCCGTGCCGGCGCTGTGCACCCGGATCCCTCGCCCGTCCACTGCGCTGGGTCTCGGCAGTGCTTGCCCGAGCATCGCCTGCAGCGCCGGCGAGCGCGCGACGTTGCCGGTGCACACGATGAGCAGGTCGAAGTCCAGCACGGTGCCGAGCCTGTCATGAATCTCACCGCGCACATCGCGGGATCCGCCACGCGGGAGCGGTTTCCTTACTAGCGTCGCACCATGCTCGGGCACGTGTTCGACCGACGGGCAAACGGGTTGAACACCCTCCGCCTGCTCCTGGCCACCAGTGTCGTCGTGTGGCACTCCTTCCCCCTGACCGGACGCGCGGTCGACTGGGGGCCAGCGCGCCAGCTGCTCGCCGAGAGTGGCGTCGACGGCTTCTTCGCCATCTCCGGCTTCCTGATCACGATGAGCTGGGCCCGCCACCCCGACGTGGCGACGTACTGCAAGGCGCGGTTCCTCAGGATCATGCCGGCGTACTGGGTGTGCCTGGTCGCCACGGCGTTCGTCCTCGTCCCGGTCGGCATCGCACTCGCCGGCCAGGGCTCGGCGGGCCTGGGAGACCGGATCGGCTACGTCTGGCACAACGCCGCCCTGTGGATGGGCGACTTCAGGGTCGGCAGCTCCCCCGAGGGCGTCCCGTACACCGACGCCTGGAACGGCTCACTGTGGACGCTGTTCTGGGAGGCGATCTGCTACCTCGGAGTCCTCGTCGTCGGAGCGCTGGGGCTGCTGCGGCGGCCCCAGCCGACCGCAGTCGTTCTTTTCGTGGCGATGCTCGCCATGCACGGTGCAACCGTGTACGGCCCGGTCGACCACTTCGCCGCGGTCGCCATGGGCAGGTTCGGGTTGATGTTCTGCGCAGGCGCGCTGGTCTGGGCGTTCGCCGACGTGCTGCCGGTTCGAGGTGCGCTCGTGGCAGCGGCCGGCATGGCGGTGCTTGTGACGTCCTTCCTGCCGGACTACCGCACGGTCGCCGCTCTGCCGCTCGCCTACACCCTGGTGGGCGCCGGGGCGCTGCTCAAGGCAAGGGCCTGGCACCCGGCCAACGACCTCAGCTACGGCATGTACATCTACGCCTTCCCCAGCCAGCAGCTGCTCGCCTCCGCCGGTCTGGCCGCCGCCCCGGTCCTGCTGTTCATGGTCCTGTCCACGGTGGTTACTCTGCCGCTGGCCGCTGCCTCCTGGTTCGCCGTCGAGCGTCCCGCGCTCCGGCTGAAGCGGCGCCACCGCGTCGAGGCGCCGGCCTACTCCGTCATCACCTGATGAGCGACAGCGGCCGGTGGCTGGTCGCGTTCACCAAGAAGCATCACGGCCTCGGAAACCGGGTGCGGGTCGTCCTCGGCTCCAGGGTGCTGGCCCGTGCTGAGGGCCGGCACTTCGCATACGTGTGGCACACGGGACCGCACTTCGGGGCGCGGCTCGACGACCTGTGGGAGGTCCACGACCGAAGGGTCCCGGCGGCGGTGTCCCGGGGGCTGTCGCTCCGGTATCCCTACCGTGACCACACGCTGGCGTGGCTCGACGAGGCGCGCGGGAAGCGCGTGTGGCAGATCCGGACACCGCATGCCCTGGTGCTCCCGGACGGAGTGCGGCCGTGGGAGGAGGAGCTGCGCGACCTCCGGCCCACGCCGCGGATCCAGCAGGCGGCCCGTGACTTCCACTCACGACACCTCGCCGGGGAGCCCTACCTGGGCGTCATGCTTCGCACGCATGCGATCTCCCACGCCGAGACCCTTCAGGCGTCGCCCCTCGAGTGGTACGTCGACCGGATGTCGCGCATCCGCGACGCGCACCCCGAGCTGATGTTCTTCGTGTCGGCGG
>JBIOUF010000150.1:0-22144 GCA_044866695.1 Nocardioidaceae bacterium | reverse complement strand
TCAGCTCGCCGAGGTCGACGCCAGGGGCAACGCGCTCGCGCACGCCCTGCGCACGCGTGGGGTGAGAGCGGGGGACCGGGTGGCGGTGCTGTGCCGCAACCACCGCTACCTGGTGGACGCGACCGCCGCGGCCAGCAAGCTCGGCGCCGACCTGGTCTACCTCAACACCGCCTTCTCCGGGCCGCAGCTGGCCGAGCTGCTCGCCCGGGAGCATCCCGCCGCCGTGGTCCACGACGCGGAGTTCGCAGCGGTCCTCGCCGAGGCCCCTGCCTGCCTCCGGGTGCTGGGCTGGGCGGGCCGGGAGGCCGACGACGAGGAGGGGCCGCCCGGGCTCCCGACGGTCGAAGAGCTGGTCTCCGACGCCCCCGGCACCCCGCTCTCGCCTCCGGCGCGGCGGACCCGGGTGGTGATGCTGACCTCGGGCACGACCGGAGCACCGAAGGGCGCCCCTCGCACCGAGGCCGGGATGGAGGCCGCGGTGGCCGTCTTGTCCCGGCTCCCGCTCCGCCGCGGGTGGCGCACCCACGTCGCCGCGCCGTTGTTCCACACCTGGGGCTGGGCCCACCTGGCCCTGTCGATGCTGCTGGAGTCGACCGTGGTGCTGCGGCGCCGGTTCGACGCCGAGCGGTGCCTGCAGGTGGTCGCCGACCAGCGGTGCGAGTCCCTCGTGGTCGTCCCGGTCATGCTGCAACGGATGCTGCGCCTGCCCGAGGCGGTCCTGTGCTCCGCCGACCTGTCCCACTGCCGGGTCGTGGCGTCGTCCGGCTCGGCGCTGCCGGGGGACCTGGCCGTCGCCTGGATGGACCGGTTCGGCGACAACCTCTACAACGTGTACGGGTCGACCGAGGTGGCCTACGCGACCGTGGCCGGCCCGGCGGACCTGCGTGCCGCCCCCGGCACCGCCGGCCGGCCTCCGGCCAACACCGTCGTCCGCCTGTACGACGACCAGGACCGCCCGGTCCCGCCCGGTGGGACGGGCCGGATCTTCGTGGGGAACAGCCTGCTCTTCGGCGGCTACACCGGCGGCGGCGGCAAGCCGGTCGTCGACGGCCTCATGGCCACCGGCGACGTCGGCCGCTTCGACGAGGCCGGCCGGCTGTTCGTGGAGGGCCGCGACGACGAGATGATCGTCTCCGGCGGGGAGAACGTCTTCCCCCAGGAGGTCGAGGACTGCCTGGCCCGGCATCCCGGGGTGCTGGAGGCCGCCGCCGTCGGCGTGCCCGACGAGCAGTTCGGGCAGCGGCTCCGCGCCTTCGTCGTACCGGTCCGCCGGGGCGGGGTCTCCGCGGAGGACCTCCAGGCGCACGTCAAGGCGAACCTGGCCGGCTACAAGGTGCCTCGCGACGTGGTGTTCGTGTCCGCGCTGCCCCGCAACGAGACCGGCAAGGTGCGAAAGCGCGACCTGGCCGCGCGCCGGGTGCGCCGGTGAGCCCGGCCCGGCCTCCCGCCGGCCCGGTCGCGGCGGGGCAGCCGGCCCCGTCCCTGGCCCTTCGCGACCAGCACGGCCGGGACCACGAGCTGGCGGCGTACCGGGGGAGCGCCGTCGCGCTGGTGTTCTACCCCTACGCCTTCAGCCGGGTGTGCACCGGTGAGCTGCAGGCCGTCCGCGACGACCTGGCGTCGCCCCAGGCCTCCGGCCCGGCGCTGCTCGCGGTGTCGTGCGACCCGGTGTTCAGCCTCAGGGCGTTCGCCGACGCGGAGCGGCTGGCCTTCCCGCTGCTGTCGGACTTCTGGCCGCACGGGGCGGTGGCGCGGGCCTACGGGGTGTTCGACGAGGGCTCCGGCTGTGCCAGGCGGTCCAGTTTCGCCGTCGACGCCGAGGGCGTCGTGCGCTGGACCGCGCACAGCCCGATGGGCGTGTCGCGGGACTTCGCCGCGCTCTGGGAGGCCGTCGCACGGCTCCGGACGTGAGGTACGCCACGCCGACGGTAAAGAGTTCAAGAATCTTGCCCGAACCCGCTGACAGGACTTGATCGACCCTGTCTAATAGTGCTTGCGACCGCTGGTGACCCGAGACGCCAGCGGTCGCTCTATGTCTGCTCCCCGTGGTCTGCTCCCCGTAGTGCTTCTGGACGGCGCAGCCCCACCCGGCCCACCCTCGCGTAGGCTCGCCCCGCCTCAGTAGGGCGCATAGCTCAGCGGTAGAGCACTGGTCTTACAAACCAGGGGTCACAGGTTCGATCCCTGTTGCGCCCACTCTGCGCCCCACTCCGGGCCGCTGTGGGCCCGCTCTGCCCCAGCCCGGGCCGCGCCGGCCCGCTGCCTACGAGGCGTGCACCACGTGCGCGTCGGGGCCGGGGAAGACCAGGCCCTCGTGTCCGTCGGGGTAGCGGACCAGGAACGGCGGGCCGCCGTCCTCGCCGCGCACCTCGATGACCTCCGCCTCGCGGCGCTTGATGTCCGCCGTCCTGCCTTCGATGACCAGCCGGTCGCCCACCTTTGCCTGCATGGCGCCACCATGCCTCGCGGCCCGGCCCCGGGCAAGGGCCGAACGGACTTTCGCCGAGCCGACGCGGTGGCCCGCGACCCGGGCGGCTCGGCCTGGCTCGGCCGACGATGTCGTCCGGGTCGGCGCACCGCCAGCCCTCGACATCGCCAGCCCTGGGCCCGGGCGCCGCCCGGGCCGGGAGGACCGGCCCGAGCCGTAGGGTCACCTCCATGCTGCTGCGCGACCTGGTCACGGTGCTCGAGGGGCTCTACGACCCGGCGTGGGCGGAGCCGTGGGACCGCGTCGGCCTGGTCTGCGGAGATCCCGACCAGCCCGTGCGCCGGGTCCTGCTCGCCGTCGACCCGGTCGCGGCAGTGGCCGAGGAGGCGGTCGAGTACGGCGCCGACCTGCTCCTCGTGCACCACCCGCTGCTTCTCGCGCCGGTGTCCTCGGTGGCGGCGACCACGCCGAAGGGGCGGATGCTGCACCGGCTGGTCGGGGCGGGGGTGGCCCTCTACACCGCCCACACCAACGCCGACGTCCCCGCGAACGGGGTCAACCAGGCCATCGCCGACCGGCTCGGCCTGACCGAGACCCGGATCCTGCTGCCCGCCGCCGACGACCGCCTGGACAAGCTGGTGACCTTCGTGCCGCTCGACGCCGCCGACCGCGTCCGGGCCGCGGTTACCGAGGCGGGCGCGGGGCGGATCGGCGACTACGACTGCTGCACCTACACCGGCCCGGTGGGCGAGGGGAGGTTCCGGCCGCTGTCCGGCGCCGACCCCGCGATCGGGCGCGTCGGCACCCTCGAGGTGGTGCCCGAGGTGCGCGTGGAGTCGGTGGTTCCTCGCGCGCTCCGGGCCCAGGTGCTGGCGGCGCTGGCCGCGGCCCACCCGTACCAGGAGCCCGCCTACGACCTGGTCGAGCTGCAGACCGGTCCGGCGCCCACCCGTGGGCACGGCCGGGTCGGGCGGCTCCCGGAGCCCACCACGCTGCGTCGGTTCGCCGAGCACGTCGCGCAGGCGCTGCCCGCCACCGCCCACGGGGTCCGGGTGGCCGGCGACCCGGACCGGCCGGTGCGCCGCGTCGCGGTCGGAGCGGGCGCCGGTGACTCGCTGCTGGACCTGGTGGCCGCGTCCGGCGTGGACGCCTACGTCACCAGCGACCTGCGCCACCACCGCGCCTCGGAGCTCCTCGAGGCCGGCGGCCCGGCGCTGGTCGACGTCGCGCACTGGGCGGCGGAGTGGACCTGGCTGCCGGTCGCCGAGCGCACCTTGCGAGACGCGCTCTCGGCGACGGCGTCGGGGCGCGGCGGCCCGGGCGATACGGTGGACCTCCAGGTGAGCACCCAGGTGACCGACCCGTGGACTTTCCGGGTGTGAGCAGACGTTCCGGGTGGGAGCAGAGGAGAGACGCTGAGAGCAGACCCGTTCGCCCAGCTGCGGCTGTTGGACGTCCAGGAGCTGGACGTCAGGGCCGACCACCTGCGGCACCGCCTCGCCCACCTTCCCGAGGACGCCGAGCTGCGCGGCCTCGAGGCCGAGCGCAGGGCCTTGGACGGACGCGGCCGCGACCTCCGGGTCCGCGTCGAGGACCTGCAGCGTGACCAGCGCAAGGCCGACGCCGACGTCGAGCAGGTCAAGGCCCGTCGCCGGCGCGACCGGCAGCGCATGGACGCAGGACTGGTGAACAACCCCAAGGACCTGCAGCGGATGCAGCACGAGCTGGTCTCGCTGGACCGGCGCATCGCCGACCTGGAGGACGCCGAGCTGGAGGTGATGGAGCAGCTCGAGGGGGCCCAGTCCGAGCTCGCCGACGTCGGCAGCCGCCAGGCCGAGGCAGGGAAGCGGGCGGATGGCCTGACCGCCGCCCGCGCCGACCGGGTCGCCACGCTGACCGCGGAGCTGGACGCGGTGGTCCGCGAACGAGCCGCGGCCGCGGCCGGGCTGCCCGCGGACCTGCTCACCCTCTACGAGCGGTTGCGGGCCCAGAAGGGCGGGGTCGGCGCCGCGGCTCTGCGGGCCCGGCGCTGCCTGGGCTGCAGCCTGGACGTCAACGCGGCCGACCTGGGCGCCATCCGGGCCGCCTCTCCCGACGAGGTGGTCCGGTGCGAGGACTGCGGCCGGATCCTGGTGCGCACCGCGGAGTCCGGGCTCTGATGACGGCGCGGCGGGCGCCGGCCGCCGTCGTCGTGGAGGCCGACGGCGGCTCGCGGGGCAACCCCGGCCCGGCGGCGTACGGCGCCGTGCTGAAGGACGCGGAGACCGGCGAGGTGCTCGCCGAGGTCGGCCAGACCATCGGGGTCGCGACGAACAACGTTGCGGAGTACTCCGCTCTGGTCGCCGGCCTCGAGCTCTACCGAGACCATGCCGACGGCGCCGGCCTCGAGGTGCGCATGGACTCCAAGCTCGTGGTCGAGCAGATGTCCGGCCGGTGGAGGATCCGGCACGCCGACCTCCGCCCGCTGGCGGTCCGGGCCAACCGGCTGGCGCCGCCGGGAACGGCGTACCGGTGGATCCCCCGCGAGCTGAACGTCCACGCCGACCGTCTGGTCAACCTCGCCCTCGACGGCAGCCCCACCGCGCCCGGCCCCCCCGACCCGGTCGACAGCCCCACCGAGGACACCCCCTCGGCGGTGCTGCCGGTGCCGCCGTGGGAACAGGGCCCGCCCACGACGCTGGTCCTGGTGCGACACGGCGAGACCGACCTCACCCGGGCCCGGCGGTTCAGCGGCCGCGGCGGGTCGGACCCCGGCCTGAACGACGACGGCCGGGCGCAGGTGCGGGACACCGCCGACTGGCTGGCGCCGCTCGCCGGCCAGGTCGAGGCCATGCTCACCTCGCCGCTGCGCCGCACCCGGGAGAGCGCGGACATCATCGCGGCGCGGCTGGGGCTCCGCGCGGCCGTCGACGAGGACCTCGCCGAGTCCGGCTTCGGCGACTGGGACGGCAAGACGTTCGCGGAGGTCGCCGCCGAGGACCCGCAGGCGTTCCGCGGCTGGCTGGCCTCGCACGACCGGCCTCCCGGTGGCCACGGCGACAGCCTGACCGCCATGCACGACCGGGCCGGGCGGACCCTGGACCGGCTGCTCGCCGCGTACCCGGGCCGGACCGTGCTGGGGGTCAGCCACGTGACCCCGATCAAGCTGCTGGTCGCCCGCGCCCTGGACCTCACCCTGGAGGCCACGTTCCGGGTCGAGCTGGCCCCGGCGTCGGTCACGGTGCTGGCGTGGTACCCCGACGGTCACCCGGTCGTGCGGCTGCTCAACGGACGACCGGCCCAGCCGGCGTTCCCCCCGCCGGGTCCTGGCTAGACTGGAGTGGCGGACGAGCCGGCCGGGCGGCCGCGGCGAGGGGCTCCCTCGTCGAGGAAGGTCCGGGCTCCACAGGGCAAGGTGGTGGGCAACACCCACCCGGGGTGACCCGCGGGACAGTGCCACAGAGAACAGACCGCCGCGGCGAGCGTGCCGAGCACGCCGGCGTGGCAAGGGTGAAACGGTGGTGTAAGAGACCACCAGCGCCCCGGGCGACCGGGGCGGCTCGGCAAACCCCACCCGGAGCAAGGTCGAGAAGTCCGCACCGGGGCGACCCGGTGCGGACGCGCGAGCGCTACGAGGGCGGCCCGCCCCAGCTCGCGGGTGGACCGCACGAGGCCGCCGGTGACGGCGGTCCCAGATGGATGGCCGCCCTCCGCGCGCCGTCGAGGCGCGCGGGGACAGAACCCGGCCTACAGGCCGGCTCGTCCGCGCATCACCGGTCCCGGCTGCGGGAACTGTGTCCAACAGAACACCGCCACGACTGGAACGATCCAATCGCGCGGGTGTTGAATGATCACAGGCGGGCCGGCCCCGCCGCATCGCCCGAGGGGTCGGCCCGGCCACCAGCCAGCGCACCAGCCATCGCACGCGGCCCCTGGAGGACGACATGGCAGCCCACGAGGTGCTCGACCACCTGGACGGCACGCACCCCGACGACCCGGCGCAGCCCGCCTGGAGCGGCTTCGTCGGAGGCCCCTGGCAGGACGGCGTGGACGTCCGTGACTTCATCCAGCGCAACTACACGCCCTACGACGGCGACGCCGGCTTCCTGGCCCCCCCGACCGAGCGCACGACCCGGGTCTGGCAGCGGCTCGTCGCCATGTTCCCCGAGGAGCGCGAGAAGGGGGTCTACGACGTCGACTGGAAGACGCCGGCGGCGATCCTGGCGCACGGTCCGGGCTACATCGACCCCGACCACCCCGAGGACGAGGTCATCGTGGGGCTGCAGACCGACGCCCCGCTCAAGCGGTCGATCATGCCGTACGGCGGCTGGCGGATGGTCGAGGGGGCGCTGACCACCTACGGGTACCCCGTCGACCCGACCTTGAGGAAGGTCTTCACCGAGTACCGCAAGACCCACAACGCGGGCGTGTTCGACGCCTACCCGCCCGCCGTGCGCGCCGCCCGGGCCTCCCACGTGGTCACCGGCCTCCCGGACGCCTACGGCCGCGGCCGGATCATCGGCGACTACCGCCGGGTGCCGCTGTACGGCGTCGACGCGCTGGTCGACGCCAAGCGCGCGGAGCGGGCCAGGCTGGACATGCAGCGCGGCTCGGAGGAGGTGATCCGCGCCCGCGAGGAGAACTCCGAGCAGCAGCGCGCCCTCGCCGAGCTCGAGGAGATGGCGGCGCGGTACGGCTTCGACATCTCCCGCCCGGCGGCCAGCGCCCGCGAGGCGGTGCAGTGGCTCTACCTGGCCTACCTGGGCGCCTGCAAGGAGCAGAACGGCGCCGCGATGTCGCTGGGCCGCACGTCGACCTTCCTCGACGTGTACTTCGCGCGCGACATGGCCGCGGGAACGCTGAGCGAGACCGACGCGCAGGAGATCATCGACGCGTTCGTGGTCAAGCTGCGGATCATCAGGTTCCTGCGCACCCCCGAGTACGACGAGCTGTTCTCCGGGGACCCGACGTGGGTCACCGAGGCGCTGGGCGGCATCGGCGAGGACGGCCGGCACCTGGTCACCAAGACGACGTTCCGCTACCTCCAGACCCTGTACAACCTGGGCCCGGCTCCCGAGCCCAACCTGACCGTGTTCTGGGACCCCGCTCTGCCCGAGGGGTTCAAGCGGTTCGCGGCGAAGGTGTCCATCGACACCTCCTCGATCCAGTACGAGTCCGACCGGCAGATCCGCGGCTCCTGGGGCGACGACGCCGCGATCGCCTGCTGCGTCTCGCCGATGCGGGTGGGCAAGCAGATGCAGTTCTTCGGCGCCCGGGTCAACCTCGCCAAGACGCTGCTCTACGCCATCAACGGCGGCCGTGACGAGATCAGCGGCGCGCAGGTCGGCCCGGCCAGCGCCCCGGTCGGGCCGGGCCCGCTGGACTTCGACGACGTGATGGCGCGGCTGGACGCCGAGATGGACTGGCTGGCGTCGACGTACGTCGAGGCGCTCAACGTCATCCACTACATGCACGACAAGTACGCCTACGAGCGGCTGGAGATGGCGCTGCACGACGGCGAGATCCTGCGCACCATGGCCTGCGGCATCGCCGGCCTGTCGGTGGTGACCGACTCGCTCTCGGCGGTCAAGCACGCCCAGGTGGTGCCGGTCTTCGACGAGCGGGGGATCGCGGTCGACTTCGAGACCACCGGGGACTTCCCGACGTACGGCAACGACGACGACCGTGCCGACGACATCGCCGTGGACCTGGTGCGCCGGTTCATGGAGAAGGTGCGGTCCTACCCGACGTACCGCAACGCCACGCACACCCAGTCGGTGCTCACGATCACCTCCAACGTGGTGTACGGCAAGGCCACCGGCAGCACGCCCGACGGCCGCCGGCGCGGGGAGCCGTTCGCGCCCGGGGCGAACCCGATGAACGCCCGGGACACCCACGGAATGCTCGCCTCCGCGCTGTCGGTGGCCAAGATCCCCTACGAGGACGCCCAGGACGGCATCTCGCTGACCAACACCGTCCTGCCGTCCGGCCTGGGCCGCACCGAGGACGAGCAGGTCTCGCACCTGGCCGGGCTGCTGGACGCGTACTTCGCCTCCGAGGGCTTCCACATGAACGTCAACGTGCTCAACCGCGAGACGCTCGAGGACGCCATGGAGCACCCGGAGGACTACCCGCAGCTGACCGTGCGGGTCTCCGGCTACGCGGTGAACTTCGTCCGGCTGTCCCGGGAACAGCAGCTCGACGTGCTGTCGAGGACGTTCCACGGCAGCGTCTGAGCGGGGTCATGCCCGAGGACCCGCTGGCGGCCCGGCCCGCGGGTGCCGGGCTGTCCGGAATCCCCGTCGTCGAGGACCTCGGCCGCGCCGAGCGGCTGGCGGCGACGCGGACCGGCGACGTCGGCGCCGTGCACTCCTGGGAGCTGGTCACCGCGGTGGACGGGCCCGGCACCCGCATGACGTTGTTCTTGTCGGGCTGCGCGCTGCGGTGCCAGTACTGCCAGAACCCCGACACGTGGTGGCTGCGCAACGGCGCCAGGGTCCGCGTCGACGACGTGCTCCTTCGGCTGGACCGCTACCGCGAGGTGTTCGCGGCGACCGGCGGCGGTCTCACCCTGTCCGGCGGGGAGCCGCTGCTGCAGCCCGCCTTCGCCGGCCGGCTGCTGCGCGCCGCGGCGGACCGGGGCGTCCACACCGCCCTGGACACCTCGGGCTTCCATGGCGCGAACGCCACCGACGCGATGCTCGACGACATCGACCTGGTGCTGCTGGACGTGAAGTCCGGCGACGAGAGGACCTACCGCACGGTGACCGGCCGGCCGCTGCAGCCGACGCTGGACTTCGGGAACCGGCTGGCCCGGCGGCTGATGCCGGTCTGGGTCCGGTTCGTGCTGGTGCCAGACCTCACCGACGCCGAGCAGAACGTCGACGCCGTCGCGCGGATCGTCCGGCGCTGGCCCAACGTGGAACGGGTCGAAGTGCTGCCCTTCCACCAGATGGCCAAGGACAAGTGGACCTCGCTCGGGCTGTCCTACAAGCTGGGGGATACCGATCCGCCCACCGCCGAGCTGGTGGACCGGGTGCGCGAGGAGTTCCGCTCCTACGGGCTGATCACCTACTGACCGTCCGCTCAGCGGCGGGAACACCGCCCCCTGCGCCGGTGTTGGGCAGGACATGGACCCGGTGCTGCCGCCCTTCGAGCTCCCGGACCCCTCGGGTGGCCCCAAGCACCCCGCCGACGCCTACCGTCAGGCGTGGGCCCTGCTCGAGGCGTCCTCGCCGCTGAAGGCGATCGAGATCCTCACCCCGGCCATCGAGTCCGAACCGGCCTCGGCCAGCCTGCGCACCCTCCGGGCCTGGGCGTACTTCCAGAGCGCCCAGCTCGGCCACGCCGAGGCCGAGCTGGTCCGGCTGGTCGAGGACCACCCCACCGACCTGTGGGCGCGGTTCGCCCTCGGCCGGGTCCTCGAGCGCCAGTCCCGGTACGCCGAGGCCATGCCCCACCTGCGCCTCGCCGCGGTGATGTCCGGCGACCCCGAACACGAGGCCGGCGTCCTGCGCTGCGAGCGCAAGATGGCCCAGGTCGGCCAGAAGTCCTACGACGAGCTCATCTGACCCGGTCGAGCCGTCAGCTCTTGCGGGTCGAGCCGTCAGCTCTTGCGGGTCGAGCCGTCAGCTGTTGCGGGTCGAGCCGTCAACTGTTGCGGGTCGAGCCGTCAATGTTGGTGCGGGCGCGACAGGCGCCACCATTGACGGTTCGGCGCGCCAACATTGACGGTTCGGCGCGCCAACATTGACGGTTCGGCCCACCAACATTGACGGGTCAACGTGGGAGGCGGGCGGCGCGAGCGAGAGAGACGAGGCTGCGGTGGACGTCGTCGTCGCTGGTGGACCAGTTGCTGACCGAGATGCGCAGGACGGCGCGGTCGTGCCAGCGGGAGCCGGACATCCAGGCGGTGCCGTCGGCCAGGAGCGCGCGGACCACGTCGCGGGTCGCCTGGTCGGAGCCGAACGACACGCACACCTGGCTGAACACCACGTCGTTGAGCACCTCGGCGCCTGGGAGGCCGGCGACCCCGACGGCGAAGCTGCGGGCGTGGCGGCAGAACCCGTCGACGAGCTCGGCGACGCCGGAGCGGCCCAGCGAGCGCAGCACCGCCCAGACCGTGAGGGCGCGGGCGCGGCGCGACATCTCCGGCACCGTCCGGAACGGGTCACCGGCGGCGTCTTGGACCAGGTACGCACCGCCGGTCCCCATCGCCGCACCCAGGGCGGCGGGGTCGCGGACGACCGCGATGCCGCAGTCATAGGGGACGTTGAGCGTCTTGTGCGCGTCGGTGGTCCAGGAGTCGGCGGCGTCGTACCCCTGGACCAGGTGCCGCAGGCCGGGTGAGGCGGCGGCGAAGAGGCCGAACGCGCCGTCGACGTGGACCCAGGCCCCGTGCGCCTGCGCCGCCGCGATCGCCTCGCGGAAGGGGTCGAAGGCGCCGGAGTGCACGTTGCCCGCCTGGAGGGCGACGATCGTGGGCCCCGGCGGGCCCGAGGCGAGAGCGTCGGCCAGGGCCGAGGGGTCGATGCGGCCCTGGTCGTCGGCCGAGACCGGTTCGGGGGCGCCCAGGCCCAGGTAGCGAAGCGCCAGGTCGACCGTCTCGTGCCGCTCGGTGCCGACCAGCACCCGCACCGGGGGAGCCCCGGCCAGCCCGGCCGCGATGTCCCAGCCGGCCCCGCGCAGCACCGCGTCGCGCGCCGCCGCAAGGCAGCTGAAGTTCGACATGGTCGCCCCGGTGGCGAACCCGACCGCGCAGCCGGCGGGCAGGCCCAGCAGGTCCAGCAGCCAGCCGCGGGTGACGTCCTCCACGGCCACCGCGGCCGGGGTGACCTGGCGCAGCAGCGCGTTCTGGTCCCAGGCGCTGGTGAGCCAGTCCGCCGCCAGCGCGGCTGGGTGGGTGCCGCCGACGACCAGCCCGTAGAAGCGCCCGGACGGCATCGCGGTGAGGCCCGGCTCGCAGGCCTCCGCGAGCAGGTCGACCACCTCGGAAGGCGCGGTCGGCCCCTCCGGAAGGGCGCCACCGAGCCGTGCGACGACGTCGGACGCGGACGCCGTCGGCGGCACCGGCCGGGTCTGGAGAGAGGCGAGCCACCGCCTGGCGTGGTCGTGCGCACGGGCCAGCGCGGCCTCCCGGGGATCCATGGCGCCCACTGTCGCCCCTGGACCGGCTTCCCGCCAGGTCGGGGGCCTGACCGGCCACGGGCCGGGCCGCCCCGGCGCTCGATGTGGACCGGTCGGTGCGGACGGGTCGGTGCGGACCGGTCAGGGCAGCGTGAGGATCTCCGCGCCCGTGTCGGTGACCAGCAAGGTGTGCTCGAACTGCGCGCTGGGCCGCTTGTCCTTCGTCGTCACCGTCCACCCGTCGTCCCACATGTCCCAGGTGGCCGCGCCCAGGCAGAGCATGGGCTCGATGGTGAACGTCATGCCGGTGCGGATCACGTCGTCGTAGTACGGGTCGTCGAAGTGCGGGATCACCAGGCCGCTGTGGAACGCCGTGCCGATGCCGTGCCCCGTGAACTCCTTGACCACCCCGTAGCCGAACCGTCGCGCGTAGGACTCGATCACCCGGCCGATGACGTTGACCCGCCGGCCGGGCCGCACCGCGTTGACCGCGCGGCGCAGCGCCTCCTCGGTGCGCTCGACCAGCGCCCTCGTCTCCGCGGCGACGTCGCCGGCCAGGAAGGTGGCGTTGGTGTCGCCGTGCACGCCGCCGATGAAGGCGGTGATGTCGACGTTGACGATGTCGCCGTCCTGGATCACCCGCGCGTCGGGGATGCCGTGGCAGATGACCTCGTTGACGCTGGTGCACAGCGACTTGGGGAAGCCCTTGTAGCCCAACGTGGACGGGTAGGCGTCGTGGTCGCACAGGAACTCGTGGCCGACCCGGTCCAGCTCGTCGGTGGTGACGCCGGGCGCGACGTGCTCGCCGACCACCCGCAGCGCCTGGGCGGCAAGGCGACCGGCGACCCGCATGCGCTCGATGGTCCCGGCGTCCTTGACCTCGCTGCCGGTGTACCTGGCCGGGGCGTCCCGGTCGACGTACTCGGGCCGGGCGATGTGCGCCGGCACGGACCGCCGCGCGGAGACCGGGAAGGGGGCCAGCGGTGTCACCCCACGCAGTGTAGTTGTGCCCCAGTCGTGGCCCAGTTGTGCCCACCGCAGGTCAGGACCGAGAGTGAGGTACGACGTTGAGGAGGACGCCATGGCGCAGGAGTACTGGTTCTGCCTGACACACCACGCCGTCGAAGGGGCAGACGGTTGCCGCAACCAGGACCGGCTGGGGCCCTACTCGAGTGCCGACGAGGCGGCCCACGCGTTGGAGAAGGTCGAGCAGCGCAACGAGGACTGGGACAGCGACCCCGCCTGGAACGACGAGGTCCAGGAGGACTGAGAGTCCCGCGATGCGTGACTGGTGGCGGCTGCTGCCCTCCGTGGCCGGGATGCTGGGCCTGCTCGCCAGCTCCTTCCTCTACCTGTCCAGCGGGCTGGTCGCGCCGCTGTGGGCGATCGCGTTGCTCCTGGCGTTCTGGTTCGGGCTGCTGGCGCTCGCCGTGCGGTGGTTCCGCACGCGGCCGTGGTGGGTGCTGGCCCTGCCGTTCGTGGGCGTCGCCGTGTGGTGGCTCGCGCTCACGACGGGCGAGCAGCAGCTCGGCTGGACCGGGTAGCCGGCGCCAGCTGGGACCGGGGTCGGCGTGCTCGGGTCAGAAGGTGTGCTCGGGGCCGGGGAAGGTGCCGTCGGCGACGTCGGCGGCGAAGTTCCGGGCGGCCTGGAGCAGCACCCCGTGCACGTCGGCGTACTGCTTGACGAAGCGGGGCAGCCGGCCCGTGCGCAGGCCGGCCATGTCCTGCCACACCAGCACCTGGGCGTCGCAGGCCGGACCGGCCCCGATGCCGATGGTGGGGATCGCGAGGGTCCGGGTGATCTCGGCCGCGAGGTCGCCGGGCACCATCTCCATCACCACCGCGAACGCGCCGGCGGCCTCCATTGCCTTGGCCGCCGACACCAGCCGGGCGGCCGCGTCGCCACGCCCCTGCACCCGGTAGCCGCCCAGGTTGTGCTCGGACTGGGGGGTGAAGCCGATGTGGGCCATCACCGGGATGCCGCCGCGGGTGAGCAGCTCGACCTGCGGCACCATCTCCTCGCCGCCCTCGAGCTTGACGCAGTGCGCGCCGGCCTCCTTCATGAACCGCACCGACGTGTGGTACGCCTGCTCCGGCGACGCCTGGTAGCTGCCGAACGGCAGGTCCGCGACCACCAGCGCGTAGCGCACCGACCGGGTCACCGCCCGCACCAGCGGGATGAGCTCGTCGACCGTGACCGGCAGCGAGGTCTCGTTGCCGTAGACGTTGTTCGAGGCGCTGTCCCCGACCAGGAGCACGGGGACCCCGGCCTCGTCGAAGGTCGCGGCGGCGTACATGTCGTACGCGGTCAGCATCGGCCACCGCTCCCCGCGCTGCTTCATCTCCCGCAGGTGCGGGATCCGGACCCGCTTCCGCGCCTCGGCGGCGGGCGCCTGGGTGGCCGGGGCGCCGCCGTACGGCGCGGGCTGCTCGGGTGGCCGGTCGGGCTGGGTCATGGGGACAAACCTAGTAGCCCGTCGCGGGCTACCAGCCGAGGCTCCGTGGCAGGATGCCCCGGTGGACTTCACCTCCGCGTATGCCCACGGGTTCGCCCGGGTCGCCGCGTGCACGGTGCCGATCCAGGTCGCGGACCCCGAGACCAACGCCCGGGCGGTGCTCGACGAGGCCCGCGCCTGTCACGACGAGGCGGTGGCGGTCGCGATCTTCCCCGAGCTGTGCCTCAGCGGGTACGCGATCGACGACCTGTTCCTCCAGGACCCCTTGCTGGACGGCGTCCTCGCCGCGCTGGACACCATCGTCACGGCCTCCGCGGAGCTCCGCCCGGTGTTGGTGGTGGGCGCCCCGCTGGCCCACGGCAACCGGGTGCTCAACTGCGCGGTCGTCGTGCACCGAGGCAAGGTCCTCGGGGTGTCCCCGAAGAGCTACCTGCCGACGTACCGGGAGTTCTACGAGCGCCGGCACTTCGCCCCCGGCGACGACCGCCGCGCCGCGACGCTGGTGATGGACGGCGTCGAGGTCCCGTTCGGCCCGGACCTGCTCTTTCGGGCCACCGACGTGCCGGGGCTGGTGCTGCACGTCGAGGTCTGCGAGGACATGTGGGTCCCGGTGCCGCCGAGCGCCGAGGCGGCGCTGGCCGGGGCGACGGTGCTGGCGAACCTGTCGGGCAGCCCGATCACGGTCGCCCGGGCAGAGGACCGCCGCCTGCTGGTCCGGTCGGCCAGCGCCCGCTGCCTGGCCGCGTACCTGTACGCCGCCGGCGGCGAGGGCGAGTCCAGCACCGACCTGTCCTGGGACGGCCAGACCATGCTCTACGAGTGCGGCGACCTGCTGGCCGAGACCGAGCGGTTCCCCGACGGGCCGCGCCGCTCGGTGGCCGACGTCGACCTCGACCGGGTCCGCCAGGACCGGATCCGGCAGGGCACGTTCGACGACAACCGGCGCACGCTGGCGGGGAGAACGTCGTCGTTCCGGACCGTCGAGCTCCGGCTCGACCCACCGTCTGGTGACGTGGGCCTGCGCCGCAAGGTGGACCGGTTCCCGTTCGTCCCCGACGACCCGGCCCGGCTCGCGCTGGACTGCTACGAGGCCTACAACATCCAGGTCTCCGGGCTGGAGCAGCGGCTGCGGTCCATCGGCCATCCGAGAGTCGTCATCGGGGTCTCCGGCGGCCTGGACTCCACCCACGCGCTGGTCGTCGCGGCCCGCGCCATGGACCGGCTCGGCCGCCCCCGGTCCGACATCCTGGCCTACACGCTGCCCGGCTTCGCCACCGGCGAGACGACCCGCACCAACGCGACCCGGCTGTCGCAGGCGCTCGGCGTCGGCTTCGAGGAGGTCGACATCCGCCCGGCCGCGCGGCAGATGCTCGCGGACCTGGACCACCCGTTCAGCGAGGGCGAGCCGGTCTACGACGTGACCTTCGAGAACGTCCAGGCCGGGCTGCGCACCGACTATCTGTTCCGGTTCGCCAACCACAGGGGCGGGATCGTCCTTGGCACCGGCGACCTGTCCGAGCTGGCGCTGGGCTGGTGCACGTACGGCGTGGGCGACCAGATGTCCCACTACGCGGTCAACACCGGCGTGCCGAAGACCCTCGTCCAGCACCTGATCCGCTGGGTGGTCTCCGAGGGGCTGTTCGACGACGTCGTCAACGGCATCCTCACCGCGATCGTGCAGCAGGAGATCACTCCCGAGCTGGTCCCGGCGAAGGAGGGCGAGGAGCCGCAGTCCACGGAGGCCTCCATCGGGCCCTACGCGCTGCAGGACTTCAACCTCTACCACGTGCTGCGCTACGGCTACCGCCCCAGCAAGATCGCCTTCCTGGCCACGCACGCGTGGTCCGACCCCGACACGGGGGAGTGGCCGCCGAACTACCCCGCGGACCGGTACGAGGCCTACGACCTGCCGACGATCCGGCGGTGGCTCGAGGTCTTCGTCAAGCGGTTCTTCGCCTTCGCGCAGTTCAAGCGCTCAGCGCTGCCCAACGGCCCCAAGGTGTCCGCGGGAGGCTCGCTGTCGCCGCGCGGCGACTGGCGGGCGCCGTCGGACAGCAGCGCCGCAGCCTGGCTGGCCGACCTGGAGCGCGTGCCACGCTGAGGCACCGACGATGACCGAACCACCAGACGACCATTGGCTTCGAGCGCGTGGCGGTCGACCAGTTCCTCGCTGCCAAGGCCGAGCACGGCCGCTGGCGCGTGGTCGAGGAGTTCACGAGGCAGCGCGCCGCGGCTTTACGCGGGGAGCGTGACGTCTCCGACGTCAGGACGCCCGGGGCGGTGGCCGAGGGAGTGGCTGTGGGCTGCTATGGCACGAACTCGAAGCTCACATCGCTGCGTGCGCGGTCATTCGCCTTTTGAGCGAGCTCGAACCCCTGTTGTCGATGGTGACGTCGCGCGATAGTCCCCCAAGCGCCAGCAGTCGTGTTCGTCTCCCATTCACCCTGCCATTCTCTCAGTCGTTCGAGCAGGTCGAGCGGCAGTCCAAGTCGGGTGAGCAGTTCCTGCGGATTGTCGCTGAGGTGCTCACCGTCCATCCACAAGGGGTAGTCCACGGCATAGTCGTTTCGAATCTCGACGCGCATAGAGCGTCACTCCGCATGAGTGTAGATCACGGTCTTGTTTCCGCTCGCCGAGCATTGGCTACCTGCGGGAAACGCCGTGAGCGTCCTGTTGCCCGTCGCCCCGATGGCGACGCGCGCCCTGAAGAGGTTGAGAATGTCGCCATCCTGATCGAGGAGGTAGATGTTGCGTGAGAAGCAGTATGTGTCCCGGTCGAGGTCCCAGACCACCTTCATGGGGTAACGGAGTGCCCCGTAGATCGAGAAGTCCGCGAGGTCGCGCCAGTTGTCGCCGATGTAGGCCGCCTTGGCCTCCCAGTCCAACTGATGGGACCCCTTGATGTGCCGATACCCGTACTTCTTGTTGCCGCACCGTAGCTCGGCATCATCGCTCTCGAAGTTGTCCGACACGTACTTGCGCGGGAACTGGCGCACCAGCTTGTTCTTGCTGCTGAATAGTCCGCACGCGGCCCAAGTCTTCTTCACGTAGGCGTAGCCCGAAGGATCGTCGGTCGTGCCGGGTAGGTTCTCCGAGGAGCTCGCCGGGGGGCTCTCGAACGTCTTGAAGCCCGGTTCGGGTGCGGTCGCACGAGACGTGGCGCCGGCGAGGCGCAGCCCTTCTGTCCACTTCGCCGACCAGAAGGGGCCGTGTCCGGCGACGACAGATTGCGCAGCGTGGGGGGTGCGCGGGGGTGCGCCCGGTCCGCCCAGTGCTGGGCTTGTCCCTCGTCGATGCCGACACCACGGCGCCGCCGATACCGGGTTGCCTTGAAGTCGAGTGCCCCGCCGCCGCGGCGGAAGGCACATTCAGTCCGAGCGCCCCGAAAGCGGTGAACAGCCATGCCGACATCAACGAACCAAATGAGCATGCATGACGATCCCTCAGGGGCGGATGGCTGGTCATGAGCTCTTGGCAACCCTTCTGGCGAGAGTGGATCGGGCTCGGCATCACTACGGCATCTGCGGGCTCGGGCCTTTTGGGCAGCGCGTCGCAGGGTCATACCCTTGCATCGTAGGCGGATTCCGATGCTGTGGTCAGGTCCGCGCGACCCGAGACACCGGCTCCATGCGTAGGCGGACGGAGTCTGCGCGAGGCGGGCCCCTAGGCTGGTCGTATGGGGAAGCAGGAGGAGTTCGTGCTCCGCGCGCTCGAGGAGCGCGACGTCAGGTTCGTGCGGCTGTGGTTCACCGACGTGCTCGGCTACCTCAAGTCCGTCGCGGTGGCGCCGGCCGAGCTGGAGGGCGCGTTCGCGGAGGGGATCGGCTTCGACGGGTCGGCGATCGAGGGGTTCGCGCGGCGTACCGAGTCCGACATGCTGGCCAAGCCCGACCCGGGCACGTTCCAGATCCTGCCCTGGCGCGGCGACGGGCCGGCGACGGCGCGGATGTTCTGCGACATCTTGATGCCCGACGGCTCGCCGTCCTACGCCGACCCGCGGTACGTCCTCAAGCGCACCCTCGGCCTGGCCGGCGAGATGGGGTTCACCTTCTACACCCACCCCGAGGTCGAGTTCTACCTGTTCCGCGACCGGCCGGAGCCTGGGCGCGAGCCGGTGCCGGTCGACCGCAGCGGGTACTTCGACCACACCGCGCAGAGCGCCGGAGCGGACTTCCGCCGCGAGGCGATCACGATGCTCGAGCAGATGGGCATCTCGGTCGAGTTCAGCCACCACGAGGGCGGTCCGGGCCAGCAGGAGATCGACCTGCGGTACGCCGACGCGCTCACCACCGCCGACAACGTGATGACCTTCCGGATGGTGGTCCGCGAGGTCGCGCTCAGCCAGGGGATCTGGGCGTCGTTCATGCCCAAGCCGTTCACCGAGCACCCCGGCTCCGGCATGCACACCCACGTGTCGCTGTTCGAGGGCGACCGCAACGCGTTCTTCGAGGCGGGCTCGGAGTACCAGCTGTCCAAGACCGGACGACAGTTCATCGCAGGCGTCCTGCGGCACGCCTCGGAGATCACCATCGTCACCAACCAGTGGGTGAACTCCTACAAGCGGCTCCTGGGCGGGGGAGAGGCGCCGTCGTACATCTGCTGGGGCCACAACAACAGGTCGGCGATGATCCGCGTGCCGATGTACAAGCCGGAGAAGGGCAACTCGACCCGCGTCGAGCTGCGCACGGTCGACTCCGCGTGCAACCCCTACCTCGCCTTCGCGGTCATGCTCGCCGCCGGGCTCAAGGGCATCCAGGAAGGCTACGACCTGCCCGCCGAGGCCGAGGACGACGTGTGGTCGCTGACCCATCGGGAGCGCGCCGCCCTGGGCATCGACCCGCTGCCGCTCAGCCTGGCCGACTCGCTGAAGGTCGCCGAGCACAGCGAGCTGCTCGCCGAGACGCTGGGGGAGCACGTCTTCGACTTCTTCCTCCGCAACAAGCGCGCGGAGTGGATGGACTACCGCGCCCAGGTGCACGCCTACGAGCGGGACCTGATGCTGCAGCAGCTGTGACCCCTCGGCTGTCGTCCTCCGGGCGGCTGGCCCGCCACGGCTTCCAGTCGCCGGAGACCGCCACCCGCACCCTGGACCGGGTCGGCCCGGTCGCCGAGGAGCTGCTGCCCCTGCTCGGCGTCACCGCGGACCCGGACCAGGCGCTGGCATACCTCGCAGACCTCGCCGACCGGGTCGAGGACCGGGCCGGCTTCCTGCGCGTCCTCGCCGACGACGAGGGCACCGCGATGCGGCTGCTCAGCGTGCTCGGCGCCAGCGCGGCCCTGGGCGACCACCTGCGCAAGCACCCCGAACACTGGCAGGAGCTGACCCACAGCAGCCTCGGCTCGACCCGGCCGGCGGCGTTCGCGTTGCGGGCCGCGCTGCTGGGCGCGGTGGGCGCCGACCCGGCCGACCCGGAGCCGGTCTCCCAGCTGCCGGACCAGGTGGCGGTCGACGCGCTCCGGGTCGACTACCGCCGGCTGCTGCTGCGGCTGGCGGCCCGCGACCTCGCCCACTCCCTCGGCGTCGACGACGTCGCCGCGGAGCTGTCCGACCTGGCGGGGGCGACGCTGGAGGCGGCGCTGGCGGTCGCGCGGGCCCGCGCCGGCGCGGCCGGGCGGGCGGCCCGGCTCGCCGTGGTCGCCATGGGCAAGTGCGGCGGCCACGAGCTGAACTACGTCAGCGACGTCGACGTCGTGTTCGTCGTGGAGCCCGCGGAGGGCCACGACGAGCAGGCCGCCGTGCGCGGGGGCACGCTGCTGGCCGCGGCGCTGATGCGAGTCTGCGCCGACCACACCGCCGAGGGGACCATCTGGCCGGTGGACGCCAACCTGCGCCCGGAGGGCCGGTCCGGCGCGCTGGTGCGCACGCTGGCCGGCTACGTCGGCTACTACGAGCGCTGGGCGAAGACCTGGGAGTTCCAGGCGCTGCTCAAGGCGCGGCCGGTCGCCGGCGACGCGGCCCTCGGGCGCGCGTACCAGGAGGCCGTCACCCCGCTGGTGTGGACCGCCGCCGAGCGGGAGAACTTCGTCACCGACGTCCAGTCGATGCGCCGCCGGGTCGTCGACCACATTCCCACCGCGCAGGCGGACCGGCAGATCAAGCTCGGATCGGGCGGCCTGCGCGACGTCGAGTTCGCCGTGCAGCTGTTGCAGATGGTGCACGGCCGGGCCGACCCCCAGCTGCGCACAGGGGCCACGCTGAGCGCCCTGGCGCGGCTCACCCAGGGCGGGTACGTCGGCCGCGACGACGGCGAGACCCTCGACCTCGCCTACCGGTTCCTGCGCACGCTGGAGCACCGCATGCAGCTGCGACAGCTGCGCCGCACCCACGTGCTGCCCGACGACGAGGCGGCGCTGCGCCGGCTCGGCCGGGCGATGGGCTACCTCAAGGACCCGCTCGCCACGCTCGAACGCGAGTGGCGCCGGCACGGCCGGGAGGTGCGGCGGCTGCACGAGAAGCTCTTCTACCGGCCACTGCTGGCCGCCGTCGCCCAGCTGCCCGGCGACGAGCTGCGGCTCACCCCGGAGGCGGCCCGGCAGCGGCTGTCCGCGCTGGGCTACCTGGACCCGAACGCCGCGCTGCGGCACCTCGAGGCGCTGACCGCCGGGGTCTCCCGGACCGCGCTGATCCAGCGGACGCTGCTGCCGGCGATGCTCGGCTGGTTCGCCGACTGTCCGGACCCCGACGCCGGACTGCTCGGCTTCCGGCAGATCTCGGAGAACCTCGGGGCGACCCCGTGGTACCTGCGGGTGCTGCGCGACGAGGGCGAGGCCGCGCAGCGGATGGCCCGGGTGCTCGCGTCCAGCCGCTACGCCACCGACCTGCTGCTGCGGGCGCCCGACGGGGTGGCCCTGCTCGGCGACCCGGACGGCCTGGTTCCACGCAGCCACGGCGCCCTGGCCAGGGAGATGCTGGCCACCGGCTCCCGGCAGGCCGACCCGCGCGACGGGGTCGCCGTGGTCCGGGCGGTGCGGCGTCGCGAGCTGTTCCGGCTCTCCGTCGCCGACCTGCTCGGCGAGCTCGACGAGGTCGCGGTCGGCGAGGCCCTGACCGACGTCACCTCCGCGACCCTCGAGGCCACGCTGGCCCTGGCCGAGGCGGCGGTCGAGGCGGAGCGACGCGCGACGCTGCCGATGCGCATGGCGGTCGTCGCGCTGGGCCGGTACGGCGGCCACGAGATGGGCTTCGGCAGCGACGCCGACGTGCTGTTCGTCTACGAGCCGCTCGAGGAGACCGTCGGAAGCGGGACCGGCGACCCGGCGGCGCGGGCCGCGCACGACGTGGCGAACGAGCTGCGCCGCATGCTGGCGATGCCGATGACCGACCCCGCCCTCGACGTGGACGCCGACCTGCGTCCCGAGGGCCGTCAGGGTCCGCTGGTCCGGTCGCTGCACTCCTACGCCGCGTACTACGCGAAGTGGTCCTCCCTGTGGGAGGCGCAGGCGCTGCTGCGTGCCGAGGCCCCGGTCGGCGACCCCGGCGTCGGGCGCGCGTTCCTCGACCTGGTCGACCCGCTGCGCTCTCCGGAGCAGGGCCTGAGCGCCGCCCAGGTGACGGAGATCCGCCGGCTCAAGGCCCGCGTGGAGAAGGAGCGGCTGCCGCGCGGCGCGGACCCCGCGACGCACCTCAAGCTCGGCCGCGGCGCGCTCGCCGACGTGGAGTGGACCGTCCAGCTGCTGCAGCTGCGACACGGGCACGAGGTCCCCGGGCTGCGCACCACCCGCACGCTTCCCGCCCTCGACGCCGCGGTGGAGGCCGGTCTGGTCGACCGGGTCGACGCCGAGGTGCTCGGCGTCGCCTGGCGGCTGGCGACCCGGATCCGCAACGCGGTCACCGTCGTGCGCGGCAAGCCGTCGGACTCGCTCCCGCGCGACGCGCGCGACCGGGCCGCGCTCGCGCACGTGCTGGGCTACCGGCCGGGTCACAGCGACGAGATGGTCAACGACTACCTGCGCGCCACCCGTCGCGCCCACCAGGTGGTCGACCGGGTGTTCTGGGGGTAGAGCCGGGTCGCCTGATGTCGCGCCGGGGTGGTTGAGGAGCGAGCTTGCGAGCCCGCGGTCGTTGAGGAGCGAGCTTGCGAGCCCGCGGTGGTTGAGGAGCGAGCTTGCGAGCCCGCGGTGGTTGAGGAGCGAGCTTGCGAGCCCGCGGTGGTTG